>CAKTUS010000095.1 GCA_934621485.1 uncultured Clostridia bacterium
TTGCCGTGGTCCACGTGACCGATCGTGCCGATGTTTACGTGCGGCTTGGTACGCTCAAACTTTGCCTTAGCCATGAGTCATTTTCCTCCTTGATATTGAACGGTTCTATTTGATTGTGCAAAATGGGTTTCAGCCTTTGCGTGCGCCCGTTACCTTCTCGGCGATGGCCTTGGGCACTTCCTCATAGTGGTCGAACTGCATGGTGAACAGTCCGCGGCCCTGGGTGCGGCTGCGCAGGTCGGTAGCGTAGCCGAACATTTCGCTCAGGGGCACATAGGCGTGCACAGTCTGCTCGCCCATACGGGCTTCCATGCCTTCGATGCGGCCGCGGCGGCTGGAAATATCGCCGATCACGTCGCCCATGTACTGCTCGGGGATGATGACTTCCACCTTCATCACCGGCTCCATCAGGGCGGGGTCAGCCTTGGCCAGCGCTTCTTTGAACGCCATGGAACCGGCGATCTTAAAGGCCATTTCAGAGGAGTCCACATCGTGATAGCTGCCGTCGAACACAGTGGCCTTGAAGTCCACCACCTCGTAGCCGCCGAGGATACCGCTCTGAGCGGCCTCGCGGATACCGGCGTCGATGGGAGCGATGAATTCCTTGGGAATCACGCCGCCCACGATTTTGTTCTCGAAGGAATAGCCTTCGCCGGGCTTCACGGGCTCAATCTCGATCCAGCAATGACCGAACTGGCCATGGCCGCCGGTCTGGCGCACATAGCGGCCTTCGGCCTTGGCGGCCCTGCGGATGGTTTCGCGGTAGGCAACCTGAGGCTTGCCCACGGTGGCTTCTACCTTGAACTCACGCAGCATGCGGTCCACAATGATCTCCAGATGGAGCTCGCCCATGCCCGCAATGATGGTCTGGCCGGTCTGCTGATCGGTATAGGTTTTGAAGGTGGGGTCCTCCTCGGCCAGCTTTACCAGCGCCATGGTCATCTTGTCCTGACCTGCCTTGGTCTTGGGCTCGATGGCTACCTGGATTACAGGATCCGGGAATTCCATGGACTCGAGGATGACGGGGTTCTTCTCGTCGCAAAGGGTGTCGGCGGTGGTGGTGTCCTTCAGGCCGACGATGCCGCAGATATCGCCCGTGTAGACGGTGTCCACCTCTTCACGGTGATTGGCGTGCATCATCACCAGACGGCCCACGCGCTCGCGCTTGCGTTTGGTGGAATTGTAAACGTAGCTGCCGGCCTCCAGCACGCCGGAGTACACGCGGCAGAACGCCAGCTTGCCCACAAAGGGGTCGGTCATGATCTTGAAGGCCAGGGCGGAGAAAGGCTGGTCATCGCTGGGATGCCGGTCAATTTCCTTTTCCGGGTCGTCGGGATCAAAACCCTTGATGGCGGGAATGTCCAGCGGAGACGGCATGTATTCCACCACCGCGTCCAGCAGCGGCTGCACGCCCTTGTTGCGGTAGGAGGTACCGCACAAAACGGGGTTCATGGTGCAGTTGATGGTGGCCTTGCGGATGGCGGCGTTGATTTCATCCACGGTGAGCTCTTCGTCGTTGAAGAATTTCTCCATCAGCGCTTCGTCGCTTTCGGCAACGGATTCAATCAGCTCATGGTGATACTTTTCCGCCAGCTCGCGCAAATCAGCGGGAATCTCTTCGTCGCGGACATCCTTGCCCTCGTCGTCGTAGTACACTTCGGCACGCATACGCACCAGGTCGATGATGCCCTTGAAATCGGCTTCCTTGCCAATGGGCAGTTGGATGGGCACTGCATTGGCGCCCAGCCGGTCTTTCATCATGTCCACCACGCGGAAGAAGTCCGCGCCCATGATGTCCATCTTGTTGACGTACGCCATGCGGGGAACATGATACTTGTTGGCCTGACGCCAAACCGTTTCACTCTGGGGCTCTACGCCGCCCTTTGCGCAGAACACGCTGACAGCGCCGTCCAGCACGCGCAGGCTGCGCTCCACCTCAACGGTGAAGTCGACGTGGCCGGGAGTGTCGATGATGTTGATTCTGTGACCTTTCCACTGGCAGGTCGTAGCAGCGGAGGTGATGGTAATACCGCGCTCCTGCTCCTGGGCCATCCAGTCCATGGTCGCCGCGCCCTCGTGCGTTTCGCCCATGCGGTGAACGCGGCCTGTGTAAAACAGGATGCGTTCGGTCGTCGTGGTTTTACCGGCGTCGATGTGAGCCATGATGCCGATGTTACGCACCTTATCCAACGGGTGGCTTCTTGGCATAACGAAGGGTCTCCTTTCAATCTGCAAGCTAACTGTACACTCTTCCATCCGGGCGGGGCCCCAGCCCACGCCCGCTGTGCATTACCAGCGGTAATGCGCGAAGGCCTTGTTGGCCTCGGCCATACGGTGCATTTCTTCCTTGCGCTTCACGGCGGCGCCGGTGTTGTTGGCGGCGTCCATCAGCTCGGCGGCAAGGCGTTCCGCCATGGTCTTTTCGCCGCGCTTGCGGCTGAAGTCCACCAGCCAGCGCAGCGCCAGGGTCTGACGGCGCTCGGGGCGGATTTCAATAGGTACCTGGTAGGTGGCGCCGCCCACACGGCGGGCCTTCACTTCCAGCTGGGGAGCAACGTTGCTCAGCGCAGCGTTAAACACCTCGTTGGCGTCCTTGCCGGTTTTCTCGGCAATGGTCTCAAAGGCGTTGTAGCAGATGCGCTGCGCGGTGCCGCGCTTGCCGTCCAGCATGATCTGATTGATGAGCTTGGTTACAACCGTGGTCCCGTAAACAGGATCGGGCAGCACCTCGCGCTTGGGAATAAATCCACGACGGGGCATTTGATTTCCTCCTTCGTTTGCGGCCTGCGCCGCAATGTGCTGTGGCACAACGTAAGATTTTGTTGGCTTTGTGGAATGCGTTTTCAAAGCGCGCTTGCGTACAGGTTCCTGACGGCCTTCAGCATCGGCCGCTCCCGACGTCGCACGGGAAAGTCACGCGGTGTGCCCGGTGGTATATCCGGCTTCGATTCTCCCCGGATACCTGCCGAACGCCTGCGCCCACTCCGAAAGGGCTGCAGACAGCAGCGCAGGAAAACGTCTTACTTCTTGGGCCGCTTTGCGCCGTACAGGGAACGGGCCTGCATTCTCTTGGCAACGCCAGCCGTATCAAGAGCGCCGCGAATGATGTGGTAGCGAACGCCGGGCAGGTCGCGTACACGGCCGCCGCGGATCAGAACCACGCTGTGCTCCTGCAGGTTGTGGCCAATACCCGGAATGTAGCACGTACCTTCGATCTGATTGGTCAGACGGATACGGGCGATCTTACGCAGAGCGGAGTTGGGCTTTTTGGGGGTCGTGGTCTTCACGCTCAGGCACACGCCGCGCTTTTGCGGGCAGCCCTGCAGAATGGGAGCCGTCGACCTGTTTTCAACCTTTTTCCGTCCCTTGCGGATCAACTGATTGATCGTGGGCATGGAAACACCTCCGAATTGATATCCTATAACGCGCCGCAACCCATGGCGCTTTATAGTCTGAATGGGGTTTTGCCGCGCTTATTTCAGCACGGCGGCGGACGCCGCCTTGACGTTCACCTGGCAAAGCCTTCCCAGCTCCGCCATGCTGTCCACCACGGTAACGGGCACGCCCTTTTCCTCGCACAGGCCATTGATCCTGTGGTAGATAAAGCCGTCCGCGTCCTTTCCCAAAAAGACGTGAGCAGCCAGACCGCCCTCCAGCGCGCGCAGCACCTGATGGGTGCCCACCACTCGCTTTTCCGGCTGTGAAAGCCATTCTTTCATCGTTGATCCAGCCCTCCCTTCTTGGGTTTCCACTGCGGCACAAGCCTCCGGCGGCGGATTCCATCGTCTTTCTCACGAAAGAATGGCACGCCAAAAGCACATACCGCGGACAACCATACCATATTAGCACGGATTCCATCGGAAAGTCAATCTTTTTTTCAAGTTCATCCCTTGAATTTTGCGCCAAATCGGCAGAGGGGGAACCGCACCGCCGGTCCATTCAAAAAGCCTCCCAGAATATGCCTTGGGAAAGCCGGTCAGGGCCCCCGCTTCGGGACGCTGCCAAAGGGCCGGCGTTTCCTCTGGCAGGAAACGCATCGCCGTCGCCTGGCCGGCCAAATGGAAAAAAGCTCCGTTCGCTTCGCGCAGCGCCCGGGTGAGAAAACTTTTGCAAAAGCGCCGTTCGCCCCTGCTTGTACCGTCGCCGTGAAGGATGTATAATTAGGTAATCCATCCTTCTCACACGTCAGGAGGTCCTTTATGCGCAAGCTTTCTCCCCGGCTGTGGTTTACCCTCATCCTGATCGGCCTGATGGGCCAATTCGCCTGGACCATTGAAAACATGTATTTCAACGTGTTTTTATACAACACCATCTCTACCGATCCCGGCTACATTGCCGCCATGGTGGCCTGGAGCGCCGTGGCCGCCACGGTCACCACTCTGCTGATGGGCGTGGTCAGCGACCGCACGGGCCGCCGCAAGCCCTTCATCTGCGGGGGCTATTTGCTGTGGGGCCTGAGCACCGCCGCCTTTGGCTTCATCACGGTGGGAAACGCCGCCCGGCTGTTTCCGGCTGCCAGCGCGGTAGCCGCCGCGGCCATTTGGGTCATCGTCATGGATTGCGTCATGACCTTCTTTGGTTCCACCGCTAACGACGCCGCCTTCAACGCCTATATCACCGACCAGATTCCCGATGACCAGCGGGGCCGGGTGGAAAGCGTGCTGGCCGTGCTGCCGCTGGCTTCCATGCTGGTGATTTTCGGCCTGTTTGACGGCATGACCCAGGCGGGACGATGGCAGGCGTTTTTCCTTCTGTTTGGCGGTCTGGTAACCCTGACCGGCCTGATCGCCTGCTTTTTGCTGCCCGAAACCCCTATGCCGCCCAAGCGGGAGCCTGTTCTGCGCCAGCTGGCCTACGGCTTTCGTCCCTCGGTGGTAAAGGCTCATTCCGCGCTGTACCTGTCTTTGACGGCCATGTGCGTGTTTTCCGTGGCGGTACAGGTGTTTTTCCCTTACTTAATCATTTATTTACAGCACTATCTGCAAATGGATAACTACGCCCTGGTACTGGGCGTTGTGCTGATAACGGCGTCCCTGGTCAGCGTATTGGGCGGCCGGGCCATCGACAAAACGGGCCGGTTGCGCTTTGCCTGCCCGGCAGGCGGGCTGATGCTGCTGGGGCTGGCGGGCATGTATTATGCCCGGGGGATGGTTTGGGTTATGCTTGCCGGCGCCGTTATGATGAGCGGCTACATGCTGCTGACCGCCGCCCTGACGGCGGAAATCCGCCACCTGACCCCGGCGGACAAGGCGGGGCACTTCCAGGGAATCCGCATGATTTTTGCGGTAATGCTGCCCATGATGATTGGCCCCGCCATCGGCGCGGCGGTCATTCGCGGCAGCGCGCAAACCTATGTGGAGTTGGGCCAGGTGAAAACCGTGCCCACGCCCGGCATTTTTCTGGCCGCTGCGGCGGTGCTGCTGTTGCTGGCCGTTCCCGTAACGCTGCTTCGGCGCAAGGAGGGCTGACGGATGCTGACGACGCCCTGGGGCGAAAGCCTGAACCCAACCCGGGTGCTGCCCGAATACCCCCGGCCGCAGCTGCGCCGGAACAGCTACCTGAACCTGAACGGCTATTGGGACTATGCCATCACCGAAACGGACGAGGAACCCACCGGATGGGACGGGCGCATTTTGGTTCCCTTTTCGCCGGAAAGCCCGCTGAGCGGGGTAGACCGCACCCTGTTCCCGGGACAAACGCTGTGGTACCGTCTCCGCCTTTCCCTGCCGGAGGGTTTTGCGTGCCAGGACGGCCGGGTGCTTTTGCACTTTGGCGCGGTGGACCAGGAGGCGGCCGTATATGTAAACGGGGTGGAGGTCTGCCGCCACATGGGCGGCTACAACGCCTTTTCCGCCGACATTACCCGCGCCTTGCAGCCGGAAAACACCTTGCTGGTGCGGGTGCATGACGATACCGATGCATCCTTTCACACCCGGGGCAAGCAGAAAACCCGCCGGGGCGGCATCTGGTACACGCCTCAGAGCGGTGTCTGGCAAACCGTGTGGATGGAGTCCGTGCCCAGCACCTACATTACCGGTTTGCGCCTTACGCCCCTGTATGACGAAAACGCCCTGGAGATGACGGTGCTTTGCGGCGAAAACGCACCCTGCCGAATGGAGCTGGAAGGCCGTTCCCTTTCCCTGACCGCCAACCGGCCGGCGAAGGTTCCCATGCCGGATTTCCGCCCCTGGAGCCCGGAGGACCCGTATCTGTACCCCTGCTCCTTTACCCTGGGGCAGGACCTGGTGGAAAGCTACTTTGCCATGCGCAAGACGGAGGTGCGCCCCGACGCTTCCGGCACGCCCCGGCTGTTTCTGAACGGAAAGCCGTATTTTCACAACGGTCTGCTGGATCAGGGCTACTGGCCTGACGGCCTGTACACCCCGCCCGCCGACGAGGCCATGATTTTTGATATTCAAACCGCCAAAAGTCTGGGCTACAACATGCTGCGTAAGCACATCAAGGTGGAACCCATGCGCTGGTATTATCACTGCGACCGCCTGGGCATGCTGGTGTGGCAGGATATGCCCAGCGGCGGCGGCAAGTACCGCCTGACCACCATCTCCCTGCCGCTGATTACCGGCCTGCACCACAACGACCACCGCTACCGGCGCTTTGCCCGCCAGGATGAGGCCGGACGCCGGGAATACCTGACCCAGCTGAAGGAGATGGTCTCCCAGCTTTACAATGTGCCCAGCCTGGCGCTTTGGGTACCCTTCAACGAAGGCTGGGGGCAGTTTGACGCCGCCCGGGTCGCCGCGCTTCTGCGCCGGTGGGATCCCACCCGCCCCATTGACCACGCCAGCGGCTGGCACGACCAGGGCGCAGGCGATTTTCAAAGCTCGCATGTTTATTTCAAGCCCTATCGTTTCCGCAAGGACAGGCGCGGCCGGGCGGTGATTCTCAGCGAGTTCGGCGGCTATAACCTGCGGGAAGCGGGGCATTGTTACAACGAGGCGGATTTCGGCTACAAAAAGCTGCCGGACCGCGCCGCACTGTGGCAGGCCTATGAGCGGCTGTTTGAAAGCCAAATCCTTCCCGCCGTTTCCAAAGGGCTGTGCGCTGCGGTTTACACTCAGCTGAGCGACGTGGAGGACGAGCTCAACGGCGTTCTGACCTACGACCGCCGGGTGGTCAAGCTGCCCGCGGACGCGCTCAGGCGCTTGAATCGGCGGCTGCTGGACGCCTCGCCCAAGGCTTGACTTTGCTTTCTCATTCAGCGTAAGATAAACAGGACTTTCATCAAGGAGGAATGGTTCATGCCCATTTGCCCGCGCTGTCACAAGCCCGCCCAGGCGGCGGACGCCGCGTTTTGCGCCTATTGCGGCGCGCCCATGCCCAAGGACGCTTCCGCCGTGCCCGAAGCGGTGCAGGAGGTTTTAGCCAGGGTGAAGGCTACCTCCGACCCCAAAAAGAAATATGACCTGCTTACGAAGGCGCAGCAGGACGAGCCCGACAGCCTGGACATTGCCCGGGAGCTTTTGCATCTGGGCCGTCTGTATGAGCGGGGCGGCCGCAATGTGGATTTTTCCGTCATCAAGTGTTATCTGCTGCACATGTACCTGACGCCCAGGGAGTTTTCCGAGGAGCAGAAGGCCGCCATGCGCAAGGAATTGTTCCACCATCCGCAATTGGAGCGCTGCCAGGCTCTTGCGCCGGACGCCGAAGGCTTTACCCGGGAGTATTTGATGCGCCTGAGCAGCGAGTTTGCCGATCTGTTTTTGAAGGGCAGCAGCACCTACATGCACTCGTTCTTCGGAATCCGTTTCAACAGCCGCGCCGACAAGCTGCTGGCTTCCCCGGCTGCCCGCATGCTGGCGGCCATTCACGGCGACACGCAGCTGGAAGGCGACGAGCGCGCCATGCTGTATGAGTGCTTCTACCGCGGCTATCTCAGCCAGATTGGCGGCGAGGACGAACTGCGCAAGCAGCTGGCTCAGTACGGCCTGCCCACTCCGTAAAGCGCCGTCTGGAAAGGAAGGATGTTTTTGAACAGCAATTCCCGCCAAGCGCCCGGCAGCCCGGCGCAGCGGCAGCACGTGCTGAAAAACCTGCTGCGCGGCATGCGCAGGCCCCAGGAGCCCATGCCTGCCCAAAAGCCTGTTACCGATGAAGAAGAAGCGCCCCCCAAAACGCCGTCCAGGGCCCGAAAGCTGCTGGTGCGGGCGCTCCTGTGCCTGCTGTTGGCGGCGGCGCTGGTTTTTGCCTATCTGTTTTTGCTGCTGGGCGAGCCGGATGAGGACGCCAAGTATGCCGTCAGCCAGCCTCAGGCTCAAATTACCATGCCCATGAGCGCCCTGGAAACCCCGGGCGACGCGGATGTGCAAAGCCTGGCGGACACCTTCGGCCAGCCGGTGCTGTCCCTCTACGGCGGATTGAGCATGCAGAAGGCCCGCATTTTCGACACGGCCTTTGAGGGCGGCTACGCCCGCCGGGTAACCCTGACCTACGCCTTTGAGGACGGCGCGACCCTGACCCTGGAAAGCGTGCGTCCCACCAGCGCCGGAGAACTGCTTGACCAGCGGGGCTACAAACTGGAAGCGCAAACCCTGTACACCCTGGGCGGGCTGAACGCGGCCCGCATGGACAACAGCCAGCAAAGCTGCGTTTTTGCCCAGAATGATGTGGCGGTGTACGCCGTGGTGTGCCCTGCCAGCCATGCCGGCGACCTGCCCGCTCTGCTGAAAACGACCACCCTGACGGCCCCCAGCTATCACGAATGAAGGAGCGTTTTTTCCATGTCCAGCCCCCAACATACCATGAAAACCAGTCAGCTGCTTCGCCGGTTTCTGCCCTACTTCCGCAAGTACCTGCCCATGCTGCTGCTGGACCTGTTTTGCGCGTCGCTGACCACGGTGTGCGAGCTGGTGCTGCCGCTGATTGTGCGCAACATAACCACCCTGGCCACCGGCAACGCAGCCGCCTTGACGGCGGCCTATGTGCTGCGGGTAGGCGCGATGTATGTGGCGCTGCGCATCGTTGATTCGGCCGCCAGCTTTTACATGTCGTCCAGGGGCCATATCATGGGCACCTATATTGAACGGGACATGCGCAACAAGCTGTTTGAGCATTTGCAAACCCTGGGCTTCGCCTACTACAGCAACGCCAAGGTGGGGCAGATTATGGCCCGCATCACCAGCGACCTGTTTGACGTAACCGAGTTTGCTCACCACTGCCCCGAGGAGTTTTTCATCGCCGCCATCAAGATTGTGGTTCCCTTCATCATCCTGATGGGCACCAGCCCGCTGCTGACGCTGATTATCTTTGCCATGCTGCCGCTGATGCTGGTGTGCACCCGATTCTTTAACAAGCGCATGCGGGCCGTGTTCAAGGAAAGCCGTCACCAGGTGGGCGAAATCAACGCCCAGGTGGAGGACAGCCTGCTGGGCATCCGCGTGGTGAAAAGCTTTGCCAATGAGCCGGTGGAAATTGAAAAGTTCCACCAGCGCAACGATGAAATCGTGCGCATCAACCGGCGCAAGTACCTGTATATGGCCGGCTTTTCCACCACCACCCGCGCCTTCGACGGAATCATGTACATTGTGGTGGTGGTGGTAGGCGCGCTGTTTATCATCAGCGGCAACATCACTGCGGCGGACTACGTAGCTTATTTGCTGTATGTGAGCACCCTGCTCACCTCCATTCGCCGCATTGTGGACTACATGGAGCAATTTCAGCGGGGCATGACGGGCATCGAGCGCTTCTGCGAAATCATGGACGAGAAGCCCGATATTCAGGATGCGCCGGACGCCATTGAGCTTACGCATGTGAAGGGTGGCGTCACCTTCGACCATGTCAGTTTCCACTATAACGACGACGACAAAAACGTGCTGGCGGATATCAACTTTGAGGTAAAGGCCGGCGAGCGGGTGGCTCTGGTGGGCCCCAGCGGCGGCGGCAAAACCACCCTGTGCAACCTGATTCCCCGGTTTTACAACGTTTCCGGCGGCCGCATCCTGGTGGACGGGCACGATATCACTCACCTGACCCAGCACAGCCTGCGGGAAGCCATCGGCATGGTGCAGCAGGATGTGTACATGTTCAGCGGCACCGTGTT
>CAKTUS010000096.1 GCA_934621485.1 uncultured Clostridia bacterium
GCAACTTACCGCTTCATCCCTAAACAGACAGCTTTAGTAGTATAGTACAAAGCCAGTTCAATTGCAATAGGTTTTCTAAAATTTTTAAGCATTTTTTGCGTCAAAATCCTGTTGCGCTTATATCCATCCGCTTTTGGTGTGAACACTGCTCCGTGTGTGTCCGTCTATGTTTTGACGGATTTCTTTCAAAGGCAAATTTCTGCTTGACATTCATCCGAAAACGGACTAAACTGACTTTCGTCCGCTTTCGGACTTTCTTCTCGTTTTCGCTGAAAGGAGCGCTCCATGCCTTTTGAAACCATCGGTTCCGCTCTGCGGAGCTACAATACCTTGAGCCTGGAAAACGACCGGCTCTATCACGACATAGCCCGGAGACTGGGCCTGTCCGACTGTACGCTGTGGATTTTGTATACCCTGCGTGTGGAGCCGGCCCCCCTGACCCTCAGCCGTTTGTGTCATCTGCTGCATCTGCCCAAGCAAACGCTTCATTCCGCGCTGAAAAGCCTTGAAAGAGACGGCTGCATTTTGCAAAGGGAAGGTACGGACCGGCGCAACCGCCTGCTGTACCTGACCGATCAGGGCGTTGCTTTGGCCCGCCGCACTGCGGACCAGGTCATCGCCGCGGAGCAGGAGGCCTTTAGCGCCCTTTCGTCTCAGGAGCAGCGTGCTTTTTTGGTGTTATTTGCCAAATACACGCGTTCTCTCAGACAATACTTTACTGCCGTCGATTTCCCCGTTGAATAAGAAAGGAACCTGCCATGCGTATCCAGCTATCCGATCATTTCACCTATCCGCGCCTGTTGCGCTTCGTTTTGCCCACCATCGTCATGATGATTTTTACCTCCATTTACGGCGTAGTGGACGGTTTGTTTGTCTCCAACACCGTAGGCAAAATACCGTTTGCCGCTCTGAACCTGATTATGCCTTTCATTATGGTGCTGGGCGGCATGGGCTTTATGATTGGCACCGGCGGCAGCGCCCTGGTAGCCAGTGAGCTGGGTCGCGGCGACCGTCAGCGGGCCAACCGTACCTTCTCCATGATGGTTTTGTTTACCGTGGTGCTGGGCCTGGGCCTTACCCTGGCCGGGCTGCTGCTTTTGCGACCTGTGGCCCGGCTGCTGGGCGCTACCGACGCGCTGATGGACCACTGCGTGCTGTACGGCGGTATCTGCATTGCCTTTACCACCGCCTTTATGCTGCAAAACGTGTTTCAAAGTTTTCTGGCGGCGGCGGAAAAGCCCCGTCTGGGGCTGCTGATTACCATTGCGGCCGGCGTAACCAATTGTGCGCTGGACGCGCTGTTCATGCTGGGCTTCGGCTGGGGGCTGGCAGGGGCGGCGCTGGCCACGGGCATCGGTCAATGCGTAGGCGGCCTGCTCCCCCTTCTTTATTTTCTCCGGCCCAACAGCAGCCTTCTTCGCCTAACGCCTGCGAGGCTGGAGGTTAGGCCGCTGCTGAAAGCCTGCGCCAACGGTTCTTCCGAATTGATGAGCAATATCTCCTCCTCCCTGGTAAGCATGCTGTACAACTGGCAGCTGCTGCACTTCATCGGCGAGGACGGCGTATCTGCCTATGGGGTGCTGATGTATGTGCAGTTCATTTTCATGGCTATCTTCATCGGCTATTCCATCGGCAGCGCCCCCATTATCAGTTATCATTACGGCGCGGGCCATCACAGCGAGCTGCGCAACCTGCTGCAAAAGAGCAGCGTGCTGATGGGAAGCGGCGGCGTTGTGCTGACGGCGCTGGCCCTGGCGCTGGCCTCGCCGCTGGCCCGGCTGTTTGTGGGCTACGATCCGGAGCTATACGCCCTGACCACCCACGCCTTCCAGCTATTCTCCTTTTCTTTCCTGATGGGCGGCTTTAACATTTTTGCTTCCAGCTTCTTCACCGCCCTGAACAACGGCGGCATCTCCGCAGCCATTTCCTTTCTGCGCACCCTGGTTTTCCAGGCCTTCTCTGTGCTGCTTCTGCCCCTGCTGCTCGGTATTGACGGTATCTGGCTGGCCATTACGGTGGCAGAACTCTTTGCATGCCTCATCTCGCTGCTGTTCCTGGCGAATAAGAAAAAGGTCTATCATTATTAAAGCGGTGTTCGGAAACCTGGAAAGCCCGGCCTTGTAAGCTACATTACAAGACCGGGCTTCTCAGACTGTCGAAAAACTCCTGACTGGCCGCCATCGCCCGGAAGCAGCGCTTCGCTGGTTCGCGGGGAAAGTGCTGCGGCATAAGGCTTAGGGGCTCCGCCCCTAAAACCCCGGCAGGAGGCACTGCCTCCTGCACCTCCACTTTTTCAGCAACCTGAAGCCCGGCCTTGCAAGCTGCATTACAAGGCCGGGCTTCTCTTTTAGGACTGCTGTTCCTGCCGGGCTACGCCGCTTTTGACAATGCAGCGCTTCATCCATCCGCCGAAGTAATAGTAAACGATAAACATCAGCGATGTTACCGTCCAGGTTACCGGGTAGCTCCATAGCAGCGCGCTCAGCGTGCCATAAGCCGGCAGCACCGCCATCACCCACACCACGCGCAGCAGGCATACGCCCGTCAATGTCAGCAGGGTGGGAATCAGCGAATCGCCCGCGCCGCGCACCGCGCCGGAGTAAACCTCAATGCCGATATAAGTAATGTAGCACGGCACCAGCAAATGCACCATCTGCAAGCCGTACTCCACCACAGCCTCATCATCGCTAAACAGGTGCAGAAGCATTTGAGCAAAACCCAGCAGCGCGGCGCTCAACAACAATGTGGTGCCCGCAGCCATTACCAGACACACATGCACGCTCCTTTTCACCCGGTCATATTTTCCCGCGCCAAAGTTTTGACCCACAAAGGTGGTTATGGCCACGCCAAAGGCGTTCACAATCATCCAATAAAAGCCGTCCAGCTTGCCGTAGGCGGTATAAGCCGCCACCACATCCGTGCCAAAGCCGTTGATGCTGGTTTGAATGATGACATTGGAAATGGAGTACAGCACAGATTGCAGTCCTGCCGGCAGGCCGATTTCCACAATGCGCGTCAGCAGATAACGGTGGAAACGGATTTTGCGGGGGAATAACCGGTAGGAAGCGCCGGTACGCAGCAGCGTCAGCGCCACCAGCACGGCGCTGACCGCCTGGGAAAGAATGGTGGCCAAAGCCGCGCCTGCCACGCCCATTTCCAGGCCCAGCACCAGCAGAATGTCCAGCACAATGTTCACCAGGCAGGCCACAATCAGGAAGTACAACGGCCGGCGGCTGTCGCCCACGGCGCGCAGCAGGCCGGAGCCAATGTTGTACACCAGATTGGGAATCATGCCGGCAAAATAGATGCGGATATAGGTGACCGCATGATCCATCACATCCTCAGGGGTGCCCATCAAACGCAGAATTGCCGGCGAAAGAGCAATGCCCGCCACCGTAAGAAACACGCCGCAAGCCAGCGACAGGGCGGCCGCCGTGTGCACGGTGTCCCCCACCTCCTGGCTTCGTCTTGCGCCAAAATACTGGGACAAAATCACCGTTGCGCCGGAGGACAGGCCCACGAAAAAGCCTACAATCAGGTTGATCAGGTTGCCCGTGGCCCCGCCTACGGCCGCCAGGGCCTCTTTGCCTACAAACTTGCCCACCACAATGGCGTCCACAGTGTTGTACATTTGCTGGAAAAAAGTGCCCAGCAGAATAGGAAAGAAAAAGGCCAGCAGATTCTTCCAGATAACGCCGTCCGTAATCTGATTTATGTGCGGACTTTCGGGAGCTTTTGCTTTTCTTGGCATGTGCTTTTCCTCACTCAGTTGTCGTTTCGTTCAGATACCAGGCGGTATAGGCGCCGGCCTCGCGGTAGCCCAGCTTTTGGGCCAGCGCTGCCGACGCACGGTTGGCCGCGTCCCAGCTGGGGTACAGCCCGCGGTTCAGGCACTCCAAAATCAGGCGGGCGCAGCAGGCGGAGGCAATTCCACGGCGACGGTAATCCCGGCGGGTGTCCACCTCAATTTCAATGCCGCCGTCATAACAGCAATAAGACGAAGCGCCGCCCACCATTCTTCCCTCATGCAGGCAAACCACGCCCAATCCGTGGGTTAAAAAATCCTCCGTCGAGGCAAACAGCGCCACGAAGTCTCTGGACCATTCTTCCGAAAGGGCCTCATGGTACCGTTCCCGGTTCATCAAGCAAAGAGCCAGGCCCTGCGGCAGCGCGTTGCTCATCTCCTGCAAGCGCTTTTCCTCAAAGTGTTCGCCGCCCTTTTGCATGGCATAGCGCAGCGTGCGCCGGGCTCGGGAACCAAACACGCCGGGCACGTTTTCATCGCCTTGCGGCAGCGCCAAAATTCCAAAGCGGCCGTCCAGCCAGCGGTCAACGGCTCGGAGCATGGCTTTCCCGCCTTCGGATGCAAACAGGAAATCCCCGGTGCGGCACAAAGCCGGTCCTGCGTTCTCCAGCCGCCACACCTGACCCATGCGCCCCTGCAGAGCCGTCCAAACAAGGGGTTCCTGCCACCTGTGAAAAAGGGGCGCCACGCGCCCCAGTGCATCCGCGCCCTCCACGCGAATCAGTTCTTCTGCCATTGAGCCAGCTCCTCCTGAATATAGGTCAGGGACAGCAGCTTTTCCTTTACCTGCTCCACCGTCAGCAGCCGGGTGTTATTGGAATTAAACTCGGTCAGGGTATTGCGGTTCTGGTCGCCCTTCACCACATACTTGTCGTAGTTCAAATCCCGGCTGTCGGATGGCACGCGGTAAAAATCGCCCATATCGACGGCATGCACACATTCCTCATTGGTCAGCAGGGTTTCATACATCTTTTCGCCATGGCGGATTCCAATCACCCGCACAGGGTTCTCCGCGTGAAACACCTCTTTTACCGCCTGCGCCAGCACGCCGATGGTGCAGGCCGGGGCCTTCTTGACCAAAATGTCGCCGGTATGCGCGTTGTCAAAGGCAAAGAGCACCAGTTCCACCGCCTCGTCCAGGCTCATGATGAAGCGGGTCATATCCGGGTTGGTCACCGTCAGGGGAAGGCCCTGCTTGATCTGATCGATAAACAGCGGAATCACCGATCCGCGGGAGCACATCACATTGCCGTAGCGGGTGCCGCAAATGGTGGTTTTTTCCTCCTTCACCGTGCGGCTCTTGGCCACGAACACCTTTTCCATCATGGCCTTGGAGGTGCCCATGGCGTTTACCGGGTAGGCCGCCTTGTCGGTGGACAGACAAATGACCTTGCGCACCCCCTCCTCAATGCAGGCTGTGAGCACATGATCTGTGCCCAGCACATTGGTTTTCACCGCTTCAATGGGAAAAAACTCACAGGAGGGCACCTGCTTGAGCGCCGCGGCATGGAACAGATAATCCACCCCGTGGATGGCATTTTTCACGCTGGCCAGCTCCCGCACATCGCCGATATAGTACTTGATTTTGTCGCTCTGATAGCGATGGCGCATATCATCCTGCTTTTTTTCATCCCGGCTGAAAATGCGAATTTCACCGATATCCGTATGCAAAAAGCGTTTCAGCACCGCTTCGCCAAAGGAGCCGGTGCCTCCGGTAAGCATCAGGGTTTTTCCGCTGAATGGCGTCATAGCTTTATTCCTCCCCCGTATTCTTCAGCACGTTGCCCGTCAGGCGGTGCAGCACCTCGCGGTAGGCTTCCTCCACATTGCCCAGGTCGTGCCGGAAACAATCGATATCCAAGGGCTCGTGGGTTCGGGAATCCCAGAAGCGGCAGGTATCGGGCGATACCTCGTCTGCCAGCAGAATTTTTCCATGAAAGCGGCCGAATTCCAGCTTGAAGTCAATCAGCTCAATATTGATATCCCGCATACAGTCCCGCACCACGTTGTTCACCCGCAGGCTCATGGTTTCCATCTGGGCTATTTCCTCCGGCGTGGCCAGGCTCATGGCGGTAATATGGGTCAGGTTGACCAGCGGATCCTCCAGTTCGGGATCTTTCAGGCAATATTCCACCACCGTATTCTTCAGCCGGGTACCGTCCGGATAGCCAATGCGCTTGGCCAAGCTGCCCGCCACAATGTTGCGCACTTTCACCGTTACGGGAATAATCTCCACCCGCTTCACCAGCGAACAGCGGTTGTCCAAACGGCGAATGAAGTGATTGGGCACGCCCTTTTCCGTCAGCAGGGTAAACATATATTCGCAAATCAGATTATTGATTTCTCCCTTACCAATGATGCGGCCCCGCTTCAGCCCATGAAACGCAAAGGTTTCGTCTCGGTAATAGACCACAGCCTCGTCCGGGTTTTCGGTGGCGTACAGGCGCTTGCCCTTGCCCTCGGTAATCATGTTGGTGATGTTGTCCATGGCTGGCCCTTTCTTCAAATGTCTAGCTTCCCTGCTATTGTAACACGGTTAGCCAACCTTCGCAAGCTACTGAAACCAGGCTCGGGTACGCTTGCCCACTGCGGCGATGGCCGGGCCCAGGCAAAAGCCGGTGAGCACAGTGGTAAGGCCCACCGTAGCGCCCATCAGGAATCCTGCGGTCAAAAACGCTATATCCCAAAGAATCCGCACGACTCTGGCAGACAGGCGGCGAACCCTCCTGGCTATCATCTGCGGCACCGCATCATACGGAGCCACGCCCAAATCCGACGCAATATAGAAGGCTGCCGCCAGCAAAAACACCGCCATGCTCACGGCAAACAAAACAAGGCGCAGACCCAGCGGGCTTTCGGGCGACAGATGCGGGCTAAGCAGCGACAAAAACCAATCGGCGCTGTAGCCCACCACCAACATATTCGCCAGCGTGCCCACGCCGATGCGCGACAGATCGCAGCACAGCACGGGGATGCACAGCACCAGATTCATCAGCAGCTGCCAGGTGCCAAAGCTCAAACCGGTGCAATTTGCCAGGCCCAGGTTAAAGGTGGAACAGGGGTCCGTGCCAAAGCCCACCAGCTTGAACACCGCCACGCCAAAGCCCATCACCACGACGCTCGCCAGCAGCGCCGCCATTCTGCGTCCCGCCCGGGGCCGCGTCCAAAACGCCAGGTTTTCCATCTTTTTCAAGGCGCCAATTCCTCCAGTCAAAAAAGCCGCTTGCAGACAGCAACTCCCATTATAATCACTGACCCACATAAACGCAATTCCTTTTCCGAAATTGCAAAAGCCGCTGCCAAGACAGCGGCCAGGCCGGCAAAAAAGGGATGGGCAGGAGGCGCTGCCGGGGTTTTAGGGACGGAGCTCCTAGGCCTTGCGTCATCATGTTTTTTCTGCGGACAGCCAGGCAAGTGCTCATCTATAGAGGTTTTCGACGGCCTGTAAGCTCGCCTAACGGCGACTTTTTTCTGCAAAAGGCGCGCCTTGCCTACTCGCCTGCGGCTGGCCGGGCGGCAAGGCGCGTAAGGAAGCCACCCTGCACGCCGCCGGGTTGAAAATCGGAGGGCTGCGGCCCTCCGCTACCACTCCTGGGTCCTTTAACAGGCTGAGCCGCTGCCAAGGCAGCGGCTCAGCCTGCAAAAAAGGATTGAAACAGAAAGGGTTCGGCTCTGCGCACGGCGTTCAGCGCATCAGGCGCTTACGACCGTCGTCCAGGTACTGGCCCAGTTCGTGCAGGTTTTCCAGCGCGCGGCCGCAGCCCATAACCACGTTGGTTTGCGGATCCTCGGCGCAGGAGCAGGGCACCTTAAGCGCATCGGCAATGGCCTCGCACAGTCCGAACATTTCTGCGCCGCCGCCGGACAGCAGGATGCCGTATTCAAAGATATCGGCCGCCAGTTCGGCAGGCGTGTGCTCCAGCACGCCGTGAATACTTTCAATGAGCTGCTGAAGCGGCTCGTCGATGGCCTCGGTAATGTCGTCGCTGGTGATGCGCATGGTTTTGGGCAGCCCGGTAATCAGGTTGCGGCCCGTTACCTCCATGTACAGCTGCTCGGAACGGGGAATGGCGCTGCCAATGTTGATTTTCAGCGCTTCAGCTGTGCGCTCGCCAATGAGCAGATTATGCTTGCGGCGCAGGTGGCGAATGATGGCGTCGTCAAAACGGTCTCCGCCCACCTTGGCGCAATCGCTGACTATCACTTTGCCAAAGCTGAGCACCGCAATATCGCTGACGCCGGCGCTGATGTCCACAATCATGGTGCCATACGCCTCGTCCATGGGCAGGCCGGCGCCCAGCGCCGTCGCCAGCGAACGATTCAACAGCTGCGTACGGCGCATACCCGCGTCAAACATGGTGGAAATCAGCGAACGCTTTTCCATTTCGTTCACCGAGGTGGGCACCGCCAAAACGGCCCTGGGCCGGGCAAACATGTGCTTGCCGATGGCCTTCATCACAAAGCCCTTGAGCATAAAGCTCACCAGTTCGTAATCCGAAACCGTGCCGTCCCGCAGGGGGCGGATGGCCAGGATGTTTCCGGGCGTGCGGCCAATCATGCGCTTGGCTTCCTCGCCAAATGCCAGAATATCCCGGCTGTCGCGGTCAATGGCCACCACGGTGGGCTCGCGCAGCACAATGCCCTTACCCTTCATATAAATCAGGATCTGCGACGTTCCCAAATCGATCCCGATATCGCTGATATTTGCCATGCAACCATTCTCCTTCAAGCAGCTTTTGCGCATGGCAAAAAAAGCGCATGCGCCGTCACTCCTGTACACATTCGCCGTGGTCTCTGGCAAATCCTGCTTGAGCGCTGTATTTGCGCCGGGTGGCTTCGCCGCCCCGCAAATGACGCACCGCTTTGTTATAGGCCAGCACCCGGCTTACCTGGACATATAGGGTGCGGTTTACCTGAGGCAGTCGCCTGCCCACATCCTTGTGAACCGATGATTTGCTGATGCCAAAATACCGCGCCGCCTGGCGAACCGTAGCTCCCGTGTCGGCAATATACTGACCGATGCGCACGCACCGCTCATCAAGATCCTGCTGCACCCTTTCGCCCTCCGTTTTTTTGTGAAAGGATATGCAAGTGCCGGATGCAAGTTGCCGTTTTCGTGCCATCCCGGGGAGGAAAGTCCGAAAAAGAAAAACACCTGCCTGCCGTTAGCTTGATACAGTTGTGCGTCGGTGATTCTCCCTTACTGTGTAGTCCCCTTTCCCTCAAAATGAGCCTTTCATCCAAGAAGCGTGTCCTATACGCATGAACCTGACGTTTTTTAACGGTTTCAGCAATGGACGGTCCCATCCGTCTTCAACGCGGACATAGACTTTCTTGTTCATCTCGCAGATAGTAGAAGGCAAGGCTTAGCTGCCTCACTGAGCTTCGGCGATGTCCTTTGCCCGGCGCGCGTACACGCTTGCCAAGCACATTTTGATGAGCACTTCCTCCACGCTGCTTTCCCTGCGGCGATACACTCAATGATAGCCGTCTAAGGGCGTCCCTTGAGCCGGGGCATATGGAGCGTAACGTTGCCGGAGGTCGTGTGGAGATCCCACTCTTATTCTCCGCTGCGGTAGCCCTGACGGCCCTCGCCGCGCTCATGGCGATCCGCTTGGTCAGCGATTCCGTCTCTTTCTCTAGTCGTTCGTTCAACGCTTCTTCTAAGCAGCTGCGAACAGCTCCTTGATTTATCCCTGTTTTGCTGAACAATTCTCTTGAACAGCGTTTGCTATTTTCAGAATGGTATATCGCAGCTTCTTCCGCCAGAGTCTGTATAGATGTCTTCTTTTATCCCTTTTTCTTTTTTGCGCGCTTTATTCTTTCTTATCGATTATCTTGTTCGGCACTTGGAAGAAGTCTTTCTCCGCCGTCCACTTTCAAAGTAGTCAAATTAGAAGGCAAGAAAAAATCCGAACCCAACTTCCATTTGGAAAATTGGGTTCGGATATAGGTTTTTGGCTCCCCAGGTAGGACTCGAACCTACAACCCTTCGGTTAACAGCCGAATGCTCTGCCATTGAGCTACTGAGGAATATAAAATGCGGCAGCGATCTATTTTTCCGGGCCGTCACCAGCCAAGTATCTTCGACGTACTGGAGCTTAACTTCTGTGT
>CAKTUS010000097.1 GCA_934621485.1 uncultured Clostridia bacterium
TTACTGGGCCTGCCTTGACCCTGACTCTTTCTTGCGGATTCTTTTCGGCTGATTCTTAAATGCTGTTGCCCTGCCCCGATTTCCCCTTGCGCTTTTCTGGAAAGAATGGTTTAATAAGCTGAATGATTTTCTTTAAGAATTTTTTGTTTGCGAAAGGAGTTTTGATTTTGGATATCCAGTGGTATCCTGGGCATATGGCGAAGGCGAAGCGTTTGCTTAGCGCTCAGTTGGGAAAGGTGGATTTGGTCATTGAATTGTGTGATGCGCGCCTGCCCCTTTCCAGCCGAAATCCAGCTCTGGACGCATTGATTTGCCACAAGCGCCGCGTGCTGCTGCTTTGCAAGGCGGATTTGGCTGAAAACGCCAAAACACAGCAGTGGCTTGCCTATTTTCGCCAGGCCGGGCTGGAGGCTATGGCCTATGACAAAAGCCCTGCCAAAACCAAGCAGGCTAAGCAGCTGATTGAACAGGCAGCCCATGACGTGCTGGAGCGCAACCAGCGTCGCGGGATTCAAAAGACCCTGCGGGCTATGGTTGTGGGCGTACCCAACGTGGGCAAAAGTACCTTTATCAACCGGCTGTACGGGGGCAGCATTGCCAAAACCGGCGATCGTCCCGGCGTAACCAAGAGCAATCAGTGGGTGAAGGTGTCTCCCTATCTGGAGGTGCTGGATACCCCGGGCATGCTGTGGCCCAAGCTGAATGATCAGCAGGCCGCCACGCGCCTTGCCTACATCGGCACCATCAAGGATGCGGTGTACGACCAGTATGAGTTGTGTGTGAATCTTTTGGAGGATTTGCTTGCCGCCATGCCCGAAGCAACGGCGGAGCGCTACAAAATCAAAGACGCTTCGCTGAATGGGTACGCCTTGCTGGAAGAAGTTTGCCGCGGAAGGGGTTTTTTGATGCGGGGCGGCGTATGCGACCTGGATCGGGCCTGCGCCGTGATTTTGGATGAATTTAGGGAAGGCAAGGTGGGCAAGCTCACTTTGGAGTTGCCGCCCAAAGCCGCTGAAAAGGAGAACGGGGAACATGCCTAAGCCGTCCGAAAAAAGGCTGGCCCATTTCCGTGAGCTGGTAGCCTATGATGGTCAGTACCCTGCTTTTGGCACGTCGCTCGCAGGGATGGACGAGGCGGGCCGCGGGCCGCTGTTTGGCAATGTAGTGGCGGCTTGCGTGATTATGCCAAGCCAGCCTTTGTATGAGTGGATTGATGACAGCAAAAAGCTGAGCGCCAAGCGGCGCGAGGAACTGTACGAGTGTATTTGCGCCTCTGCTCTCTATGTGGGCGTTGGCGAAGCGACGCCGGAGGAAATCGACGGCATGAACATTTTGAACGCGACCAGGCTGGCCATGGAGCGCGCCGCTGAAAACGCCCCGGCTACGCTGTGCATTGTGGACGCCGTTCGGGAACTGTATCTGCCGTTTCCAACGCACGCCGTCATCAAGGGCGATGCCACCAGCTACAACGTGGCGGCCGCCAGCATCGTGGCTAAGGTAACAAGGGATCGCCAAATGCTTCGCTATGCTAAGTATTACCCGCAATACGGACTGGACCGCAATATGGGGTACGGCACAGCGGAGCATATTGCCGCACTGCGCGCTTTCGGCCCAACACCCAAGCACCGCAAAACCTTTATTGGTCATTTTGTCGAAGAGGAAGCGAACGGATGAAGCGTTATCTCTCGTTGGTTTTGGCTATTCTGTTATCGCTGCTGCCCCTTGGCGCATTAGGGGAAAACCTTTTGGCCAATGGCGGCTTTGAATCGGTGGACACAGCCGGCCAGCCGGAAGGATGGTATCAAACGGCTTACCGTTCTCAGGCCGGCTATTCCCGCATGGGTGTTAGTACGCAGCAGGTTCACTCCGGCCAATACAGCGCTGTGATTGAAAATGCCTCCAGCAATGACGCCCGGTTGGTTTGCACCGTGCCGGTAGAGCCAGAAACCCTGTACAAGCTTTCCGGGTACGTGCTTGTGGAACGCATGGAGGATCTGGGTAACGGCGCCAATTTTGCCATTGAGGATATCTATGCCTGTTCCGCAGGGCTTTTTGATACGGAAGGTCAGTGGACCTACCTGGAATGGTACGGCGAAACCGGACAGGGGCAGACAGAGCTTACCTTCGGCATCCGCGTAGGCGGCTACAGCGCTGAAAGCATCGGCAAGGCTTATTTTGACGATATTTGCCTGGAAAAGCTGGAAACGTTGCCTCAAGGCATCGTTGCAGACCTGTGGTACAACGATGTGCCTTTTTCCAACGCAGATGAGCAGACGACGGCTTCTGAGAGAGCGGGTTCACAAAGCGCCGTTCTGTTTTTAGCGCTGGCTATCGTATTTGGGTTCCTGTGCTGCGTGGGATATCCATACGCGCAGCGTTTGAACAAGTCCCAGTCTTTTGCGCTGCTTTGCGTGGTGATGGCGCTGGCAGCCGGGTTGCGCGTATACCTTGGGTATACGGTGCCGGGCTACGAAGTGGACATGAACTGCTTTACCGCCTGGAGCCTGCGCATGGCTTCCAAGGGACCGGCTGGGTTTTATGAGGCCGATTATTTTTGTGATTATCCGCCCGGCTTTTTGCTGCTGATTTGGCCCGTTGGTTTATGGATGAACACCATTGGCTGGCAGAGTGCCGCCGCTACGCTGGTTATAAAGACGCTGCCCATTGTATGCGACCTGGCGGGCGCACTGGTTTTGTGGCGCTTTGCTCAAAAGCGCGTAAAGCCCGGCGCCGCCGTATTCCTGGCGGCGGTTTATGCCCTGAATCCGGCAGTGTTGGTGAACGGAGCCGCCTGGGGCCAGGTGGACAGCGTTTTGGCGCTGATGATAATGCTGGTGACGCTGCTGGCGCTGAACCAAAACTGGCGGGCCGCTATGCCGCTGTTTATAGCGGCTGCGCTGATAAAGCCACAGGCGCTTTTGTTCGCGCCTGTCGGCTTGGCCTGGCTGGTCCTGTGCCTGCTTCATGCTTCGGAAGGAAGAAAAAAGCAATGGAAAGAAGCGGGAATGGGGGCGCTGCTGGCGTTGGCGGTTGCGCTTGCCATTGTGCTGCCCTTCTCTCTGCGGCAGGATAGTCTGTTTGGCTGGCTGATTGAGCTTTATCGTGATACGCTCTCCTCTTATCCCTATGCCACGCTGAATACGGCCAGTCTTTATTATCTGGCAGGGGCAAACTGGCATGGGTTGGAAGAAACGGTTCCCGAGTGGCTGACGCTCACGGCTTGTATGCTGTTTACCTGCATGGGTGGTTGTTTGCTGTGGAAGCGCAAGGACAAAAAGGCCAAGCTGACGGCGTTTCTATGCCTGCTGATGTCGGCGGCGCAATTGGCTTTTTTCCTGGCCGGGGCCAGCTATGCCGTCTTTGGGTATAGCATGATGGCTTTTGCCTTTGCCTTTGCCGTCATCATCCTGTGTTTTGACAACCGGGCCGGCAGTCTTCCCTTCGCCATGGCGCTGGCGCTGATGGGCGTTTATGTGCTTGGCGTGAAAGTGCATGAGCGTTATTTATTCTGCGCTCTTTTACTGCTGCTTGTTAGCTATGCACTGTGCCAGGATCGCCGTGTGTTGGCGCTATGCGTTGGTTTTTCACTGACTACCTTTCTGAACACGGCTATTGTTCTGAACAATTCCATTCTGTATGGTTCCGCCCAGGGGCACCTAAACCTGGACACGCTCGCTCTCAACGATGCTCTTTGTATCGCTAATCTGCTGCTGCTGGGACTGGGACTGTGGACAGGGCTAACCGGCCGGAAAGAAACGACCATGAGGCCACAGCCCTGTCGAAAGCGCGGTGAGGAAGACGATCAGCGCGCTCGCCGGATGCTCTTTGCCCCCAGAGACGCGCGATTGCATCTTGGCTGGAAGGACTACGCCATCATGGGTGCGGCAACCCTGCTGTATGGCATGCTGGCTTTTACCCATTTGGGCAGCACCAAAGCGCCGCAAACGGCCTGGGTGTCTTCTTCGCCTCAGGAGCAGGTGGTTTTGGATCTGGGCAGCAGCCAGGCGTTTGAGGTGCTGTATTACGCGGGTGTCAGCTACAACTCGTTTTCCATTGCTGTCAGCCAGGATGGCGAAAGCTGGTCGGAAAACTACCCGTGTGAAATGCGGGAGGGGCTGTGCTACCGTTGGCTTTATGCGGTAGAATCCTCCACGGATAACGGGCAAACCACCTTTTCCAGCATCCCTTTGCAGCTTAACGGCCGTTATCTTCGGCTGAACGCCTTGAGCGCCGGACTGAATCTTTGGGAAATTGTGGCCCGCGACGCTCAGGGCAACCCGCTGTCCATGACTGTGGTAAGCCATACAGGAGCCAACCCTGACGTGCTGGACGAACCGCTGCCGGTAGAAAATCTGATTGACGAAGCCGATACCTGCACGGGCGAACCCGGCTGGTACAACGGCACCTATTTTGACGAAATCTATCACGCACGCACCGCCTATGAGCATCTGCATGGGCAGAAGCCCTATGAAACCACCCATCCGCCGCTTGGAAAACTGCTGATGGCCGTTGGTATCGCCATCTTTGGAATGACGCCCTTTGGCTGGCGCTTTGCCGGCACGTTCTTTGGCGTGCTGATGCTGCCGGCGTTGTATTTGCTGGCTAAACAGCTGACGCATAAACGCGGCATTGCCAGCTTGTCCATGCTGGCTTTTGCGCTGGATTTGATGCACTACACCCAAACGCGAATTGCCACTATCGATTCGTTCCCGGTGTTTTTCATCCTGCTGAGCTATTTATTCATGGTGCGCTATATGCAAACCGATGTATTTGCCGCTGAGGAAAGCCCGAAGCTGCTTAGCAAAAGCTATTTGTGTACCCTTCTTCCGCTGCTGCTGAGCGGCGTTTGCATGGGGCTGTCCATCGCCAGCAAATGGATTGGCATTTATTCCGCCGTGGGGCTTGCGCTGCTGTTCTTCCTTACGCTGCACCGGCAGTGGCGAGTCAGCTATCTGGCCAGCGGCCTAAGCGAGCAGGACTGTCAAAGCGCCGCCGCGCGCTGCCGGGTCGCCCGGCAGCTAACCATGAAGCGTATGCTGGTTACCTGCCTGTTCTGCGTGGGATTCTTTGTGTTGATTCCCTGCGTGATTTACTATTTGTGTTACATTCCTTACCTGTCGCCTACCGGGCCGGTAACCCTATCCAGGGTTATCGATGCGCAAATCGGCATGCTGCATTACCACAGCACTCCCGGTTTGGGCATGGATCATCCCTTCCAGTCGCCCTGGTGGCAGTGGCCCTTCATTTTGAAGCCCATGTGGTTTGCTCAGGATAAATACGAACCGGCAGACTATGCCTCCACCATCATGTGTATGGGAAACCCCTGGGTGTATGTTCTGGGCGCACTTGCCATGCTTGTTGTGCTCGGGGTGTTCATTGCGCGGCTTTTCAAGCGCCGCTTCGCGCTTTCCATTGATGTGGACGACCAGGATGAGGGAATGACGGTTTTGGTGATTTCCATTGGCTTCCTGGCCCAATACCTGCCTTGGGTGCTGGTGCCGCGAAGCATGTATATGTACCATTATTTTGCCAGCGTGCCTTTCATCATTCTGGCCACCATGGTTTGTTTGCGCTGGCTGGGAAAAACTCATCCGGCCGTGAGGTATGCGCTGCTTGGCGTTTGGATTGTGGCGATTGAAGCGCTGTGCGTATCGCAATTTGCCTGGCCGCTGTGGCCGATGCTGCTGGCAGACGGCTTGTATGCGCTGGCAGTTGTCTGGGATCGTAAAACGGCGCGTAAACCGCTGGCAACCTATGGCTTACCGGTTGGTTATGTGTTGTTTGCGGCAGCTTTCTTTGTAATGTTTTTCCCCTATGCGTCTGGATGGCTAACCAGCACGGAATGGTTGGACGCCATGAAGTGGTTCTCAAAGCTTTATTACTGACGAGCGTGCGAAAGAGGGTGCGGCTGTGCTTGCCCGAACCTATGCCTGCGGCCTGGAAGGGGTTAGCGGATATCCTGTGGAGGTGGAAGCCTTCATCTCCCGTGGAATGGTGAGTTTTGACATTGTGGGCCTGCCCAGCGCGGCGGTCAAGGAAAGCCGCGACCGGGTACGCGCAGCCATTGCCGTGAGCGGCTTGGAGTTTCCCTTCGGCAAGGTGACGGTCAACCTGGCTCCGGCAGACGTTAAGAAAGACGGAACCGCCTTTGAACTGGCCATTGCCATGGCCCTGCTGAGCGCTAAAAAGCCCGCTTCCTTTTCCGATTTGGAAAAAACCATGCTGCTTGGAGAGCTTTCCCTGCAAGGAAAGCTGATGCCCGTGCGCGGCGCGCTGGCCATGGCCATTACCGCAGCGGAAAATGGGTTTCAAAGCCTGATTCTACCCCGGCAAAACGCCCGGGAATGTGAGTGCGTCGATGGGCTGCACGTATTCCCTGCCGACACGCTTCGGGAGGTCTTTGACCATCTCAGCGGCGGCAGGCCGCTTGTTTGCCAGCCTCACCGGGCATACCAGCAGCAATGGCAGAATCAGCCCGTATCCAACGACCTGAAATATGTGAAAGGGCAAAAGGCAGCTCGCAAAGCGCTGGAAGTGGCCGCGGCCGGAGGGCACAACCTGCTGATGGTGGGCATCCCCGGCAGCGGAAAAACCATGCTGGCCCGCTGCTTGCCGGGTATCCTTCCTCCGCTAAGCTATGAAGAAGCTCTGGAAACCACACTGATTCACTCCGCGGCAGGCGAATTGCCGCCTGACAGCGGTTTGATGACGCAGCGCCCCTTTCGGGCGCCTCATCACAACATTTCCGTTCCGGCTATGATTGGCGGCGGCGTCAAGGCAAAGCCGGGCGAGGTATCGCTGGCCCATAACGGCGTGCTGTTTCTGGATGAACTGCCGGAGTTTCAGCATGCTACCCTGGAGGCTCTCCGTCAGCCCTTGGAAGACGGCTTCATCCATATCACCCGCATCAGCGGCCAGAACCGGTATCAGAGCCACTGCATGCTGGTGGCCGGCATGAACCCCTGCCCCTGCGGGAATTTAGGCAGCCGCCAAAAGGAATGTCGTTGTTCCCCCGGCGAGATCAAGCGCTATCTGGGACGCATCAGCGGCCCGCTGCTGGACCGCATCGATCTTCAAGTGGAGATGGACGCGGTAACCCTGGCGGAAATCGAGAGCGACCAGCAAGCCGAGGACAGCGCTGCAGTGCGGGAACGGGTGGTAAAGGCGCGCAGGCTCCAACAAGAGCGCTATCAGGGCCAGGCCATTTATTGCAATGCCCAGCTGGATCAAAGCGGTTTAGAACGCTATTGCCAACTGGCACCGGCGGCCCGTGCGCTGCTGAGTCAGGCAGTGGAACGCTTTCACATTTCCATGCGCACCTATGGCCGTATTCGCAAGGTGGCGCGCACGATTGCCGATTTGGGCGGTCATGAGCAAATTGAAAGCGCAGACATCGCGTTGGCCATTCAGTTCCGCAATGTGGACAGCCGCTTTTGGAGGTAAACATGGTTCTAAGCGCTGAAGAAAAATGCCTGCTCTGGCTGTCTACCGCTGAGGTAACGCCGGGCCACCTGCAAACCCTGCTGGCTACCTGGCCAAGCGCTCAAGCTGTTTGGGATGCCTTTGGCCGGGCCGACGGTCCCGCGTTTCAAGCGGGAACCCAGAACTTGCTGGCTCGTTACCATTCCCGGGAGGCAATGGACGAGCTTTTGGAAAAACTGGACAGAAAAAATGTGCATTTGCTGTTTCGGCAGGACCCGGCCTATCCGCCCCAGCTGGCAGCGATTCAAGACCCGCCCTATCTGCTGTACTATGCGGGCAGACTGGCCTGCCTGCAAAGGCCGATGGTTGGCATTGTGGGTACGAGGCGTGCCAGCAGCTACGGGCGCGACATGGCGGCTTTGCTGGCGAAAGGGTTATGTGAAGCAGGCGTCTGCGTAGTGAGCGGACTGGCGCGCGGCATAGACGCGGCGGCTCATCAGGCGGCGCTGGAAGCGAGCGGCTGTACCGTTGGAATTTTGGGCAGCGGCATCAACGCGCCCTATCCGCCGGAGCATACGCCCATGCTTCGTAGAATTGCAGGAGGAGTTGGGCTGGTGCTTAGCGAATACCCGCTTGACGCAGGGCCTAAGCCTTATCATTTTCCCCACCGAAATCGCCTGATTTCCGGGCTGAGCCTGGGCGTTGTGCTGGTGGAGGGCAAAGTCAAAAGCGGCGGCATGCTCACGGTGGGCGCCGCGTTGACCCAGGGGCGCGAGGTATTTGCCGTGCCGGGCCGTGTGGGATGCGAGGGCAGCGAAGGGCCGCACACCCTGCTGCGGGAAGGCGCGCGCATTGTTACAAGCGCCCGGGAATTGCTGGAGGATTTGCAGCTGGCGCCGCTTTCTTCTGCAAGGAAAGAGCCGCGTTCTTCTTCCGTTTCAAATGGATTGCAGGAGCAAATCGTTTCTCTGCTGCGCATTGAGCCCATGGACCAGCAGGAAATGACCAAGCGGCTTTCCGTTAGCGACGATGAGCTGATGGCCGAGTTGGGCACTATGGAAATTCTGGGAATCATTCATCGCGAGGCGGGCAACCGTTTTTCACTGCCGGTTTCGCAGTTACTTTGAGGAGGCGTTTTCAAATGGCTACCACCGCCAAAAAGCTGGTTATTGTGGAATCTCCCGCCAAAGCCAAAACCATTGAAAAGTTTTTGGGCCGCGGCTATAAGGTAGAAGCATCCCAAGGCCATGTGCGCGATTTACCCAAATCACAGCTGGGCGTGGATGTGGACAAGGACTTCGACATGAAATACATTACCATTCGCGGCCGAGGAGATATTCTGGCGCGCATCAAGAAGGAAGCGAAGGGCGCTTCCCGCGTTTACCTGGCAACCGACCCTGACCGCGAAGGAGAAGCCATTTCCTGGCACCTGGCCAATACGCTGGGCATGGACCCTGCCAAGCCTTGTCGGATTGAGTTCCACGAGATTACCAAAAAGGCCGTGAAGGAAGCGCTGGAGCATCCGCGGGCCATCGATATGGACCGGGTGGACGCTCAGCAGGCTCGCCGGGCTCTGGACCGTTTGGTGGGCTATAAAATCAGTCCGCTGCTGTGGGCCAAGGTGAAAAAAGGCTTGTCCGCAGGACGGGTGCAGAGCGTGGCCACTCGTATGGTGGTGGACCGGGAGCAGGAAATCGAAGCCTTTATTCCCGAGGAATACTGGGATGTGACCGCCGATTTTCCCGCCAAAAACGCCAAGGGAAAAGCCATGATCTGCCAGGCAAAGCTGGTGGCCCTGGACGGCAAAAAGGTAGCCATCAAAAACGAGGCGGAAGCCAGGGCGGCCAAAGCCAGTATCCTACAATCCAAGTTCAGTGTGCAGGGCGTGAAGGTGGGGGAAAAGCTGAAAAAGCCTCAGCCCCCCTTCACAACCTCCAGCCTGCAGCAGGAGGCCAGCCGCAAACTGAATTTTTCTACCGCCAAAACCATGCAGGTGGTACAGCAGCTTTATGAGGGCATCGACCTGGGCAAAGCCGGTACCGTGGGTTTGGTTACCTACATTCGTACCGACAGCGTGCGCGTATCCGAGGAAGCGGTTACGGCAGCTCGCAGCTTCATCCAGGAGCAGTATGGCTCGGAGTACTGCCCGGAAACGCCCAATCAGTATAAGGGCCGTAAGAATGCGCAGGACGCTCACGAGGCCATTCGTCCCACCTATGTAGAACAAACGCCGGACACGGTAAAGCCGTTTTTAACCCGGGAACAATATAACCTGTACAAACTGATTTACGCCCGCTTTATGGCCAGCCAGATGAAGCCCGCCGTGTTTCAGGCCCTGACGCTGGACCTTTACGGCGGCCGGGCGGATATGCGTTACTACGGCGAGCACATGACCTTTGCCGGCTATCGGGCTGTGTATGTGGAAAGCACCGACGACGAGCAGGAAACGCCTGAAAGCGTGCTGCCTGTTGCTCAGGAG
>CAKTUS010000098.1 GCA_934621485.1 uncultured Clostridia bacterium
GTCCCATGGTTACAAAGCTGATCTTGGGAATTCCCTGCTGCCCCGGATCAACGCCGGCTTTGTCCATATAAATGGCGTTTACAGCTTTGGGGGCGCCAACGGCGCATACCGCCATGCCCAAAGCCAGCAGCAACGCCCGCCATTGCCGCTCCTTCAGCGCCAGCAGCAGGGCCAAAATCACCAAAGCGATGGCGGCAATTAAAAAGTTATTCCGAATCAGGCAGGCAAGCCCCAGCGCGATGCAGCTGCCCAGCCACCAGCCCCAGCGGCGTTTTTTCCAGCCCAGGCATGCCCAGTATAGCGACAGGGCAACCAGCATGGCCCCCGGTACCTCGCCATAGAGCATCAGTACGAAAAACAATTGCGGCAAAAAAGCAAACAGAAATACCAGACTGTATTTTCGTTCCAGATCGTCCGACCGCAGCAGGCGGCTGGTCTGCCACAGCAGCCACAAAGTCAGCAGCACCCAGGCCAGGTTGACAAACTGCAAAAAGCGGGGGCTATCGCTGATGTGCATCAGCAACATCTCGTATACCGCCAAACCCAGCTGGTGTGGATAAGCCATCAAATACCGGTCCGGCTCAAAATCGCTTAAATCCCCATTTTTCAAATGCGCCGCAATGGACAGCACCTGGTACTGATCGGTGCGCGGCGTAGGATCCGTACACAAAATCAGCGCCACACCCGCCGCCAGATAGCAGCCCAGCAGCCCCCAAAACAGCGCTTTTTCCGGTATGCGTTTCAGCACCGGGCGCAGCAGATACAGCGCTACCGCCAGCAACAGGGCCGTTGCGTACATCGCCAGACTTGGCACGCGAAACTCCAGCGATTCGCTGATGCTCATATGCATATAGCCATAGCGCAGCAACAGATACAGGGTTACGGCCAGCAGTGCCGTCAGGCTTAGCGCCAGAATAACGCCTTTGCCAACCCGGTACAGCAGTGATGGTTTGTCCTGTTTCACGGGCATGAAAATTTATCCTCCATCTGATGAAAAATTACCATTTATTATAGCACTTTTCCAGATGACAGGCAAATCAAAAACACCCCCGCGGCTTTTGCCGCAGGGGTGCCTGGATTGCTTACAGAATCTCGATCACGCACATCTCGGCAGCGTCGCCGCGACGGGGACCCAGCTTGTAAATGCGGGTGTAGCCGCCGGCGCAATGCTTTTCCTCATTGCGCTTCTTGAACTTGGGGCCATATTCGCGGAACAGCTTTTCCACCACGGGATATTTGACGTCCTTGGTGCGCTCTTTCCAGTCGGCCTTGTCCTCGTCCTTGCGCTGCACATCCTTGAGCTCGTACAGATAGCTCATCATGATACGGCGGGCATGCAGCTTGCTGGGCGCATCGTTTACCACGTTCAGGGTAACCAGCTGGCCCTTGTCGTTGTGGGCTTCCTTGGTTACTTCAATACTGTTATCGCACTCGTTGACCGCCAGCGTGATCAAACGCTCGGCAGCACGGCGCACTTCCTTGGCGCGGGCCTCGGTCGTTTCAATACGGCCATACCAGATCAGGTTGGTAACCTGATTGCGCAGCAAAGCCTTCCGCTGCTCGGCAGTACGGCCCAATTTCCGTTGTGCCATGGTATATTTCCTCCTTTAAGGGAATCGGTCGTTTATTCGTCGCTGGGGCGCAGGGACAGGTTCAGCGCTTCAAGCTTCTGCTCGACTTCCTCCAGGCTCTTGCGGCCCAGGTTGCGCACCTTCATCATGTCCTCCTGGTTGCGCTGCACCAGCTCGGCAACTGTATTGATGCCGGCGCGCTTCAAGCAGTTGTAGGCGCGCACGCTCAGGTCCAGCTCCTCGATGGTCATTTCGAGAACCTTTTCCTTCTTGTCGTCTTCCTGATCGGTAAAGGTGATTGCGGTCACCTGGTCGGTCAGGCTGACAAAGAGGCTCAGGTGCTCGGTCAGGATCTTCGCGGCAAGGCTGATGGCCTCATCAGGATTCACGCTGCCATCGGTCCACACTTCCAGGGTCAGCTTGTCATAGTCGGTGATTTGCCCAACACGGGTATCGGTGACTGTGTAGTTGACCTTACGGATGGGAGTGAAGATGGAGTCAATGGGAATCACGCCAATGGGCATATTGGGATACTTGTTCTTGTCCGCGCTCACATAGCCGCGGCCCTTGTCGATGGTGAGCGTCATTTGCAGATGCGCATCCTCGTTCAGGGTAGCGATGTGGGCATCAGGATCGACGAACTCCAGCTCGTCGTCCACGGCAATATCCCCGGCCTTGACTTCGGTGGGGCCCTTCACATCGAGCATAACGGTCTTGGGCTGATCGGAATACAGCTTGGCCGACAAGGCCTTCAGGTTCAGTATGATTTCGCTCACGTCCTCGGTTACGCCGGGCACGGTGGAAAACTCATGCTGAATCCCTTCGATCTTGATGCTGGTAACGGCAACGCCGGGCAGAGAGCTAAGCAGCACGCGGCGCAACGCATTGCCCAGCGTGTTGCCAAAGCCGCGCTCCAGGGGCTCGATGACAAATTTGCCATACGCGCCGTCGGCGCTGAGCTCCGCACAGTCGATGCGCGCTTTTTCGATTTCGATCATTCGTTTTACCCTCCTGTTTCAAGCCACTTGGTTGAGGGAGTAACGCCTCATCCTAACGAGAGTAGAACTCGACGATCATGTTTTCCTGGATGGTCAGGTCGATATCGTCACGCTGAGGCAGCGCAGCGACGGTAGCGGTCAGGTTTTCCACATCGGTGCTGATCCACTTGGGAATCACGCGGCCAACGCCGTTTTCCTTGACAGCCTTAAAAATCGCGATATCCTTGCGGGTGGAGCGAACGCCAATCACGTCGCCGACCTTCACGGTGTAGGAAGGAATATCCACCTTCTTGCCGTTCACGGTCATCAGGCCATGGCAAACCAGCTGACGAGCCTGGGCACGGCTGGCGGCCAGACCGCTGCGGTACACCACGTTGTCCAAACGCAGCTCCAGCAACTGGAGCAGGTTGTCGCCGGTGATGCCCTTCATGCCGGTAGCGCGGTCAAAGGTGCGAACGAACTGCTTCTCCACCAGGCCATAAGCGCGACGGGCCTTCTGCTTTTCGCGCAGCTGCATGCCATACTCGCTGGCCTTGCGCTGACGGGCCTGGCCGTGCTGGCCGGGAGGGGTGGGGCGGTTCTGCTGCGCGCACTTGGAGGAAAAGCACTTTTCACCCTTCAGGAAGAGCTTGGTGCCCTCGCGGCGGCACATACGGCATACGGAATCTGTATATCTTGCCATTTCTTTGTACCTCCTCGATCTTACACTCTTCTACGCTTGGGCGGACGGCAGCCGTTGTGCGGAATGGGTGTAACGTCTTTGATCATGTTCACTTCAAGGCCGGCAGCCTGCAGGCTGCGGATGGCGGCTTCACGTCCGGAGCCGGGGCCCTTGACGTACACTTCCACGGTCTTGAGGCCGAATTCCATGGCAGCCTTTGCGGCGGTCTCGGCGGCCATCTGCGCGGCGAAGGGAGTGGACTTCTTGCTTCCGCGGAAGCCCAGACCACCGGCGGAAGCCCAGCTCAGAGCGTTGCCATTGGTATCGGTCAGGGTAACGATGGTATTGTTAAAGGAAGAACGGATATGCGCGGCGCCACGCTCGACGAGCTTCTTCTCACGACGCTTGCGCGAAACCTTCTTGAGTTTTTGCTTGGGTGCCATTGCTGTTCATCCCTCCATGATTTTCAAGCATGCGTAGGTTTACTTGGTGGCCTTTTTCTTGCCGGCGATGGTGCGCTTGGGGCCCTTGCGGGTGCGCGCATTGTTCTTGGTGTTCTGACCGCGAACGGGCAGGCTGCGACGGTGACGAACGCCACGGTAACAACCGATTTCCACCAGGCGCTTGATGTTCAGGGAAACCTCGCGACGCAGGTCGCCCTCCACCTTCACGTGATGCTCGATGTACTCACGGAGCTTGCTGACTTCGTTTTCGGTAAGGTCCTTAACGCGGGTATCGGGGTTGATCTCCGTTTCGGCGAGAATCTGCTTGGACGTAGCCAAGCCGATGCCGAAGATGTAGGTCAGGCCGATTTCCACACGCTTTTCTCTGGGCAGGTCAACGCCCGCAATACGTGCCATGTGTGGTTACACCTCCATAGTATGTGCTCTCTTGAGCCGAGGGCCTCTTGAAGTTGGGCGCGTCTACGTAGAGTGAGTGGAGCGTGCCCCAAGGCCCCGCACAGCCTTAGAGTAAGGACTGCGCTTTGACAGTGCTGTTAGAGCGTTTGCCTATCCCGTGGTCACAGATTCTAAGATCCATGCAGCCGCCCACGGCTATACGCATACTCCAACTTTTGAATTATCGCACAGAAATCAAAGCTTGTCAACGGGTTTGCTGGAAACTTTTTTACAAGAATAAAAAGCTTTTTGCTTGATTTTGTCGATGGATGCTTTGTTTCCTGTTTTGGGATTCGCGGCCGGCTTCATCCCGGCGTCTTGGTTTGCTATGCCCTGCTGCATCCCCTTTGCAATACTCGCTTTTGAACTGCGTTTTCACACAGATTCACCGATCGACTTGAGCCTTGCCAAGCTCGCAAGCCCGGCATGAAATTTGGCTGGCCAAAAGACATGCCGGCAATATCGGCCTGTCAGTCCCTTCCTCTCAACAAGCGTGCGGTTGGTTAGGGACAGCTGATAGAACCTATCCGGGCCTGATACCAGTCTGGGTGCCGTGTTGTAAGAGCAGACGCTCGTGCCTGCTAAAAAAGCGCTTCCTCGTCGGTTTCTTCCAGGTTCCGAAAAGTCAGCCATTCTTTGCATTGACCAATGGTTTTCGCATAGCAAGCAAAAAGCAGCCCGGCTTCTGCGCTCAGAAAGCCGGGCTGCTTTTCACACCCCAAATGGCAGGACTCATCCCTGCTTCAGGCCGTCCAAAAAGCTCGCCAGACGGCGAACTTTTCTGCTGAGAAGCACTCTTTGCCTGCTCGCCGGGCGGCAAAGAGCGTAAGGAAAGCCTTGCTGCGCAAGGCAACCGAAACCGACGTACACACCGCCGGTTTCGGAATGAAAATCGGAGGGCTACCGCCCTCCGATGCCTCCCAGGTTTTTTCGACAGTCTGTGGCAGGACTCAGCCCTGCTTTTGCTTATGCTTGGGATTTTCGCAGATCACCATGACGCGACCCTTGCGCTTGATGATCTTGCACTTTTCGCAAATGGGCTTTACCGAGGGACGTACCTTCATGATGGTTTCCTCCTTCTGGACGGCCGCAACCGACCGTAATCGCCGTTAGTTCTTGGAGCGCCAGGTAATCCTGCCGCGGGTGAGATCGTAGGGCGAAAGTTCGACAGTCACTTTGTCGCCGGGATAGATGCGGATGAAGTTCATGCGCATTTTACCCGAAATCTGCGCCATGATCCGGTGCCCGCCGGGGAGCTCCACTTTGAAGTTCGCGTTGGGAAGCGCCTCGATGACCGTGCCTTCCATTTCAATGACGTCACTCTTGGACAAGCGCGCCTTCCTCCTTTTCTAAATCCCGGTTTGCCGGTGTATGCGGCCAGCCGGTCTGGGTTTCGTAAGCAACCTTGCAGGCCGAAAGGGCCTTGCGGATATCACTGTCGGCCAGAGGGCCGCCGCTTTCTCCGCGCCCGCTCACCGCAACGGTCAGGGGCAATGCGCGTAGGTGCTTGATTTGCTTTTTTTTGGGTTTCTCCAGCTTGCGCGTGGTTCCGTTCACCAGCAGCACGCAGCGTTCGTCCAGCACTTGCCATATGGCGTACCAGTGCCCCGCGTCGTGCCCCTGAGTGGAAACAACCACTCGCCCGGGCTCAGTCGGCTTTGCTTTCACTCAGCTTCCTCCGTCAGTACATAGCCGGGGAAGGTCATCAGTTCAGGCAGACCGTGCTCGTTGATGGCGATGGTATGCTCATAGTGCGAACATACGCTGCCATCTTCCGTTACAATGGTCCAACCGTCTTCCAGCTCAGCCACATGATAATCGCCCATGGCAATCATCGGTTCAATGGCCAGCGTCATACCGGCCCGCAGCCGTGTGCCATGGCCTTCACGGCCAAAGTTGGGCACGCTGGGCTCCTCGTGCATGCTACGGCCAATGCCGTGACCGGTCAGGTCGCGAATGACGCCGTAGCCATAGCTTTCAGCATAGGACTGAATCGCATGACCGATATCGCCCAGGTGATTGCCGTTGATTGCCTTACGGACGCCTTTGAAAAAGCTTTCCTCCGTAACGTCAATCAACTGCCGGTTTTCGGGGCTGATGTTGCCAACGCCCACGGTGAAGGCGCTGTCCGCCTGCCATCCATCAAGTATGAGGCCGCAATCGATGGAAAGCACATCGCCTTCCTTGATAATGGCCGTATCGGAGGGGATGCCATGCACCACCTCATCGTTGATGGAGGCGCAGATGGACGCCGGATAGCCCTGGTAGTCCAAAAAGGACGGGATTGCCTTATGCTTGCGGATGAGCTGCTCGGCGTATACGTCGAGTTCGGCTGTGCTCATGCCCGGCTTAATGGCTTCACGAAGGCGGCAAAGCACATCGTAAAGCAACGCTCCGGACCTGCGCATGCAGTCCAGCTGTTGCGCGTTCTTCAGATAAATCATCGGATCGCCTCAAGTGTTGCCAAAATTTCCGCGCTGATTTCTTCCAACTTGCCACCGCCGGGAATGTTCTTCAGCTTTCCTTCGCGCTGGTAGTGCTCAATCAGCGGCGCGGTTTTCTGATGATAAACCTGCAAACGGTTCAGCACCGTTTCCGGCTTATCGTCGTCGCGCTGAATCAGGGGAGTCGAATCCACCTTGCACACAGCCTCGCCGTTCAGGCGGCTCATGTGATAGGGCGCTCCGCACAGGGGACATACGCGACGGCCGCTGAGCCGTTCCACCAACAGTTCGTCCGGCACATCCAGGTTGATGGCGGCGTCGATGTCGGCAAACTCGCCCAGGGCTTTCGCCTGCTCAACCGTGCGAGGGAACCCATCCAGAATATAGCCGTTCTGGCAGTCGTCCATCGCCAGACGTTCCTTCACAATGTCAATCACAACCTGATCCGGAACCAGCTGACCCTGATCCATGTATTCTTTGGCTTTCAGCCCTGTCTCGGTCTTGGCGGAAATGGCGGCGCGCAGCATGTCGCCCGTGGAAATCTGGGGAATCCCCAGCTTCTGGCACACGATTTGCGCCTGCGTGCCTTTCCCCGCGCCGGGAGGGCCCAGGAAAATGATGTTCATATCCATATCCTCCTTACTGGCAGCATTTCTACGGATGACGCCGCTAATGCGCGGCACACATGCAGTTACCGCGCAGACGGTAAATGTGCCGTGCCACGCCTTAGCGGCGCATCATTCGTACAACGGACGCCTTAGGAAAGGGTGTCGTAGTTGCGACTGACCAGCAGGTCGTCCAGCTGACGCTTGGTTTCCAGAACCACGCTCACAGCAATCAGCATGCTGCTGGCAGCGAACGGGATACCGGTTTGCAGGCCCAAAGTAGCCAGGTTAGGCACCGTAGCCAGCACAGCCAGGAACAACGCGGCGAACAAGGTGAGCCGATTGTTGATGCGCTTGAGGTAATCCGCGGTGGGCTTACCGGGACGCACAGCGGGAATCGCACCGCCCTGCTGCTGAATGTTCTTGGCGATTTCATCAGGCTGGAAGGAGATGGAGGTGTAGAAGTACGTGAATGCAACGATCAGCAACGCCGTTACAATCATGTACAGGGGGCTGTAAGAATTCATGTAGCGCGACCACCAGATCGCCGCACCGCTGTCGGCGCCGCCAACCAGCTGAATGATGGTTCCGGGGAAGGCCATGAAGGAGTAGGCGAAAATCAGGGGAAGAACGCCCACGCTGACAACCTTCAGCGGAATCACGCTGTTCTGACCGCCATACATTTTGCGGCCGCTGACGCGCTTGGCATAGTTCACGTTGATGCGGCGAACGCCCATATCCACAAAGGTCACAACCACGGTCATGACCAGGGCCAGCAGCAGCACGCCCAGCAAAGACAGCCAGGGAGTGATGGAAGTGGCCTTGAAGGCGCTGGCAACCAACTGAGAGAAGCCAGAGAACAGGTTGGAAATGATACCGGCGAAGATCAGCAGGGAGATACCGTTGCCCAGTCCCTTTTCGGTAATGCGCTCACCAATCCACATGGCAAGGGCGGTACCACCAGCCATGCTTACGCCCACCAGAACGGTGTTGAACCAGCCGCTCTTGATGTAGCCCAAGCTGGCCACCAGGCCGATGGCCTGAATGATGGCCAGACCCACCGTCACATAACGGGTGATCTGAGCGATCTTCTTCTGGCCGTCAGGGCCGCTCTTGGACAAACGCTCCAACGCCGGAATGGCGATGGTCAACAGCTGCATGATAATGCTGCTGTTGATGTAGGGCGTAATACCCATGGCCATGATGGTCATTTGAGAGAAGTTGTTACCGGTCATCATGTTGACCAGATCCAGCAACGGGAGCTGATTGCTGCCCATGGCGCTCTGCACCCGGGCGTAGTCAACGCCGGGCGCAGGAATGACGCCAACCAGACGGAAAACAACCAGCATGAAGAAGGTGTAGAGAATTTTCTTGCGAATGTCCTCTACCTTCCAGGCGTTGCGAAGAGACTGCCAGACGCTTACCTTGTTGTTAGCGTTTTTGGCCATCTTACTTCACCTCGGCTTTCCCGCCAACCGCCTCAATTTTCTGCTTGGCAGTTTCGGTGAACTTCGCGGCTTCCACGGTCAGCTTTTTGGTCAGCTCGCCGTTACCCAGAACCTTCACGCCGCCCAGCGTTTTTTTGATGATACCGGCTGCTTTCAGCAACTCGGCGTTTACCACAGTGCCCTCGGTGAAGGCTTCCAACTGACCCACGTTGATTTCAGCATACTCAATGCGGTAGATGTTGGTGAAGCCACGCTTGGGAACGCGGCGGTACAGGGGCATCTGGCCGCCCTCAAAGCCGGGGCGCTTGCCGCCGCCGGAGCGGGCTTTGGCGCCCTTGTGGCCCTTGCCGGAGGTCTTACCCAGGCCGGAGCCAACGCCACGACCAAGGCGCTTGCTAGCGGTGGTGGAACCCGCGGCGGGTTGCAACTCGTGCAGTTTCATTGGGTTTCCCTCCTCAGTCCTTGATTTCAACGACGTCGATCATGTGCTTCACGCGGAAGATTTGGCCGCGGACGCAGGCGTTGTCTTCCTTCACCACGGTCTGGCCAACCTTGCGCAGGCCCAGCGCAGCCACAGTGTCTTTGTGAACCTGGAGGCAGGCGATCGGCGATTTCTTCAAAGTGATTTGCAGTTTCATGCCCATCGTCCTCCTTAGCCCAGAATTTCTTCCACAGTCTTGCCGCGCAGCTTGGCGACTTCCTCGGCGGAGCGGAGCTGCTTGAGGCCCTCCAGCGTCGCCTTGACCGTGTTGATCTTGTTGTTGGTGCCATAGCTCTTGGTGCGGATGTCCTTCACGCCAGCCAGCTCCAGCACGGCGCGGGCAGCGCCGCCGGCAATAACGCCGGTACCTTCGGGAGCGGGGAGAAGCACAACCTTGCCAGTGCCAAAGTAACCGGTGCTCTCATGGGGAATAGATGTTCCCAGCAGAGGCACGGTAATCAGATGCTTTTTGGCATCCTCGTTAGCCTTGCGGATGGCTTCGGAAATTTCCACAGCCTTGCCCATACCGGCGCCGACGCGACCCTTTTCGTCGCCCACGACAACCAGCGCGGAGAAGCGGAAGTTCTTACCGCCTTTCACAACCTTGGCGATACGGTTTACAGCAACGAGTCTATCTTTGAACTCGCTGTCCTGTGCCTGTCGTTGCATGCGTTC
>CAKTUS010000099.1 GCA_934621485.1 uncultured Clostridia bacterium
TGTACCTTTTATCCAAGAACGACGCGCTATACGGCGTATGACTTCCAAACCGTCTTGCTTCGGCAGGGCGGTTTTTTACATTCCTCTTCCTGTTTTTTGATTATGGCAGCTTTCGCAAAGCGGCTGCCAGTTGCTTTCATCCCAAAACAGCTTCATGTCGCCCCTGTGCGGGATGATATGGTCAACCACGGTAGCGGGCGTGAGGTTGCCCTGCTTCATACATGCCGCGCACAGCGGATCTCTGAGTTCATCCGGCAGGACACAGAGCTTTGAAATCAAGCGGGCGGGAAGCACAGACACCGCTTGACTCTCCCGCCCCGCAGAGTGATGAATGTCACACCCCAGAGAGAAATACCAAGGAGGACACAACCATGTGCATCATCTGCATTTCCAAATCCGGCGTACAGCAGCCGATCGACACCACCCTCCGCGCCATGTTCCGTCGCAATCCCCACGGTGCGGGCTATATGTACGCCCGCGACGGCAAGGTCACGATTCACAAGGGCTTCATGAACATCGAGGATTTCCTTTCGGCGGTACACGCCGAGCGGTTCACCCCGCAGGACAGCGTGGTTTACCACTTTCGAATCAGCACACAGGCAGGCGTAAACGCCGCCATGACGCATCCATTCCCGCTTTCAAATCACCCGCTGGAGTACCTCAGCGGCGGGCAGCGCTTCCAAATCGGACGGCGGCCTGACCGGCTGGAACGCAGCCCAGTTGGTCAGCGGGTAGTCCTGCTTCATGAAGGCCAGCATCGCCTCCGCCGTGCCGCAGGAGTCGCACACATACAAGTCCGCCACACGGCTTAGTGCGTTGGTGCAAACTGGCTCCTTCATGGTATCCGCTCCGCAGCGCGGGCACAGCATGTGCTCTTCGGCCTGCTGCCGGGCTTTCAAATCCAGCAGCCGCCGTTCCATACGCTCAGTCATTTTGTTTCCTCCCTTCGACTACGGTGCAGGAATCCACACCGTACAGAACGCTCAGCGAAGAACCGCAGTCCCAGTTCACAAGGATGTTCCCAGCGTCGTCCACACCCACCACCGTGCCCATGGCACTGGCTTTCAAATCAGGTCGGTACGGATCGTCCATCCGAATCAGCCGGACGCGGCTGCCCGCCGTGTAGTGTGCCCGCAGGAGCTGGAGCTTTTCAGGCGTTGGCCTTTGCATCGCCGGTCACCTCCTCCTGTGCTTCATCAGCCTGTTCCAGCCGCTCTTCCCGGTGCTGCCTGCGAATCTCCGCCCAGCGTTCCTGATGGCGCTGTGCCTTTTCGGCGCTGGGGAAGGCGCTGCAGCCCTTCAGGTTCTTGAGCAAGGCATGCCGGACAGCTTTGAAATCGGGGCCGCCAAAGCCCAGCCGGAGCAGCCAGCCGCGCATGAAGTACTTCTCAGCCTCCGGCTCTTGGCGCTGCGGGTATACGCGGTGCGCCGACTTGGCGAAGGCGACCATCTTGGTCATGAGCAGCATCCAGAGCATACCGTCCTCCGCCATCGGGAAGTCCATCCGCAGCTGTTCCTCTTCCAGCTCCAAGCCCTCAAGGTCTCCCAGCGCTTTGAAATCCCGCAGCAGCTCGGCGTAGGCTTCGAGGTTTTCCGGTGTGTATTCCTGCAGCCGGGTAATGACCGCATCCTCAATGCGGATGCAGGCGGTGCCGAGGGCATTGCCCAGCAGGTACTGCTTGCTGTAGAGCATGTAAATCAGGTTTGTGATGTTCGCCACCGTCAGGTCTTTCGCCGGAACGCCAACCTGAATGCGCGGCTGTTCCGGTTCAGGCTCCGGTTCCATCCAGCCCTTGGAAATCAGGAACGCTTTCACATCGGCAGCCTGTTCATCGGGTACGTCGACATAGCCCTCGCGGTCAACCGTGATCGTGCCCACCGTGTAGTTGAATGTGGGCGGGCCAGCGTAGTTCGGTTCCATGCCAGTATGCTCTGCAATGGCTTTGACCAGCGTGCGCCGGTCGGGTGCGGTCGTGGTGAATTTCATATTCACGCCTCCTTTTCTTTCGGTATGCCATTCATCACTCTGAAGGCGCTGAAAGTCAAGCGGATAGGCTGCCGTTTCGTTGTAATCGACCGTTTTCAGATGGAGCGCTTCCATAATCCCGGCAGGGGTCAAGTCATACTGCTGCTGTGCCAGCCGGGCCAGTTCTGGCTTCGGCAGGGTTTCGGTTCCGAAGCAGTTCACATTGACCGACACAGGCTCCTTCATCCCGATGACATAGGCCAGCTGGATTTCACAGCGTTTGGCGTATCCAGTAAGCACAAAATCCCGCGCAATCTTCCGGGCCATGTAGGCAGCAGAGCGGTCTACCTTGGTGGGGTCTTTACCAGAGAAAGCCCCGCCGCCATGACGGCACATGCCGCCGTAGGTATCGGCGATAATTTTCCGGCCTGTTACGCCGGTATCCGCAAAGGAACCTCCCTGCACAAACCTGCCGGTAGGATTCACCAGCGCTCTGAAATCTGTGTTCAGGCCGTAGGCTTTAGCGACCTGTGCCATAATGTCGTGGACGATCTCCTTTACCTGCACAGTGTGTACGTCCGCTCGATGCTGTGTGCTGATGAGGAACGTGTCGATCCGTCCGGCTTCGTAATCGTAGGTCACCTGCGCCTTGGCATCCGGCAAAAGCAGCGGAGAGTGCAAATCACGCAAGGCCAGAAGCGCACGGGTAGCCAGCATGAAGGGGATGGGCATCAGCTCCGGCGTTTCATCCGTCGCATAGCCGTACATCATAAAAGCCTATCTGGAGTCACTGGAACACACCGCCTGATCTCGCCATAAAGCATTGGCTGGCCGCCGTTTCATTTTTGAGATGCGAAGCGGCTTGGTTTGGTGCGGCCTTTTTGCGCAGCAAACTACCTTGAAATTCCTACTTGACTTTTCTTAGCAGGTCTTTCCTTGGCTCTGGCCGAAGACTAACAGCCAAATAGGAAGGGTAATTTCCTATTTGAGAAATTTTCTCAAATAAAATAGGGCCGCTCATGTTCGCGCTCCTGTTCCCGGAGCCGGGGCATGGAGCGGCACAGGCGGTACTGCCGTGTTCCAAAACACAAAAAGACCGGGCAGCGAATGTCGAAGCAAAAGAAAACCGCCGAATGCGTGCTTTGAACAAAGCAGTCATCCGGCGGTGGTACTCCGTTGCCTCGGCGTCCGTTACTCGGTCTGGTTGCGAAAATGCGTATCCATCAAGGAAACCGGGCTTTACCGGGAGTGCAACCCGTAAGCCACGCAGCGGCTGTTATGGCCAGCTGAACCGTCGTGGCAAGAGAATCGCCTCCCTCGCTCGGATTCAGTCCCGTTTCCATGCGACGCTATACAGTTTTCCTGAGCGCGTGCGCCGGATTTCCACCGGCAGTTTGCAGCCTTTACAGTACGCGATCAGGTGGGTAGAGAACCCCCAACGCAAAGGAAAAACAGCGTTTCCTTGCATCGGGGGCAGCGTATAATCTTGCTCATAGAAACTCCTTTCCGGCCAGCCTGCGGCGAATCACTCCACCAGCTCGGCGAGCCACCCAGCCGTAGGCCGGGCCAGTAATCTTGCGTTTTGGTAGGCCATCTCAGGCTCCGCACCGTGCGCACCGATAGCGCCCGGTGTTCCGTTCGCTTCGCAAGCTGCGCTCACTCCAGCGCTCGCTTCGCTCGGCCTGTGCGGGCAGGTGTGGCCGATGTAGTAGCCCTCCATGATCGACAGCGCCATGGCGAGATCGGGCCTCTCCATGTTCGTCAGATGGATGGGCAGCAGGTATTGTACGCGGCTTTGGAAAATCTGCGGAACCGCAAGGCTCCAGTCGGTCATGGCCTTTCGGCGGGCCAATTCCACCGCCGTCTCCAGCAGCAGGGGCAGATTCCACGCGCCGCGTATTGCTTTCGGGAGCCGCGCCGCGTTTTCCTCATCCTCAAGGATGTGACTGGCGTTGACGCGGATCTTCCATTCCGGGTCGTAGTACGTCATCCACTGCCGCATGGCGTAGGTGGGCCTCGACGGCAGCAGCGGAACGTATTTGAACCATGGCGAGTCCTCGGTCGTAAAGCCTTTGAAGCACCATTTTCTCAGCGAATCTAAACGTTTGTTGCGGCTGAAACACATGTAAATGCTCTTGTAATCCTTGGTGCTCAGCCCGGTATGAAAGCAGGCAAATTCTTGATTGAGGTAGAAAATCTGGCCAGCCTGCCCTTCCGGGGCGTAGCTGTAATCAATGGCTTGCTTACGAAAGACCTGATTGATGTAACGTTCGAGGATAGGCGTTTCTGTATTCTGTGTTTCATACGACGGCTGCCTGACCGCCATGGCTCCGGCGCGGCCAGCTGGGATAATTCATAAAGCTGCTCGTACCACGACGGGATATAGGCAAACTGGAACAGGTCGGTGGGGATCATCCGGCATCACCTTCTGCAGTGTAGAATTCAGCAACGTCTTTGACAATTTCGCGGGCCATGTGGCCGATAAAGCAATCCATCTGGGATTTGCATTTGCGGCACTCGACGGCTTTACCCGACGTAAAATATTAACTTGCAATTTTTCCACACAAGAGTGATAGATAGACCCACCCGACGAGAAAAGGAGGTCTGTCTAATGGACAAAACATTTGAACCTTATCTGAAAGAACTGGTCACTGGCCGCGTAGAAGAATTGGCATGGGAAGCGGAAAAACTGCCGGAGTTCAAAGCCGAAATGGAACAACTCAAGGATTTGCGCGATGGAATTGCCGCGCTTGTTGGCGAGGAAAAAACAGGCGAACTCATTACCGCTGCTCGCGGTGCTGATGTGCCGATCTATGAATACTGCTATCGTGCCGGGTTGGAGGACGGTATACGTCTGAGCGGAATAATCGAGCGGTTGAAGAAGTCCTAAGCACACAATTTGACAAAACTCAAGAATACGCCATTTTGACCGGGGTGGGGTAAACAACACAGGCGCGGAGAGCAATTTTGCCTTCCGCGCCTGTGTGCATGATGGGAAATGAAGCTGGTTCAGGATACCTTTTCGGGAAAATGTCTGGGAAAGCCCTTGCAGCAAGGGCTTTTGAGCCACCATGGGGTAAAAGAAAAGTACCAGCCTTTGTATCAAAAGCTGGTACTTACTATGGTCGAGGTGACAGGATTTGAACCTGCGACCTTTTGGTCCGAAACTAAGGCAATCGAATCAACCCTGACATGACCAAACAAATCAAACCGAAATGAAAAAAGCCGAGCTTTTCTGCGAAAAATGCTCTTTGCCTGCTCGCCTGTGGCAAAGAGCGTAAGAAAAGTCCTGCTGGCAAGACTCAGGTTGTCAAAAAATTGGAAACCCGGGAGGCAGAGCGGCGCTGAATGTTGGGAGGGCAGCGATCGTAGTTTTCCCTCGCTTCGCACCCCACCTGCGGATTGCTAACCGCCTGCGGCAGCTGTGCCCACCGGGCGTCCGTCAGGATTTTAGGGTTCTCCCCAAAACCTTCTGCCGCAGCTTTTTTCCCGTGAACCAGCGCAGCGATGCTCGCGTGTACGAACATTTCTATCGCTTTTTTCGACGGGCTGACCGGCCATTGGGCCCAGAGTCAGCGGCTCTCAAAACGTTTTTCCCCTCGCATAAACCGGCTGAGCCCATTGATGGGGCCGTTGCGCTCAAAGCCGGCCGCCAGGGTTGGAGCGGGTTCAAACAGGCGCGTAACCCGCGCGTCTCCGGGGCGATCCTGCGGATTTGGCAGCAGCATGGCCTGCACCGTGTCTCGCCATTGGGCCGGCAGAGAATCGTCCAGCCTCACAGCCGCGCCATCCAGCGACGCCTGATACAGATAATCGTATTTTGGGCAGTCAAAATCCGGCAAACGCCCGGTCCAGATGCGGTGAATCATCATGCCAAAGGCAAAGGTGTCGGCAGCAGGCCCCAATGAGACGCTTTGTCCGCACATGCTCAAGTACATTTCCGGAGACAGGTAAACCGGGTCGCCCTCCATCTCCCGCGGTTCCCGTGGCGGATTGTCAGTTAAGAAACCGCTGTCCAAATCAATCAGCCTGGTATGCCAGCCGTTTGCCTCCCGGCAAAGCAGCGCATGCTCCGGCTTCAGATCGGCATGCACTACGCCCTGGGTATGAAGCCGCTGCAAGCACAGCGCCAACTCAAACAGGATTCGCCGCCGCTCCTCCGGGGAAAGCTGCCGCGCGTTTTCCGCCGTGAGATGCGTATCCGGCAGCGCTTCGCTCACGGCATAATACCGGCCGTCATAGCGGAAAAAATCAATCACCGGCACCAGCGTACCGCCAATCACACAGGAAATGGCCGCGTACAACGCCTGCTTTTGCTTTTCAAAGGCGCGGCAACGGGCTGCCTGTTTCTGGCCCAGCGCCGTGGTTTCATCCGCAGGATAAACGGGCGAAAGAAACTGTTTTATGAAAAAACGTTCCACCCCATAAGCGCCAATGCACCAGCGCGCGCTGCCGCTTCCGGCGGTGCGCAGCGGCGTCAGGCAGTCATAATCGCCAATCCGTTGGCTCATTTGCCCGTTCCTCCATCCACTGGTACGCAGGGCGATATTCCTTCCAGCGCGCCTCCACAAAGCTCATGTTGCCGCGATTGCGGCGCACAGGCGTAATGTACTGCTTTTGCAGCGCCGTCCGGCGGCTGTGAAAAAGCTGCTGCAAAGTCTCCATATCCTTGCAGCCGCACACCTGTACCAGCAAGGTTGCGTCGTCGTTGGCCGTTTTTTTCAGCACGGTTCCCAGCTTGCGCTGCCAGCCTTCCGGCGTTTTCGCCGCCAGCAGCGTGTCAATCAGCAGCATTTCCATTTCCATAGGGGTGCGCAGGCCGCCAAACACACCGTCGGTGGCTACCGCCAGCACAAAGGGCTCCTGCAAACGGAAACGCCGCAGGGAAAGCCGGGGCTTTTGCCCGGCCCAAACCAGGTTGCTCAGAGGCACGTCGCGGTACAAAGCGCTCAACGGGTCTAAGCCGCCCCGCAAATGATCCTGGGTACACTGGTGCAATCCATTTGCATCCAACACATAGCCCCGGCTATCCCCGGCCCAGGCAAAGCACACGTCGCGCCGCCCAAGCTCGGCAGCCGCAGCGCTCCAAGCCAGACACAAAGTCGTGGGCAGTTCGCGCTGCATGCTGCCTACAATGCGCGTGCCCGCCGGCGGATGGGCCTTCGAAAAGGCCGTCAGCGCCTCGTGAAGCCGCTCGGCAAGGGCATCGCCGCAGGTCTGGCCCTGCTCCCGGGTATCGGGAAAAACAGAGGCGCTTTGCCACCAGCCGGCGGCAGCGCGCGCCGTCAGTTCGGCGGCCAGGCTGGCGCCCGTGCGGTTTTCCAACTGCGGGTATCGGCGGCTGCCCAGTCCCCCGCAGCCGTCCGCTACGCACAAAAAGGCGCCGTGCTCGCCTGAGCACAGTTCAAAATGGTCCTCCATGGCCTCCGGCACGGCGGAATACCGTACGGAAAAAAGCCCCTGATTCATCCACCCGGCCAGCTCCTTTTTCAAATGGTGTTGCAAACGGCGTCCAGCACCTGGCGGTACTCCACATCCAGCAGTCCCTCGCTGACGGTTTGCACATGAATCACCTGACCCCATTCCGAGGAAATGCGGCTCCAGGCAGGTGCGTCCGGCGCAAAAATCAGCAGACGCTTGGCATTTTCATCCATGCCGCCGCCCAGCTGCTCATCCTCCCACCACAGGCTCAGCTCCTCAAAATCCTTGGCCATGCCCTCCGGGTACCAGGGGGCCATTTTCCCGTAGCCCAATTCATGGGTAGGCGCGTCCGACCACACCACGATGATGTGCCGCTTTTTTACGCCTTCTCGGGTCCAGTCGCTGCGAATGGCATAGGCCAACGCTTCCAAACCATCCTCCGGGATGTCGCCGCCGCCCTTGGCCGTAATGCCGTTCACACAGTCATAAAACATCTGGGCCTGATCCGGCAGCACGAAAAAATCGCTGCCCAGAATGGCCTCCTCGCCATCCGCCACATAATCGCGGAAGGCAATCACGCGAACGCGCATCTGGTTGATGACTTTGTGTTTCTTTTCCATTTCGGAAACGATGTCATGGTACAGGTTTAAGGCGTTTTGTTTCACAAAATCCAGCACATGGCGCATGCTTCCGGTTGCGTCGATGCAAAAAACCATATCCACATGATAGGTCAGCTTAAAATTTTCCATCGCACCTTTCTCCCCCATTGTCGAATCTGCACACGTTAGGACAATTCTGCGCGAAAAACCGTTTTCCTGCATAAACGGAAGGGAAAACCACCTCGCATATCGAAAAAACTGTTTGGAACGTTTATTCTGTCTACAGGGAAGGGATGCTCATGAAGGTTCGGAAAGTCCTTAGCGGCGTAATGCTGGCTCTTGGCTGCGCGGCTGCTTTCGTAGGGCTGTTGGCCCTGGTGCTGCCCGGCGCGCAAAGCCAGCAAACCCAGCTGGTGGTCGCGTCGTTTTCCACCCCTTCCGACCGGCTGTTTGTCAGCCTCATAAACCGCTGCATGACCTTTGCCTTCGAGCATGCGCTTGCGCTGATGCTGACGGGGCTGGGAGCGGCATTGGCCGGCGGGCTGCTTTTGTGGCATTTTTTGTCAAGAGACGACGAAACCCAGGTGAGCGTGCACGCCGCCGGCGGTCGCCGCCGCGCCAATCCCAACCCCTTCGCAGCGGCCGTAGCCACCTTTGAGCCTGCGGAAGGGGCGCGGGAACAGCCGTCTGCCATTCCGATATTTTCTTCCATTTTGGAACAAAACCCCATTGATCCTGCTCCGTCGCCCTATGCCCGTCCTGCGGATGTGCCCAAGCCGCCCGTGAAGGAGGAGCCTTTGCCCGAACAGCCAGCCACTCCGCCGCCCTTCCCGCCTGCTTCGCGCCAGCCAGCCGAAGCCCTGCATGTGCAGGTGCCCAAGGTGGAAGCCGAAAGCCAGAGCGGCTCACGGCTGCTGGTTCGTTCCACCATCGGCAAGCCGGATACGGGCTCCCCCGCGCCTGAAACGCCGCTGGAGTCATCAGCCGAAGCGCCGAAAAAGCCTCCCGAAATCGTGGAAGAACCAAAGCCCTTTGTTTCCTCCAGAATCCGCACCACCATGGGAAAACACACGCTATGAGGGAAAGCACGATGATTTTGATTCAGAATCACGAGTTTACCCTGCGCACTTTCCGCCCGGAGGATAGTGATCGCCTGTATGCGCTTCTGTCCGACCCGGAGGTGATGCGCCATCTGGAAAATCCTTATTCCAGAGCGGCTTCCGACGCCTTCCTGCTCCAGGCTGGCATGACCATACCACCGCTGGTTTACGCTGTGGAAAACAGGCAGGGACAATTCCTCGGTTATGTCATCTATCACGCCTACGACGGCTACAGCATGGAAATCGGCTGGGTGCTGCAAAAATGCTTCTGGGGCCGGGGATATGCCGGCCGTCTGACAGATCTGCTGATACGGCTGGCCAAAGAGGCAGGCAAAGATGCTGTGTTGGAGTGTGAATCCGGGCAGCTTCTTTCCCGCCGTATTGCCGAGAGCCATGGCTTTGAACTGGCGGGCCAATCCGGCGGCTGCCTGGTGTACAAGCGTTCTTGCGGGTCGAACCCGGCTTAGCGCTCTTGTCTGCCCGTCCGGTGGGAAAGCGCCTTGCTGTGCAGGGCTCAGACCACTGCCCCCATAGGAGGGCCGCCCCCATAAATATGGCTACGCCGGCTCGCGGGAAAAACAATACGGCACAAGGTTTGGGGCTCCGCCCCTCAACCCCCCGGCAGGAGGCAGCGCCTCCTGCACCTCCACCATTGGGGCAACCC
>CAKTUS010000100.1 GCA_934621485.1 uncultured Clostridia bacterium
ACCGGCAAAGCCGGTCGATACGAATATAGTCAGAGGGGCTGTGGCCCCTCTGACAACTCCCCCGAAGGAGTTTTTCGACAGCCTGAACAGCTGGCTCACGCCCCATTCACATTGGAAAAGTCGGCTGAAAAGGCTGTTTTACGTGAAAAGACGCTAAGGACGAAACAACCAGTCATAGAAAAAGATTTGTCCATGCGCATCTGGGCGCTTACCGTATCCGGCGTTCTTTCCAACCGTTATTCTTTATCACAGTCTTCTTTCCTTCTGTTTCTTGGCGCGATTGCCGGTCCTTTGCCATTGCAGCTTAGGAAGTTTTCTGTTCAAACCTTGCGCCTTACCTTTTACCAGCTTGGCTGGTGGTTTCCTTTTTTAACAAAAGGGATTCTGCTTTTGAAAAGCAGAATCCCTTTATCAAGCCATCCGCTCAACTTCCGCAACCCAACCGGGATGCGAATCAGAAGATGAACTCATTTAACTTCTACTCAGGCTTTACCATTGCAGCCGAGAACGTCCACAATCTTGTGGCGAACCATGTTGCGAATTCCATCGCGAGCATCGGTCAGATACTGACGAGGATCGAAATGATCGGGATGCTCCACAAAATGCTTGCGAATTTCGCCGGTGAAGGCCAAACGCAGGTCGCTGTCAATGTTAATCTTGCAGACCGCCATGCCGGCAGCTTTGCGCAGCATGTCTTCGGGCACGCCCTGCGCGCCGGGCATGCTGCCGCCGTACTGGTTGATCATCTGCACATACTCGGGAATAACGGAGCTTGCGCCGTGCAGCACGATGGGGAAACCGGGCAGACGCTTGCCAACCTCTTCCAGAATATCAAAACGAAGCTGAGGCGTGCCCTTGAACTTATACGCGCCGTGGCTGGTGCCGATGGCGATGGCCAGGCTGTCGCAGCCGGTACGGGAGGCAAACTCTTCCACCTCTTCGGGACGGGTGTAGCTGGAATCCTCGGCGGACACCTTCACATCGTCCTCCACGCCGGCCAGACGACCCAACTCGGCCTCAACGGTCACATTGCGGTCGTGAGCATATTCCACCACCTTGCGGGTAACGGCGATATTCTCTTCAAAGGACAGGTGACTGCCGTCAATCATAACGCTGGTGAAACCGCCGTCAATGCAGCTCTTGCAGGTTTCAAAGTCGGGGCCATGGTCCAAATGCACCACGATGGGCAGATCGGTGTCCGCAACCGCCGCTTCAATCATCTTCATCAGGTACACATGCTTGGCATACTTGCGGGCGCCGGCGCTCACCTGCAAAATCAGGGGCGCGTTTTCCAGCTTGGCGCCTTCGGTGATTCCCTGGATGATTTCCATGTTGTTGACGTTGAAAGCACCAATGGCATAGCCGCCTTCATAGGCCTTCTTGAACATTTCTCTGCTATTTACAATGGGCATAACAGGTTCCTCCTTATTCTCGGGATAGCGCTATTATACCAGATTTTCCCCCATCTGAACAGTCCTCATGCGCTTTTTTGCACCAAGATTCATTCACTGAAAAAAATATCAATGATGGAAACGGCCGAGCAAACGCTTACGCCTTCAGGATTCCCTGACAAACGCGGTCGATGTCCTCGTCGGTCAGGTAGGGGTGCATCGGCAAAGCCAGCACCCGCTGGCAGGCCGACAGCGTGACTGGGAACCACTCATCCGGGAACTGCCGGTCGGCATAGGCTGTTTGCTGATGAATTCCGCGAGGATAGTAAACCATACTGGGCACGCCCTGTTCCTTCAGCCGCTTTTGCACGCTGTCGCGTTCCCGGCGGTCGGAAAGCAGGATGCTGTACTGCGCCCAGCTGGAAACATAGCCCTCCGGCACGGCAGGGGTTTGAACCCGCCCTGCCAGCGCCTGGGTATACTTATGAGCGGCGGCGTTCAACGCCTGTAATTCATACTGACGCAGCGCGTGCAGCTTGGGCAGCAAAACGGTTGCCTGCAGCGTATCCAGGCGAGAGTTCATGCCAATGCGCCGGTTATCGTACTTGTCCTGCGCACTGCGGCCGTTGGCACGCAGGGAACGCAACTCTTCGTCCTCCGCCAACCGGTCCACAAACACAGCGCCGCCGTCGCCATAGCAGCCCAGCGGCTTGGCGGGGAAGAAGGAAGTAATGGCCCCATCGCCAAAGGAACAGGCCTGTTTGCCTCGAATACTGCCGCCATAGCCCTGGGCCCCATCCTCCAATACCAGCATGCCGTGCTTCTTGGCAATGGCGCAAATGGCATCGTAGGGAGCAGGCTGACCAAACAAATCCACCGCCACCACCACCCGGGGGCGATACTGATTCTGCCGCTCCACGCGCTCAATGGCTGCTTCCAGCGCCTCTGGGCTCATATTAAAGGTATTCAGGTCAATATCCACAGGGAATAAGGTTGCGCCTACAGTGCTGGCGCAGCCGGCAGAGGCAAAGTAGGTAAAATCCGGGGCAAACACGGCATCTCCGGGGCCAACGCCCCACAGCATCATCAGCAGCACCAGCGCGTCGGTACCGTTTCCGCAGGAGATGCAGTACGCGCGGCCCACATCCTGCGCCAGTTCCTGCTCCAGTTGGGTTACCTGCTCTCCCAGAATGAAGTGACCGCCCTCAATCACCTGCTGAATCCCCGCGTCGATTTCATTCTTCAGCGCCCGGTACTGCGCGGCTAAATCATGGAACTGCATTTTATTCTTCCTCCCGAAGCCCGTCCTCGCACCGGGCAAAGCGCCGCCCGCAGCGGGGGCAAACCAGGCTTTCCTCCAAAATATCGCCGCAGGTGCACACCCACCCCTTTTGCCGGGCAGGCACGCCCAGCATCAATGCGTGCGGCGGCACATCCGTAGTGACCACTGCTCCCGCGCCAATCATGGCGCAGCGGCCGATGCGATGGCCGCACACCACTGTGGCATTAGCGCCGATAGACGCGCCGTCTTCCACCGAAGTTGGCACAAAATGCTCATGACCCTTCGGATAAAGCGCGCGCGGCGTCAGGTCGTTGGTAAAGACGCAACTGGGCCCGCAAAAGACGCCGTTTCCCAAGGTTACGCCCTCATAAATGCTCACATTGTTTTGCAGCTTGCAGCAATCTCCAATCACGGTACGGCTGCCCAGATAGGCGTTTTGCCCAATCGAGCAGTCCCTTCCTACGCTGGCCGTGGCCTCCACATGGCAAAAGTGCCATACCCTGGTGCCATCGCCCAGGCTTGCACCCTCATCGACCACCGCTGTAGGATGAATATACACGCTCATCGGCCGAACCGCCCTTCAAAATCGGTAGCGGCGCAGTCCTCCAGCGGCAGACGCACCGGGCGATGCTCTGCGGCGGACCGATATATGGCCAGCACCAGCTCCAGCGCCCGCATGCCGGCCGTCCCGTCCACCGCCGGCGGACGGTTTTCCCGAATGGCTGCAATCACATCGGCATACAGGGGCGTATGGCCAAAGCCATATATGTTGGGCGGGTTTTCGCAACACTGCTTTCTCACCGTTTCCGCATCATCCAAGCCATCGCGAAACTCCCAGGTTTCAATGGCGTTTACGCTTTTTCCGCCCGCCTTCACCGTGCCGTCCCGGCCAAACAGGTACAGCGTTTCCTCCAAATTGCGGGGGTATACGTTGGTGGTGCCCTCAATCAGGCCGTAGGCGCCGCTGGAAAACTTCACCAGGGCCATGCCCAAATCCTCGGCCTGAATATAGTCGTGGGTCAGGTTATCCGTATAGGCCATAACCTCATCCACCTGGTCGCCCATCATCCAACGCAGCAAATCGATATTGTGAATACACTGGTTCATCAGCGCGCCGCCGTCCTGAGCCCAAGTGCCGCGCCAGGGAGCCTGCTCGTAATACTGCGGGCCCCGGTTCCACCGAATATGCGCTGCGCCGTGCAGCATGGGGCCAAACCGCCCCGCCTCCACTGCGGCGCGAATCTGCCGGATGGATTTGTTGAAACGGTTTTGATGGCAGGCGCACAGCTTCAAACCCTGCCGCTCCGCTTCGGCAATCAGCGCTCGAGCGTCATGCAGGCTCAGGGCCAGGGGCTTTTCAATGATGGCGTTGCTGCCGGCGCGCAGCACATCCAGGCCCACGGCGGCATGCCGTCCGCTTTCCGTGGCCACGGCGCACAGCTGCGGGCGCTCCTTTTCCAGCAGTTCCCGGTGATTGGTATAACGGCGCACCCGAGCCCGCTCCTCCTGGGGAACGGGCGCCAAAACTGCCTCCATGCGCTCCGGCACAGGGTCGCACACGGCGCAAATATCCAGGCCATTGTTTATAGCCGCCGCAATATGATTGGGCGCAATGCGGCCGCAGCCCAGCAACGCATAACGGATTCTTTCACTCATGGACAGGCGTTTCTCCTTTGCGCAGCTTACAGCACGCGGATGTTGTCGCGCTTTTGTACGCTTTTCATCACGTTCTTGGTATCAAAAACCAAATCGGCATGCCGGGCCACAAAATCATAGTCCACGGCGGTATGCGCTGTGGTTACCATTACCAGGTCCGCTTCCTCCAAAGCCTGAACCGTCAGGGCAGGCAGGCCCTTTTCCACCGCGCCGCCATGGCGGTATTCCGGCACAAAAGGATCGTAGTAGCTTACCTGAGCGCCCAACTTGCGCAAACTGTCGATGACCCGAATGGCCGGGCTTTCCCGGTAGTCGTCGATATCCTGCTTGTAGGCCACGCCCAGCACCAGCACCTTGGCCCCGTTCATGGCCTTTTTGTGTTCGTTCAGGATGTTCATGGCCCGTTCGGCGCAGTATTCGGGCATGCGGTCGTTAATCATCATGCTGCTTTCAATCATGCTGGTATGGAAGCCGTATTCCCGGGCCTTCCAGCTCAGGTAGTAGGGATCCAGCGGGATGCAGTGTCCGCCCAGTCCGGGACCCGGATAAAAGGCTTGAAAGCCATAGGGCTTGCTCTTGGCCGCATCGATCACTTCCCAGATGTTGATACCCATCCGGTCGCACAGTATGGCCAGCTCATTCACCAGGCCAATATTCACATTGCGATAGGTGTTTTCCAGAATCTTTTCCATTTCCGCCACGGCAGGGCTGGATACCCGGTGCACAGGCGCTTCCAGCACTGCCTCGTACAGCGTAGCGGCAATATCCGTACATTCCGGCGTAACGCCGCCCACCACCTTGGGCGTGTTTTTGGTTTTATAAATCAGGTTGCCTGGATCCACCCGTTCCGGCGAAAAAGCCAGGAAAAAATCAACGCCACATTTCAAACCGCTCTTTTCCAAAATGGGCTTGAGCAGTTCCTCCGTAGTGCCGGGATAGGTGGTGGACTCCAGCACCACCAGCATATCGCGGTGCATGTAAGGCATAATGCTTTCCGCCGAAGAACGCACATAGCTGATATCCGGCTGCTGGTGCGCATCCAGCGGCGTGGGTACGGCAATGCACACGCAGTCGCAGCTGGCCACAGCGGCAAACTCGGTGGTAGCCTGCAGGCGGCCGTCCCTTACAATCTGCTCCAAATCCGCGTTGACCACATCGCCGATATAGTTATGGCCTGCGTTCACCATATCCACCTTCTGGCTTTGTACGTCAAAGCCAATCACATGAAAGCCCGCCTTCGCCTTTTCCACCGCCAGGGGCAAGCCTACATAGCCCAGGCCCACAACGCCCAGGGTTACGGTACGGTCCAAAATCTTTTGTTTCAAAGCTGACATGGTCGGCCCTCCCAATCATTTACATGGTTTGACAAAACGGTACGAGCCGTCCGGGGAAACGTTCCTTTTTTCTGCCCAAACAGGCTGAGACGTCGCAACGGCGGCCGGTTTTCAGGAAAAACTCCGTGCATGGGCTTCGGTTCAAATACCTCGTTTATTTTATTGCAAACGCCAGGAAAAGTCAATGCGGGCAAAGGACCGTGCGTCACGGCTCAGACTGCCGAAAAACCGGGCGGTATCGAAGGGCAACAGCCCTCCGATTTCCATTGCGAACCCAGCCAGCCGCAGGCAAGTAGGCAAAGCGCGCCTCTCGACTGAAAAGCTCGCTGTCAGGTGAGCTTTTTGGCACCCTGAGCCGTGGATGTGCGGCTCTCAAATTGTCAAAAAAGGAAGGGGCAGAAGGGAGAACTGCTGCCCAAACGCGGAAAGAACAACCGCCATAGTTCTCCCTGGTTTTGCCCTCCCCTTGCGTTTTGCTAACCGCTTATGGCTTGTACTCGCCGGTTATCTGCTTTCTTCCGGCGCAGCCATGTTCGCAGGCGCGGATACTCTTATCGTGAGCGGGAGGCTGAGGGCCTGCCGACACAGCTCTCGGAAAACGCTTTTGCCGATACGAAACCGCCCCTCCGGTGACCTAAGGCTATTCGGGTTCGACTGCGGCCCTTCCCGTTTTCCCGAGCCCTGGTGCGCCGCGTTTTTCCCGTGAGTTCATCGGCGTCTCGATGATGCTTTCCGGCGAGCTGCCTTTGGCGTCAAGGGTGCTGCCTTGCTTGCCCCCATTCCCGATGAAAATGGGGGCCTCGCCGTCTCATTGATACAAAATCGGATAGTCCTCCAGATTCATCATGGCAGACCCGCCAATAGCGGTCATGCCGCAAATGAACAGCACAAGTCCGGCCGCCAGCAGCACCCAGTCCCGAACCCGTAAGCCGTGCAGCATTTTCCGATCCGGCAGATAACACAGACAGGCCCACAGCACCAGCTGCAGCATCACCCCAAACCGCGGTTCCACCGCTCCGGCACAGATGGCCAGCGTGGGCAGCAGCAAGGCCGGCAGAATCAACGTGCGCGCTACCTCCTGCTTTTTCATGCGCTGCATCCATAGCACAAAGGCCGCCAGGCCCAAATACAGCGCCGGATAATTGACCGCCGGATATAGCGGATTGGGTTCCGTGTCCTCCAGAAAAATCATGGGATAGCGGATATCCAGCATGTTAACCAGATGTCGTCCCAAGATGCCTGCAAAATCCAGTGGATGCTGCAAAACCAGGGCCAAATAATCGCCTACGCCAGGCAGATATTCCGCGCCTTCCTCAAAGCGAAACTCCGGCGTCATTGCCTCCCGCTCAAGGATTTCCAACCCTGCGGGGTCCAAAAAATCCAAACCGTCATCCCAATACTCGCTGTTGCCGTTGGTTTCATATTTTTGCTCATAAATGCCGTTGTACAACTGGTTGGCGAACAGGTTTGCGCCATTATCGCTCAGCAGCAAGGGCGAAGGCTGATGAAAAGCATACTGATTCACCATCATTTGCGGCAGCGAGCCTGCCAGCAGGCCCACTGCCAACGCTACAGGCCACAGCAGGCGCAGCGGCCAGCGAAGCTGCCTGCGTACCAGCATCAATATCAGCAGACAAACGGCCGCCGTCATCCACAGCAGCAGGTAGATGGTGCGAGTGTTGTAGGCCAGCGCCAGGCATAGACCACTCGCTCCCAAAAACAGCAGCCGTTTCCACAGGGCAGTTTCTTCCATTCGCGTTCCTTCCAGCAGCGCGGTCATCGCCGCAATGGCCAACGCCGCCGCCCACAGATCGGTTAGCACATACACCACCAGGCCCTGAAACAGCAGCGTAAACAGGCCGGCCACCAGCGGCCTGCGCCAGCCGGCAATCTTGACGCCAAAAACCAGCTCCATCAACCGAGGCAGCGCAACAGCAAAGACATAAGCCATCAGCAGGCAGTTCCACACTTCATAGCCCAGCGTCCTATTGCACAGTGCAATGATCCAGGGGAACACCACGCCGCGAAAGCTGTTGCCATTGGCTTGCGCATAAGCCGCAAATTCAAAAAGGCCCTGTTCCTCAAACACCTTGGCAAGCTGGGTATAGGTCCAGCTGTCGCCCATGGGATCTAATGCTTCCGTGCTTTGCAGCACACACCAGGGAATCAAAAAGCAAATCATCAGCGCCAACAGAATTTGCCAACGGGATTTCAGCCATTGTATCATGGTTTCCACCTTCTTGCCTTCAGTTTTGCGGTTGTATGGCAGCCTTCCTTTGGTTTCGATGCTTTTCCAGCCAAGCGGCAACCCGTGCGCAGCCGCAGCCCGCTGCCGGCATCAGGTATGGCAGATTGATATAAACATATTGTCCGCTTGCTTCCCACACCATGTGAAACAAAAACGCTCCCAAAAAGTATAATATCCCAAACAAGGCCCAGGCAGGCTGCCCATGCCAGCCGCGCAGGCCATGGAACAGTTCCAGCAGAATCATTCCGTAGGAAACCAGCAGCAGCGCATACATTCCCACATAAAGCGATTCATAGGCTGAGCCGCCCTGATACAGGTTTTGCATCCATGCCGCCGTAGTGTGCTGCCCATAATCCTCCAGCGGCCCCGACCAAATACATTCAAACAGTGGATCGCACCACATGGAGGTTTCTTTGTTATGGAAAAAACGAACGGTTTCCAGCGGTTCCCGTCTCATTTCTGCCAGCCGCTCTTCCAAATCCATGGCGGATTGTTCGGCTACGGCCTGGGTATCATATCCATAACCGCGCCAGGTATTGGTATTGTAGCCATTGTACCAGCCGTCAATCTTTTCGATACCGTTTGTTTGCAGACCCATGGTTACAAAGGTGATAGGAGGAACGCCATATTCCGCCAAATCCGTTTCTGTTTTTGCCGCATAAATCAATTGCACGCTTCGTGGAACGAAAATGGCGCTGCCCATCAGCAGCACTGCAAACACCGCAGCCCGCCGCTGCTTTTCCTGCGCTGCCAGCAGCAATGCCAGGATGCTTAGCGCAATTGCGCCAATCAGAAAATTCTTGCGTATCAGGCAGCTGACCCCAATGGCAACGCAGCTTCCAATCCACCACAGATATCGTTTCCGTTTCCAGCCCAAACAAGCCCAATAAAGCGAAAGCGTCAGCATCAATCCGCCGGGAATTTCGCCGTAGAGCATGAGCACATAAAACAGCTGCGGCAAAAAAGCAAACAAAAACAGTAGCCCGTATTTTCGCTGAAGCGAATCCTGCACCAGCAATCGCTGCGTTTTCCATAACAGCCATAGCGTCAGCAGCAGCCATAGCAGGTTCACCGCCAGCATCATGCGAACATCGCCGCTGATGTGCATCAGCAGCATTTCATACACTGCCAAGCCCAATTGATGCGGATATTCCAACAGGTCGCTTTCCGGATCCATAAAGTCGCTGTCGTCTCCAGCGCGCAAATTTTTAGCAATGTTGTACACTGCCAAATTGTCTTCCCGCAGCACCGGCGGCGTATTTGCCACCAACAGACATCCCAGAACGATGTAAAGAGCCATCAGCGACCAGAATAACCCCTTTCCGGCACTTTTTGCAGCAGCGGACGAACCAGAAGAAGCAGCGCCAGCAGAACGGCAGTCAGCACGTACATTTGCAGGCTGGGCGTTTGAAAAATCAAGCGTTCTTCCCGATTCAAAATCATATAGCCATAGCGGAAAAGAAGGGAAATGGTCATCCACAACAGCGCCGCCAGGCTTAATCCCAAAATATTCCACGGCCGAACCGAAACAAACTGTTTTCTTTTCCGGGCAGCTTTTTCATCTGCATATATCTCCCATTTCACACAATTGGTTCCTGTCTCATCATATCATGAACATGGCGGAGAATCAATGCAAATTCCCCTCTTGGAACCAGCCTACAACAAAACCCCCGCGATATCATTCGCGGGGGTTTTGGAAGACGCTTACAGAATCTCGATCACGCACATCTCGGCAGCATCGCCGCGACGGGGACCCAGCTTGTAAATGCGGGTGTAACCACCGGCGCACTTCTTTTCTTCATTGCGCTTCTTGAACTTGGGGCCATATTC
>CAKTUS010000101.1 GCA_934621485.1 uncultured Clostridia bacterium
GCCTTGTACGGCAAGGCTTAGCCTGGAACCCGCTTGGAAAAGCGGCCAGAGGGGCCGCGGCTTCTCTGACGGGAGTCGCATCTCCTGACTGCCCTGTTGCAAACGCTCCCTTTGTTGTGCGCAGCGCTCAGGCGTGCGGGGCGTTTTTGGAACTGCTGACATCATTCCGTCTGTACTGAAAAGAGCGCCGCCAGGCCAGCCTTTTGGACGAATGAAAGCCGCCGCTTCGGTGAGAAAGCGGCGGCTTTGGGCGTTAATCGGGAAAGGGTTCGTACTGGTAGCTGTGGAACATGCGCTGAATACACAGGTAATGGGGGTGCCCCTGCCGCCAGCCGTTGCCGGTGGACGACCATACGGTGAACTCGAAGCGGCAGTTGGGCAGGGCTTCTTGCAGCCTTTCCCACCATTCCTCGCTGAAGGTGTTGTGGGAAATCCAGCAGCGCTCCAGCCAGGGCATTTCCAAAAGAGGGGATGGATCGGCGATCTGGTTGTGGCACAGGTTCAAGTCCCGCAGATGGGTTAGCCTGGGCAGGGCAGAAATATCGGTAATCTGGTTCATGAACAGCTCCAGATATTCCAGGTTGGGCGTGTAGTCCGGCAGGCGGCTGATATCGGAAAGCTGGTTGTCCGCCAAAATGAGCACCTTCAACTCGGGAAAGGAGGCCAAAAAGTCCAGGCTGTCAATGGTGTTGTGCCCCAGGTCCAGCGCCAGCAGATGAGGGCAGTAGGGCAGCAGCTTACCGTAGTATTCGTCGTCAAACCGCTGGGCAGAGCCGCCCTTGAGGGAGGAAAAGGCGGTTGCGTCGCTGCGCACCTTGCGAAAGGCGATGGGCACCTTCCAGCCAAAGGTAATCTGAGGGTAGGCGGCCATCAACTTTTCCATTTTGCCAACGGACATGTCCATGCAGTACATGTCAAAGCGCTGCAATGCGGGCATGACGTCCAGAAAGTCTGTAATCTGCTGGAGCTTATAGGCGGTTTTGATACCGGCTTCCGTCATGTCCGTGGTCCACTGCTGGCCAAACCAGCGGAACTCGGCATACACCTCCACGCCAGGCAGCGCTTCTTTTACCGCCTTGATTTTGGCGGGATTCAGCCCGGTACCGATGAGGCGAAGCCGCTTGAGATCCGGATTGGCCTGCATCTGCTCGACAAAGTCCCGCACGGAGGCGATTTTGTTTTCCACGGTTACGGTTTCCGGCTCGGCCAAAGCGCCGGAGGCTGCCGCCAGCAGCAGACACAGCGCCGCAGCCAGGCATATTTTGCCATTTTTCACTGGTCTGCCTCCTGTACGGACGGGTCGTAGCCCACGCCAATCATGCTGGACATGGTGCGAATCAGCTTTTGGTTGCCCGTGTTCTTTTTGGCGGTGAGCAGCTGCCCCATGAATACCAGGGCCACGGTGTTGCCGCCGTCCAGATTGATGGCCTCCTGCACGCCAAACGCCTGCATGCGTTCCGCCAGCCAGCGCATGGGTACGCCCTGGCTGTCCTTGGTACGGCCCTTTACGGTGAGCAGCAGGTAATGCCCAGGCTCGATCATGCCCAGGGCCTGCCGGGGCTGCAAGGTGCGATAGCCGTTTTCCTGCATGATGTCGCTCAGCTCGCCGCCGCTCAGCAGCACCGGGCCGAAGCACCACACATCGGTTACGCCTTCGCTGAGCAGGGTTTCGGCGTCCTTTTCACCGTTGAGGTACGCCTTCATGCTGCCGTCGGCATAATACGCCAATACATCCAGGTTGGGCATGGTGCGCAGCAACTTTTTGGAGGGCGTATCGGAATATACGCGCCCCCCGCGAATGATGAGCCCCTTGCGGGCCTTGGCCTGCACATAGCGAAAGCCCACGAAATCATCGCTGAAGGCCAGCACAAAGCCGTTCTTCCGGGCAATATCCATCGGGTAGCTCATCCCCCGGCCCGGATGGTCCGGGTTGCTCAGGTAGGAGGTGAGCCGTTCCTGGCCCCGGCAGTAGATATGGGTTTCAAACCAGATGAGAGGCTTTTCCGCATCCGTGCAGCGGGTAATTTCCACCCGAAGGTTCTGGCTCTGATAGCCCCAGTAGCCTTCCTCCGGCAGCTGAATGACCAGCGGCGTTTGATCGTCCCGAAACACAGGCCCGGCCGGCAGGCGGCTTTCCCGGCCCAGGGCCGGGCCCGGCAGCAGGCACAGAAGCAGCAGCAGGCAAAGCGCCTGCCGCAGGAGCTTACTGGTCATGATCGGCTTCCTCCGCAGGGGTTATCACGTTCTGAGCCATGGGCGTGGGCGAAGAGGTAAGCTGAAAAACGCCCGCCTCATCCCTGGCATAGCTCACGTCCTGCCCCATGGCCGGGAAGCTGACCATATCCACCAGCGTGCCGTTTTGGGTCAGGTACAGGCTTTCCCCCTTGGCGCTGAGCTTGAAGGGAGTGTGCAGCTCGTCGGCCACGTTGCGCTTGAGGCCGGAGGCGAACACAATCAGGTATTCGCCGGGCTGCAATACCGTGCCATCGGGAAATTCATAGCGATCCAGCTCGCTTTTTTTGTCCGACAGGGCCATGCCGGACAGGTCGCAGGCGGTATCGCCCGCATTGTACAGTTCCACCCAGTCCGGAGTCTTGCCAAAGGAATCCTCCAGCGTTTCATGGTTGGAGGCCATGATTTCGTTGATGCGCAGGGTTATGCCCGGCTGTGGCAGCAAAGCGGCGCTGGTTTCTTCCGCCAGAGCCAGCACAGGCAGCAGGCACAGGCAAAGCAGCAGAATGGACACGCGTTTCATCATGAATTTTCTCTCCTTGCTTTTTATCTTCACCGCAAAAAGCGGCGTTTTTGCTATTTTTCCCAGGCGGGCACCAGAGAGGACCACCCGGCGCAAAGCAGCTCCTGCATGCCCCGGGACTGGGTAAACTTGCCGCTGGTCAGGCTGCCGACCCGGGACAGCTTCTGGCCCATAAACAACAGGATGGACGTATTGCCTCCGTCCAGATTCATGGCCTCGGTAACGCCGCGCAGGTACATCAGGTTGGCCATGTCCTGAAAGGTGCAGCCCTCGGAACGGTTCAGGCGACCCTCGGCCACAATGGCCAGGTAATGCCCCGGTTCAATCATGCCAATGGCGCTGCGAGGTTCCTTGACCCGGGAACCTTTGCCGGCAATCACCCGCAGCCGTCCCCCGCTGACCAGCACCGGCCCAAAGCTGAGCACATCCGTAGCGCCCTGCTCCAAATACTCCTGGGCGGAGTAGGTTCCCCGGTCGTGGGCGGCCAGGCGGCCGTCGGCGTACAGGGCCAGCTGGCTCAGCGGCGGAAAGGTTTGGCTTTTGCCCTTGTCGCTTTCGTCGTGAATCACTTGCCCGTCGCGAATGATGATGCCCGGCGTAATGCGGTAGTGCTCCCGATAGGGATAATAATCGGTATTGATGGCCACCACGCATTGAAGCAGGCTGGCCAAACGCTCCGGATCCATGTTTTTGCCCGCCGCTTTGCCCTGAGTGACGCGGCCCACATGCAGGCGCTCGTCGCCCAAGGTGCGAATGTGGGCCTCGTACCACACAAGCGGCCGGTTCCGGGCGGTATAACGGCAAATATCCACTTGAAGCGTATCGGAGCGGTAGGCCCACACGCCGGCCTCCTCGTCGGCATAGACCTGCTCGCCCGGCTGTGCGGGCCACCCATCCGGCAGCGCGGCGCTGTCGGCCGGATAGCCATCGCTCAGGCTTTGCAGCAGGCGGCGGTTGCTTTCCTCTTGCGCGGCCTGGCGGCTCAGGGTCGGGTCGTTCGGCACATACCACAGGCGACCCTCCGGGTTGCCGTCCGCGTCGTAGCCGGGGTCAAGGGCGTTGCCGCGGCAGGCTTCAAATAGCGACTCCAGCGCTTGGGCCGTCGCACAGCCTTCCTCGGCCAGAGCCGTCAGCTGCAAGGGGCATAGGGCGCGAACAGTTCGGGTGAGAGCGGCTTCGCCGTTCCAGACCTTCTGAATCGCCTGGGCATTTTTTTCCTTGCCGGTAGTGTTCTTCAGCTGCAAAAAAACGGGACGCTGCTCAAGGCCCAGCCGGGCCAGCCGCAGGGTGCAGGCGTGCTGCCGGGCCAGGTCCGCCTTTTCCAGAACCACTACGGCAGACCCGGGGACGATACGCTGGGACAGCTGGTCGTCAACGTCGTCGCAGCGGGGCAGCACAAGCAGCTTGTCGGCGCTTTGGGCGGCAGGCAGGGTATAGGCGGCATCCTCGCCGCTTAAGGGGCAAAAGCCGTCCAACACGCAGCGGGTGGACCGGGCATAGGTTACCTGAAACCGCAGGCGGCCGCTTGCGGCTTCCGGCAGCTGGAGCACCATGGTTTCCCGCTCCGGCTTCAGGGAAAGCAGAGGCTGCCAGCCGCCGCCCTGCCAGGCGCTTACCTGCACCGTTTCGGGCGTTTCCCACAGGCTCAGGTAAAAGCGGTTCGCAGGCTCCGCGCCTTCGCAATCAAAGGAAAAGCTCTTACCGCCGGATGTGCGGAAAATCTGCTCGCTGAAGGGGTTCAGCGCCTGAGCGTCAAGAGGCTGCTCCTTCCAGAGAAGCTGCCAGTTCTCCTCCGCCGGACAGCCCATGGGCAGCAGGCACAGCAGCAGAATCAGCAGCGCAAAGACAGCGCGGTTGCGCATACGGTTCACTCCTTGTCCTTCAGCCATTGCTTGTCCAAAAAGGCGCTTCGGTTCACAAACCATTTTTTCAGATAGGCCACGCCCTGCGCAAAGGTTTTGCCGGCCCGGGCGTCCACCGCGCTGGAGGCGGACCAGATTTTGTAGTTCATGGCGGCGGAGGCTTCCATTTGTGCGGAGTAATCGTCGATGGACATCAGCGTACTGCCTTCCGGCGCGGGCGCATCGCCCAGCAGGACGGAAATGATGGGCCGGTAGGTATCCCGGTAGCGGTCGATGACCCGCTGCTCAAACTCCGGGTGGCGAATGAGGTTGTTATACCAGGTGTGCCGCTCCGTATAGGTAGAAAGGTAAAAATTGCGGGAATTCATGTGCTTTTGGAAGCCCGGCTGATTGATTACGCCGTAGGCTAGGTCGTAATCCCAGGCAGGGCCGGTGTATACCAGGCCGCCAAACGTGTCGCTGTCCTTGTAAAAGAACTGACTGCCTTGGCGCGCGTCAAAGTTTTTGGAAATTTCCTCCAGCAGATATTTCAGCGCCAGGCTTTCCGCATCAAAAATTTCATCGTAGCGCTTGCCGGTTTGGGGGTCAACGCCGTCCTTTTGCAAAATGGCCCGGTGAAAGCTGTCGACCACGCCGCCGATGTAAAGAATCTGGGCTTTGGTGGCATGCTCCGGCTCCTTTACATACACGGCCATGTTGTTGCGGGTGATAAAGCCCGCATCCGAGGCCTGCTCAAAGCGGTACCGTTTTTCGGTTTCCAGCAGATAGCCGCCGGTGATGTCCGCGGGCTCTGTGGGGCCGTCGTAATACTTCACCAGCTGAAGATCCGACCGCTCCTCGGTGACCAGCGGATAGCTGTCCAGCGGCTGGCTGCTCAGGGTCTTCATCTGCTTTTCCTGATCGACAACGTCCACGCTGCCGGAGCTGGCTTCAATTTTTTGCGTCAGCAGGTATACGCCCCGGTACACGCCGTTCAGATATAAGTCCACATGCAGGCAGCTGAGGGCGTAGCGTGCGCCGGAAGCCTTAAACATTTCCAGGGTAATGCGATTGCGCAAAAGCGACACATCCAGCGCGTCGGCCAGCAGCACATATTTCCTGGCCGTCTTGAGCCCACACAGGGAAGCCTTTTCCGTCAGCTTAATATTATAGGGCTTTTTGGCGTACTGAAAGGTGGAATTTCCACGGCATTTGAGATAGTCCAGGCTGTACGCGCCCTCCTGCATGCCCTCCGGCGCGTATACCCGCAAAACGGCGGGCCCGGCCTTGCTCTTGGTTTTATAGGTGGCCGCCAGAGCGGCTTCATCCACGGACACGCACAGGGCGGGAACCTGAGGGCTGCCTATCAGCACGGTTACCTTCTGCTTGCCCACCGTCCATTTGTCGCCCTGCGTCAGGGCGGGAGCGGGAGCAGGGCCGTCGTACGCCACGCCGTTTACGGTAACGCTTTTGCCGTTCAAAGGGGAAAGAGTTACCTGCCGCCCCGCCCAGGGACCGGGAACAAACAGATAATAAGTGCCCTTCACCTTCTGCGGGGTCAGGCAAAACCCATCGTTTTCCACGGTCAGAGCTATGGAAGGTGCGCTTTCCGCCAGCGCCCCGGCCGTCAGGCACACCAGCAGAACGGCCAGGCAGAAAAACAGCGTTTTTTTCATTGGGTTTGAGCCTCCGTTTTTGGCTCTTGCAGCAGCAAGATTTGGAAATGGAATCCTTGTGAATTATAGCAAATTTCCTTGCCAAAGTCTACGACGGCGGTCTGAAATTTCCGCCCGAACCGCAGAAAGGCCCCGTCTAACCTGCCGGGTCTTTGCCTGCCTGTGTGCGGCAAAGGAAGGAAAGCGGCTCGGCTTGTTGCCAGAAGAAGTGATCCCGCCTTCTGCCGGGGCTTATTTCCTGCGCCGCCGGTTTTTGAAAATCGGCATCACGCCGCCTGCGAACGCCGAAGGCAGAATGGTTTGAACCTTACGCCGCCGGGCTCGGACAGCCTTAAGCGAAGGCTGGAGGGCCATATTGTCCGGGTGCGTTTTGCCAAACGAAAGCGGCGGCCCATGCAGGCCGCCGTTTGAAACAAAGGGTTTTTAGGGCAGCTTCTGCGCATCCACCCGGAAACGCAGGGTAACGCATTTTTCCGGATTCAAGGCGTCTGCGGCGGTGATTTCCAGCGCAGCCGCCGCTTCCACGGGGGCTTCCGTGCCCTCGACCGGCGTGCCGCCATGAAGAAGCAGGCTGTAATCTCCGTTTTGCATCGCCGCCCGGGCAAGCCCCGGAAGCGCCTGTCCCAGCCCCTGATTTTCCAAAAGCGCTACGATTTGGCTGTCGGACAGAAGGCCGCTGCCGCCCCGCACCTTCACCTGCACGTTCAGGTTACGGTCGGCGCAGAGCATGAGCACGTTTGAAAGCAGCTCCTGCTTTTCCAGCCGGTCGATTTTCTGGCTGTTGTAGGCGGCAAAGTCCTCGTTCCAGGCGTCATAGCCGCTCTCGCCCTTGTGGCTGGTCAGGGCATAGTTCTCCAGCACATACGCGCCCACGGCGCTGGTCCACTTTTTGCCGCCGGAGGCGTTTACGTGGCCGAAGTCATACATATCGACGCGCGCATCCAGCACGTTGGCGGCGTTGCCGTCGTAAAAGTGAACGTTGTATTCCCGCGCCAGCTGATAGCCGTAATTCATAACGGCGGGCACCTGGTCGAAGGCGTCGTAGCAGGAGGGAATGGACACCAGCAAAACCTCAATGCCGTTCGCCTGGCACAGCTCGATCATTTTGCGAAGGTAGGTATCCGGGTTGCCCGTTACACGGGTGTACTCGGACGGATCTCTGGAAATCAGCTGGCCGTCGTAGCGCACCATGGTGGTCAGGTCGTTGCCCACCTGCGCGCCGTATTCGTAATTCGGCTCCGCCGCTTCAAAAAAGCTGCCGTCGATATCCTGCCACCGGCTGTGGAAGGCGGCAAAGGGCCAATAGGCGTTCAGCCGCAGGCTTTCGGGCAGAATGTCGTTGATGGCGTCCACCTTGTCGCGGCTCCAGGGAATCATGGCAAAGCTGTTGAGAACGCTCATCAGGTGGCCCTCGTAAAACTTGTGGTTGAGAACCAGCTGATACACATCCATCACCACCAGCTTGGGGATGTGTACGTTTAAGGCGTTTTTCAGCATCCAGTAATCCATGGGGAGGGTTTGACCGTAATTGGCCAGATTATAGCTGGTCAGGCCGTACTCGTCCCACAGCTCCATGGGCAATTCCGCCATTACGGCGTGGCTGGAGCCCATAAACAGCACGTCATAGGAGCCGTCCTGCTGAAAAAAACGTCCATAGCGGCTTTGCGCATCGTCGGTTCGCAAAAAACTCGTCAGCCCGGTAAGCATGCCTGCAATCAGCGCAAGGGTGGCCAGCACGCATAGTATTTTCTTGATCATGCTTACGCCTCCTTAAAACTGGAAGTACAGAAACGAGGTGGCGGTATGGGACGCGCCCCACATGCCAAACAGCAGCACCAGGCAAACGGCAACGGCAATGACCACACAGCGCACCCAGGCGTCCTGACGCAAAAGGCCCTCTCGGAGAACCAGGCCGCGGTATTTGCAGATGTCCACCGCCGCCAGCAGCGCAATGCCCGCCAGCAGCAGGCTGAAATCCTTCTGCGTAAGCCCCAGGGTGTACAGGGAGCCGTCAAAGAGCACATGCGGATTGCCGGCGTGGAAAATGCTGTGAAAAATATCCAGCGAGGCTTTGAGACCATTGGAACGGAACAGCACCCAGGACAGGCAGATGAGCGAATAGGTAACGCCTATGCGCAGCGCCTTATGCCCAAGCGTATCCGAATGCAGGTGCAGCGCGCCGCACAGCCGCTGCCGAACGGGCTTTAGCAAATCGCCTGCCACCTGGTACAGGCCGTTGAGCAGGCCCCAGGCGACAAAGGCCCAGCTGGCGCCGTGCCACAGGCCGCTTACGCCAAAGGTGATTATCAGGTTCAGGTACTTGCGCCACCGTCCCCGGCGGTTGCCGCCCAGCGGAATGTACAGATAGTCCCGGAACCAGGTGCTCAGGGAAATGTGCCACCTGCGCCAAAACTCCGAAACGCTTTGGCTCAGATAAGGGGATTGGAAGTTTTCCATCAGCTGAATCCCCAGCATTTTGGCCGCGCCCATGGCAATGGTGGAATACCCGGCAAAATCGCAGTAAATTTGAATGGAAAACAGCAGCGTGGCCACCGCCAGATACCATCCGCCGTAGGCGGCGATATCGCCGTATACCGCATCTACAAACACGGCGATGCGGTCGGCCAGCACCACCTTGAGGAAATAGCCCCACAGCATCAGCAGCACGCCCTCCTGCATATTCCGGCTGGAGGGCTTATGGGGGACGGCCAGCTGCTTGAGCAGGTTTTTGCTGCGCTCGATGGGCCCGGCTACCAGCTGCGGGAAAAAGCTGACGAACAGGGCGTAGCGGAAGAAGTTCTTTTCGGCATAGATGTCATCCCGGTATACATCGATGGTGTAGCCCACGGCTTGGAAGGTGTAAAAGGAAATGCCCACAGGCAAAAGGAGCCCGGAGGACGCCGGCAGCGTAAGACCGATGTGCAGCCGGGACAGCAGAACGTTCAAATTGCCCAGAACAAAATCCGCATACTTAAAAAGCGCCAGCACGCCAAAATTCAAAACCAGACTGGCGGCTACGCACAGCTTTTTGCGGGCAGCCTGAGAGGGCCGGCCCTGCTTTTTCACCCGTTCCAGAGCCAGGCCGCACAGCCAGGTAACCAGGGTGGAAAACAGCATCAGCAGCGCGTACTTGGCGTTCCAGCACATGTAAAAATAATAGCTGGCCGCCAGCAGCCACAAATACCGTACCTTGCCCGGCAAAACATAATAGAAAAGCAACACTGCCGGCAAAAAAATCAAAAATTGTGCCGAATTAAATAGCATAATCGCCCCTCCGTGTGCAAAGTCCGTTAGCAGTATACCATATTTTTCTGCAAAAGCATAGAACGAGGCCGGGAGCGCC
>CAKTUS010000102.1 GCA_934621485.1 uncultured Clostridia bacterium
GCAAAGGCGAAACGCGGCTACCTGCTCGGCTCCGGCCATTACATAGACAACCAGACTGCTGGTGGTGTTGTCGGGAATGATCGTCATTGTGACTCCGATGTCCGTATTGTATTTTTCCGTTCCCGTTTCCTTTTCATGTACGGTCAGCCGGATTTCTTTCGCAAAGTCGTCCTTTGTGAGCAGCGTATTCCCTGCGTCGGCTTTCTGACCGTCCATACCGATCAGGTATTGATAGATCCTGTTCACAATCTCCTTTTTCCCCGCTTCCGTCATCGAGAAGAGGCTGCCGCCCTGATAGTACTTGCCCACAACATCATCTGGACTCAGCCGTGTACTTCCGCTGTTTGCATAGTACCAGATGGCAGCCTGGGTGGCGGCTAACGCCATACCGTCCGTAATTTGCGCTGACTGCTCAAGGGTTACGATGTTTGCCTCTACCAGCATTTGACGAAAGGCGTCCAGACTGCCGGTAGAAGGCGTGGACGGATCGGAGCCGGTGTTCGCAACGCCCCAGTAACCGTTCAGCGCAATAGCGCGGAGCTTGTCCTCATGCTCGATAAAGTCCGCATCCTCCAGCCGCTGCATGTTGTAGGGCGCTCCCGCTGCCGGAGAAACCTCGAAGTCGCTGCAATAGACATAGTATTTTTGGCCGTCGGCGCCTTGCAGAACAAACTGATGGGGCTGCCAGGTATCGACATCATCCGCCTTAATGCGAATGGCGCTTTCCAGACCATATTCGCCCAGCCATTGAAAATGCTGCTCCAGCGATGCGTTATATTCTTTGAGGACATAAGGGCGGTTGTATAGATCTTTGTTGAGAATGATCGTTCCATCTCCAGCGTTGGCGACACCTGGCAGGAAGGTTGTCAGCGTGCCGGGATCGAACGACGAGCCATCCTCCACCTGTCCCATCCAGCCCGTCACGGTACGATAACCGCCGGAAACAGACCCGCTTTTGCTGTCGCTTTCCCTTCGAACAACCGTGGTTTTTGTACTGGTCAGCTTCTTCAGGCCGTTTTCCAGTGTTTCCACATAAGTAGTCACCGCAGTATAGCGGCCAAGCACAGGATTGGAATATCGGACGGGAACGCCGTTTTCAATGGTCGCCACCGTATAGCCGACAAGGTTGTTGCTTTCATTGCGGATTTCCATCAGCATTTCGCCGTTGTATATGTTCCCCTGCGCGTCAAGCTCCGGATCCGGTCGTACCGCCGGCGGCTGAGGAGGCTCATATTCGAGCTCCGTCCAACCTCCGTCCGCGTGAATAGCGGCCTGAGGGGGCGGTTCAGAGTGGAGCGTGGTGGTAACGGACGTGGACTCGGTTCGAGTTTTCTGGATGCTGTAAGCGGTAATGCGCCCCTGATTGTCCCGTCTGCAGGTTACGATTTCCGTTGTCACCGTGCCGTCGGGAAGAGAAATGATCCGTGTGTAGGTCGTGTCATGTTCATGGGTTTCTACCAAAATATTGGTAATGACGCCGCTATCTTCGCTGCTGCTTCCCCCTGTAAGCCATTCAGGCCCGGCTTCGCCGGTTGGCCGAACCCAGCTTGGAAGCCCTAGCGTGTCCTCGTTGAACCATGCGGCGGCGTCTTCTCTTTGCGTTTCCTCGCCGCCTGGCGTTAGCGTGACGGTAACATCCGGCACTTCGGTATGGACGTCAGGCTCGCCCACGCCAGTTTGTCCCACTCCGTTCTCCGTTTGAATTTCGGTTTCCGTTTCAGCAGCGGTGGTAGCTATTGTTGTCTGCCCCCCCCCCCGCATTTTTTCTGCATGAACCAGTTCGCCGTTCTGGCTCACGGTTTCTTCTGATTCGCTGTGTTCCTGCCCTTCAACAAGGATTCCGGGAGGGGGCTCTCCTTCGGGAGAAACGCCGAACCATTCGGTATCTGTAACGGTTGTCATTATGACTTCGCCGGATGGGCCGGACTCTGTGGTTGTTTGCGTCGTTTCCGTTACCGCAGGATCGTCCGGCGTGCCTGCACCGGTGCTTTGAGCCGTTGGAGCGTTGTCTGCCTCCTGCTCCAGCGAAATGGTTACCGTCACTTCGTTTACGGATTCAACGCCTTCTGTTGAAGCAACGCCTGTTTCCCGGGTTTCAGCCGCAGACGAATGATTCGGCTCACCGGTCTGCTCTGCCAGAGCAACTGTGGCAAACAAGTTTGCGAACATCGTTATGCTTAACAAGCATGCCATAAGTATTCGGAAGGTTTTTGTCATGTCGTCGCCTCCTTACACATACAGGTCTGTTGTTTTTTCATACAAAATCATAAATCTGTAACAACGGAAACGCATCAGAAAAGAAACGGCATCAGAAGTATTGGAAGAAAAAAACGTACAGGAGCAATAGAATCGATACAATACAAGGAACAGAACAGCAAGCTAATCAATCACAAGCCTGGACAAGCAAACCCACACAGGCTTTTCTCTAATTCAAGTTTATCATACTTCGAGCAGATGTCAATCCAGAGGCAAAGGAATTTTTAGGAAAAGTTAATCCTTCACGTGCAGAAATAAAAAAAGACGGAGAAACCCCGTTAAAATGCGCGGAGTTTCTCCGTCAGGCCGTCAAAAAAGCTCGCCTGACGGCGGTCTTTTCTGCCGAGAAGCGCACTTTGCCTGCTCGCCTGCGGCTCGCCGGGCGGCAAAGAGCGTAAGGAAAGCCTTGCTGCGCAAGGCAGCCGAAACCGACGTACACGCCGCCGGGTTCGGAATCAAAATCGGAGGGCTGCGGCCCTCCGATACCTCTCAGGAGTTTTTCGACAGTCTGGCGGAGTTCCTCCGTTTCTTTGCAGATTTATTCTGTCCAATCCAGCTGGATTCCCGATGAGCCCAGCCGCACCTTTTTTCCCTTGACAAAACCAAATTCGCCTTCGATATCCATCAGCCAGCCGATATCGCCGCGGGGGACGCAGACATAGAGCCAGTCGCCCACGCGCGCCAGCACATGCATACGCGTCCCGGCAGGCAGCGTGCGCAGGGTTTTGCCAAAAAGCAGCGCCCGGCTTTCTCGGAGGTCGCAGTCGCCGAAACATTCCGCCCTCGGCAAAGGAGAAACGCCGTTGACGCCGCCCTCGGCGGCAGAGCCTTCGTAGCGCACGTAGACGTTGGACATATAGCCCTCCAGAAGCCCGATGCGCACGTGCGCCCACGGATAGGGCTACAGACGGAAAGCTATCAAAGCGGTTCTGCCAACATGCTGTGGGTGTGATATGGAATCGGTCAACCGCTCAAGGGAAAAAACGAGACCTGCAAGCAGAACGACAAAAGCGCGAGAGCAACCGAGAGCCCATACAGCCGACACCACAAAGCTATTTTCTACAAACTAATATCCCGCGCAGATTTCATGGTCTGCGCGGGCGTGATTTTATTTCACCGACTTTTTTCGCTTGTCATCCCGTAGAACAAACAGCAGGACGCCGCTTACGCCCATCAGGCCCGCCACATAGGGCATGGGATCGCCTGTCTGAGGGCCATAGCTGGAATCATAAGCTCGGAAAGGCACGCCCACATCCAATGGAATGGGCAAACTGTCAAAGCGATAGCACACATGGATGGGGTTGCCGTAGCTGTCGCGTTTGTACACAACCACTGAGCCGGTTACAGGTACCTCCACCCGCTCGCCGGCCAAAACAGTGCTTATATACACCTTGAAGTCGCCGGTATTGCGGATACGGATAGCTTTTTTATTTTTATGATACTGGTCGTTTACCTGACCAGGAGTGCCGATTTGCAGGTAGTTTTTGCGTACCGTGTAGCCGGAACTGGCATAGCCGGAGGCGTAGAGGTTGGCGGACCTGCCGCTGTAAGCGTCGTTCCAATCCTCAATTCCCACCTGACCGCCTCGATTTTTATAGGTGGTGTTCTCCACAGCCAGCGTAGCGGCAAAGGAAACCTCCACCCTGGTATACAGGGGCAAATCGACGGCGTTGGGAGCCAGGGTCAGCGTATACGTGGTAACGCCGTCTTTGCTTGCTTGGGAGAGATTGGCATATTGGAAGTAGTCGATCTGCTTGAGAGCGCTGATATTGCCGGTAGAGCAGACAACGTTTTTCCAGTCGGTAGAACCGATTTCCTGATAGCTGACGGTAAACATGCTGTTGTGAATCCAGTTTACCTCATTCTTCCAAGCTACAGTGTTTTTGCCCAGGGCGTAACCGCTGATATCGTACTGCCAGTTGTCGCCCGCCACAGCTACGTAACCGCCAACGTTGGTAGCGGTGCGTACCGGGTTTTGAGTTGTGTTATCAATCATCACTTGGGCGTCGGAAATGGTAATGACGTTCGTCAGAATGCAAATGCCATCCTTCACCACCGGGATGCCGACGGCATACCAGCCGGCGGGAGTTACCTCCACTACACGGTAAATCAGAGCGTTTCCGTTGTCCGCCGTGTAGGCAGGCAGATCGGAAAAGGAAGCCGTCCAGCCGTTGGCCCGGCTTAACACGGCCTGTACAGAATTACCGCCGGCGTCCGTTACTGTTTCCCAGGTGGTTTCCTGATCGGCGGAGCGTTGCAGGGTGATAATGCTTTGGGCATTGGCTAAGATCGATGGGCCGCCGGAAGCGGATACGTCGTTGCCGCTGTATAGCCAGACCTGCTGTACCGTTAGGTTTGTTACGGCTGGAGGATCCATAGGAGGTTTGTCGCTTTCAGCATGCCCATTTGTCTCAGAACTGCCGGTCTGATCTGGGTCAACGTTTGCGTTGGCGTTGGGAGTGGGAACATCGGCCTGATTCGCATCGCCGTTTGCGTTGGTGTTGGAATCATCGGTATGGTTTGCGTCACCGCTTGTGTTAGCGTTGGGGTCATCGGACTGATTCGGTGTGACGTTTGTATTGGTATTAGGATCATCGGACTGGGGCGCGTCGCCGCCTGCATTGGTATTGGGATCATCGGACTGTATTTGCTCCAAAGATTGATCGGCTTCAGCTTCTGGGATTATCGTTTTGACGTCGGGAACGACCAGCAGTTCTACGTCAATGACACAACGCAAATGGCTGTTGGTGCAGATAAACCCATAAGCATCCGCCTTGGCAGCAGTGGCATTCAGCTGCTTGTCGTAAGCATAGTTCAGATTTATGGAACCGTAAGCTGTTGCCTTCGCCCACAAGGAATAGTTTTTGGGCACCCCTTCCAGGGAAAACGAAATTCTGGCTGTGCCGCCAGATACCGGCTGGAGGGTTTTCTGATCCAGTCGTTTGGTGGAGCCGTTGGATGTTTCGGCGGTTAACACAACGGTTACATTTTTGCAGGAAGTTCCATTGTTCAGCTGTGGAAAATTTAATTCCACAATGTATTCATCGCCGGAGGTATAGGTTTCCACTACAAGATCGCCATCGGATGGAGGATTTGTGGCGGGCGCAGAGTTTCCGGAAGGCTCGGGGTTGGACGCCGGCTTGGGATCGGCAGTCGGCTGAGAAACCGCAGTAGGCGTAGGGTCATCTCCGGACTCCAGGGATATATCCGACAGAGGAGCCGTAGCGTGTTCTGATCCGCTATGGGTTTCCGTCTGCTTTTCTTCCGCCATGGACGCAAACGGCTGCTCTTCCGCTTGTGACGGTGCCGCTTCCAATGCTTCCGTGGCCAAGGCCAGCGGACTTAGGCAGGAAAGCAGTAAAACCATACTCAGCAAAACAGCAAACCATTTTTTCATTTTGATTCCCTCCCCTCTGCTTCGGTAGGAGCTCGGGCAATGAGCACCAAGCGGTTATAGTCGCTGGCATAGGCGCAGGTGCTGAGAACCAGTACCTGGTCGTTTTGCTCAATCTTGCCTTCTAGAATGCGGGCATATTGCTCCAAATACTCGTTAAAGGCATCTACATTGGCCTGCACAGAGGTATCCAGCGGCCGATAGCAGGCCATGGAAGGCTTGGAGTTTTCCACCAGCAACAGGGGCAGCACTGCGACGGCCTGATAGGTGGTACGGTTTTGCAAGGTATCCATTTGAATGGCTGCATGAGCTTTCAAGAAATCCTTGCTCGCATACTCATGCAAAACGGCGAACATTTGTCCGCTGCGCATATTGTGTCCAAAGAGAATTTTGCTGAGGGTTGGATTGGCCGGGTCGCATTGGTCATCCATAAAGGGCAGACCGGCGTTGCTGTAATTACCATCAAAATCCAGATGCAGATACTTTTCTTCCTTTTGTGGCGTGTGCATGACCGGATAATCTACCACTGTATCCTCAATGCGAAGCCAGCCGACCATATCTGCATTTTGCTTTGCCAAACCCTGATAATAAGCAAGAATCGGATCAAGGGTGGGGACTGCCTGCGTTGCCGGCACAGCGGCAGGTGTGGGAGTTGCTGCGGGAGGGGCGGAAGCCTGTGTGGGCTGAGCCGTTAGCGTCTGGGAATCCATTGCCGCCGGCGTGACAGGCAGATCGGTGGCCGTTGCCTGCTGTTCACGCAGAACAGATAAATCCGACTGGTAGCCTTGCAGGCTTTGGGCGTCTCGATTTGCACTAAGCGCATAACCAGAAAGCCAAACGGCGCAGCTTACAAAAACCGTCATCGTGATCCTCCATAAAAATTTGCGTTTATTCACGCAATCCGCTCCTTTCTGAAAGGTCAAGGTCGAAGAAGTGAAAGGTCGTACAGTGATTTTGCTATTATTAAAACGTACCAACTCATAAAAATGTTCCCTGAGCTTGTCGTAATTTTACAATTTTGCGATTTTATGGTTGGCCGTATCGCCTTGCAGTTCAGGCTCTGCAGGAATCGACTATTGAGGGCGCAAACCCATCAATAATCACTCACGAACAGTACTGACGAACCAGACCGCGGACGAACGAACACCCTCGCAAAAGCTGAAGGTATGTCGCCAGACAAAGGTGAGGTTCATCTTGTGATACGCCGAAGATTTTCCCGTTGGCCGTGAGATGACCCGTCAGAAGAGAGAATTGTTCAAAAACAATATGTAGCGCTTATGTGTTGACAGCTGCCACTATATATAGTATACTTACCATGATTTCAGCTTTTCATTCGGAAAGGGACATCGCCATGCGCATTGCCGGAATACAGAAACTGACGCTGTTGGACTATCCGGGCAAGATCGCCTGCACGGTCTTCCTGTCCGGCTGCAATCTGCGCTGCCCCTACTGCCATAATCCAGGGCTTGTGCTACCGGAATGCGGCAACGGATCGGAAATGTCAGTTGCGGAAGTGCTGGCCTTTCTTGAACGACGGAAGGGAAAGCTGGACGGGGTATGCGTCACCGGAGGTGAGCCGACGCTTCAGCTGGAGCTTCCGGCGTTTCTGGAAAAGCTCCGCCTCCTTGGCTTTGCCGTAAAGCTGGATACCAACGGCACGAATCCAGGAATGCTCAAAGTGCTTCTTCGTAATGGTGTCCTTGACTATGTGGCGATGGACATCAAGAACAGCCCTTCTCGCTATGCGGAGACCTGCAGCGGTACAGACATTCTTTCCCAGGTTCAGGCAAGCGTCGATCTGCTGCTGAACGGTGCAACCGGGTATGAATTCCGAACGACGGTCTGCAAGCCACTGCATACGGAGAGGGATATGGCGGAGATCGGGCGCTGGCTCAAAGGCGCAAAACACTATTTTCTTCAGGCGTTCGTGGACTCCGGCGATCTGGTGTCCGGTGGCGTGGAGGCGCATACGCACGATGAACTGAGGCGGCTGCAGCAAGCCGTACTTCCCTATATTCCAAACACACAGCTGCGAGGCGAGGAGTGAGCATATGTATCAAGTCATTAAGCGGGACGGGCAAAGAGTCGATTTTGATTTGACCCGCATCTCCAATGCCATCACCAAGGCGTTTGACGCGGCAGAGATCCCCTACAACACGGATATCATCAACCTGCTTGCGCTGCAGGTAACGGCGGACTATGCCGGCAAGATCAAAAGCAACTCGATCGGCGTGGAGGATATTCAGGACAGCGTAGAGGCAATGCTGCAGCGCGCCGGGTATGCGGCCGTGGCAAAGTCCTATATCCTCTACCGCAAGAACCGGGAGAAGCTGAGGGAAATGCGCTCCACCGTGCTGGATTACAAAAAGCTGGTGGACGACTACCTGCGGGTGTCGGACTGGCGGGTGAAGGAAAATTCCACCGTCACATACTCCGTGGGCGGGCTGATCCTGTCTAACTCTGGCGCCATCACCGCCAACTACTGGCTCAGCGAGATCTATGACGAGGAGATCAGCAGTGCCCACCGCAACGCAGATATACATCTGCACGATCTGTCCATGCTCACCGGCTACTGTGCCGGCTGGAGCCTCAGGCAGCTCATTCAGGAAGGATTGGGCGGCGTAGCGGGTAAGATTACCAGCGCGCCTGCCAGGCATTTAGCTACGCTGTGCAATCAGATGGTGAACTTTCTGGGCGTTATGCAGAACGAATGGGCAGGCGCGCAGGCGTTCTCCAGTTTCGATACCTACCTCGCTCCCTTCGTGCGCACGGACAAACTCGGCTATAATGAAGTCAAGCACTGCATTGAGAGTTTCGTGTTCGGGGTCAATACGCCAAGCCGCTGGGGAACGCAGGCACCGTTTTCCAACATCACGCTGGACTGGACGGTACCCGCCGACCTGGCTAGCCAGCCCTGCATCGTGGGCGGTAAAACCATGAACTTCACCTACGGTGACTGCCAGGCAGAGATGGATCTGATCAACAAAGCGTTTATCGAGGTCATGATCGAGGGCGACGCCAACGGCCGCGGTTTTCAGTATCCCATTCCCACTTATTCCATCACGAAGGATTTCGACTGGTCTGAGACGGAAAACAACCACCTGCTCTTTGAAATGACCGCCAAATACGGCACGCCCTATTTCTCCAACTACATCAATTCCGACATGGAGCCCGGCGATGTGCGCAGCATGTGCTGCCGCCTGCGGCTGGATCTGAGGGAACTGCGCAAGAAAAGCGGCGGGTTCTTCGGCAGCGGCGAGTCTACCGGCTCTGTGGGCGTTGTGACCATCAATCTGCCCCGCATCGCATACCTTGCCAAGGATGAAGCGGACTTCTTCATCCGGTTGGACCGCATGATGGACATTGCAGCCCGCAGCCTGAAGATCAAGCGCAAAACGGTGGAAAAACTGCTGGAGGAGGGACTGTACCCTTACACCAAGCGATATCTTGGCGGCTTCGATAACCATTTCTCCACCATCGGGCTTGTGGGCATGAACGAAGCGGGGCAAAACGCCAGCTGGCTGCGCAACGATCTCACCCACGAGGAAACGCAGGACTTTGCCGTCCGGGTACTCAAGCATATGAGGGATCGGCTGAGCGATTATCAGGAGCAGTATGGCGACCTCTACAACCTGGAGGCGACTCCAGCGGAATCCACCGCCTACCGCCTTGCCAAGCACGATAAGGCTCGCTATCCCGACATCATCACCGCACACGCGGGCGGAACGCCATACTATACCAACTCCAGCCACCTGCCCGTGGGCTACACCGAGGACGTGTTCACCGCGCTGGACGTGCAGGACAGGCTCCAAACGCTCTACACCAGCGGCACGGTATTTCATACTTTCCTGGGTGAAAAGCTGCCCTGCTGGCAGTCTGCCGCA
>CAKTUS010000103.1 GCA_934621485.1 uncultured Clostridia bacterium
CATAGCTGCGATTGTAGCCGTGTTTCCTCGCCTTCTCATAGCCTAGCAGAGGATCGCCCTTGTACTTTTTTGCGTATCGTTTAACCAACTCCAATTCAGCAGCTGTCTGCTGGCGCGGAAAATGATGGGGCGTGCGCGGCAGAGCTTGTAGGCTTTCTGCTGTCCCATTGTACCGCTTTTTCCACTTGTGAACCGTTTTTCGGCTCAGGTGGTGTCGGTTTGCTGCGGCTGTGACTCCGTGCTTTGCTGCATAGTTTAAAACCCGTTGACGAAAGTACGCTTCCTGTGATACCATTTCCATAGAGAACCCTCCTGTGTTTGATGGCTGTTTGCGCTTCTATCTTACCACATCTGGGTTCTCTTTTCTTTCATTTTGTGTTTCCTATGTATTGTACCTTAACATGGGCGCGTCTCGGCTATGTTGCTCATTTCGGCGATTTTGAGGCCGCAGCCGTGGATTGCATTTTGCTCCAAAATACGCTATACTGAAGGGAATATGAGCTGCTATTTTTTCGGCGGCGAGCATAGAACTACCAAGGAGGGGTCAACGCATGCGTATCACCATGGTGTGCATAGGGTCCACAGGCGATGTGCGCCCTTATATCGTTCTTGGCCGTGAATTGCAGGCCCGCGGACATAACGTTGCCGTTTGCGCATTTGCCATTTTCGAGGAAACCGTTACCCGGGAAGGAATGCGCTTTCGGCCCATTTCCGGCGATGTAAAAAACTTCATGGCCAATATTCTCAACGGTTCCAGCGGCGTGCAGTACCTGAAGCAGGTGAAAGACGTCATGCTGCCCTACATCGGCACGTTTTTGAAGAATATCGAGGACGCCTGCGCCGATGCCGAGGCCATCATCGCCACCTATTTCGGCGAGGTCATCCGCTCCATCGCTGAGGTGCGGCATGTTCCCTTCATCCAAACCCACTATTACCCCATGGATCAGAACCCGGAAGCGCCCATTGCTTCTGCGCCGGGCCAGCGGGCCGGCAAAGCCTGGAATCTGGCCTCCTACCAGCTGGGCTATTTCATCATCAGCGTCATTGAGCGCTATTACCTGGCCGACTGGCGCGAGGCCCACGGTATGTCACCCCGCCGTCTGGAATCCACCCCCAATTATGAACTGAACGGGCACACCATTCCCGTTTTGTATGCCATGAGTCCTCTGGTCATGCCCCGCCCCACCAAGTGGGGAGCCAACATTCACATGACCGGTTACTGGCTGGATAACAGCGAAACGGCTGATTACCAGCCGGATCCCGCCCTGGCCGCTTTCCTGACGGATGGGCCCAAGCCTGTATACATCGGCTTTGGTTCCATGGTGAGCGGAGACATGGATGAAACCCTGGGCATTGTGATGGAGGCAGTGCAAAAAAGCGGCGTGCGCGCCGTGCTGGCCAAGGGTTGGGGCGGCGCGGACCTGACCAGCGGGCGAAGCGATGTGTTCCTGACCGATTTTGTGCCCCATGACTGGCTGTTTCAGCAAGTAAGCGCCGTGGTGCATCACGGTGGCGCAGGTACTCTGGCTGCCGGGATTTTGGCAGGTAAACCCACGCTGGTCATTCCCTTCGGCGGCGATCAGCCCTTCTGGGCCAACCGGGCGCGGGAACTGGGCATTGGGCCCAACCCCATTCCCCGGGAACGGCTGACGGTTTCCCGCCTGACCAAGGCGCTGGTCAGCCTTACCACTACCAAAAAATACGGTGTGGCGGCCCGGGAGCTGGGCATGCGGCTGCGCATGGAAAACGGCGCGCAAATTGCCGCCGACCTCATTGAACACGAACTGCGCAAATGGCTGCGCGAAGAGGGGTGCGAGCCTATTTTGGTGCGCTAAGCGCCGCCTACAGAAAGGATGGTTTTCTCCATGCCCGAAACCCGCACTCTGGCAGACCTGAAGCCCGGCGAAACCGGTATTGTAAACGAAATCGGCGGCGAGGACGCCCTGCACCGTCATCTGCTGGACATGGGCATTACCCCCGGTGTGAAAGTACTGCTTCAAAAAACCGCCCCCATGGGCGACCCGGTAGAAATTCACCTTCGCGGCTATGCGCTGACCCTGCGGCTGGATGACGCCCGTAAAGTAACCTTGAAATAAGCTTTTCCTCACAAACGATTTTAGAAAAGGCGGGCGATTTTTCTATGCGTTACACCTTTGCTCTGGCCGGCAACCAAAACAGCGGCAAAACCACCCTTTTCAATCAGCTTACCGGCAGCAACCAGCATGTGGGCAACTGGCCCGGCGTAACGGTGGAGCAGAAAACCGGCACCCTGCTGCACCACCATCACGGCAAGCAAACCCATATCGGCCTGCCCTGGCATGTGAAGCCTCAAGAGGGCGAAAGTCTGCCGGAAGAGTATTCCGATGTAACCATCGTGGATCTGCCGGGCATCTATTCCCTCAGCCCCTATTCCCTGGAGGAAATCGTCAGCCGGAACTATATTGTAAAGGATAAGCCGGATGTGGTGATTAACATTGTAGACGCCACCAATCTGGAGCGAAACCTGTACCTGACCCTGCAATTGCTACAGCTGGGCCGCCCTGTGGTGGTGGCCCTGAACATGATGGACGAGGTGCGCGGGCGCGGCGACTCCATCGACCTGAAAGCCATGGAAAAGGGGCTTGGCGCGCCCGTTATCGCCATTTGCGCCCGCAAGGGCGAGGGGCTGGACGAACTGGTGCGCCGCACCATGGAGGTAGCGGAAAAGCGCCAGTTGCCCGCCCGGCTTGACATTTGCGACGGCGCGGCTCACGAGGCCCTGCATGCCATTACTCACCTGGTGGAAAAGCCCGCCATGGCCCTGGGCATTACCCCGCGCTACGCCGCCACCAAGCTGTTTGAAGGCGACAAGCCCATGGAGGAGGAGCTCAAGCTCTCCGCAGACACGCGGCACATTATCGGCGAGATTCTGACCGCCATGGAAAAGGACGTGGGCATGGAACGGGCAGCCGTGATGGCCGACACCCGCTACCGCTTCATTGAAAAGCTGCTGTCCACCTGCTACAAGCGGGGCAGCACCGACCCCAACTCCCTCACCGACCGTATTGATAACGTGCTGACCCATCCGGTGCTGGCCATTCCCGTGTTCCTGCTGATGATGCTGCTGGTGTTCTTCATCACCTTCGGTCCTGTTGGCTCGTTCCTGGCAGACGGCTTCTCCGCGCTGGTGAACAACGGAATCGACCTGCTGTCCCGGGCGCTGCTGGAGGCGGGCGTGGCCAGCTGGGTGCATGATTTGCTCATTGGCGGCGTATTCACCGGCGTGGGCAGCGTTTTGTCCTTCCTGCCCACCATTTTGATTTTGTTTTTGCTGCTTTCCATTCTGGAAGACAGCGGCTACATGGCCCGCGCCGCTTTCCTGATGGATAAGCCCTTGCGCAAGCTGGGCCTGAACGGCCGCAGCTTTATTCCCATGATGATGGGCTTTGGCTGCACCGTGCCCGCCGTGATGAGCGCCCGCAGCATGAACAACCAGCGGGACCGCCGCTTCACCATCATGCTGACTCCCTTTATGAGCTGCGGTGCAAAGGTTCCCATTTATGCGCTGTTTGCCCGTGCCTTCTTCCACGATCAGCAGCTGTTGGTCATGTGCGTTTTTTACCTGACCGGTATTGTGGTTTCCATCCTGGCCGGCCTGTTTTTGAAGCGCTTTGTGTTTCACGGCGACGCCGCGCCCTTCATCATGGAGCTGCCCGCTTACCGCCTGCCCACCCCCGTTAACGTGGGGCGGCAGATGTGGGATAAAGCCAAGGATTTCATCAAGCGTGCGTTTACCGTCATTTTTCTGGCTACGCTATTGGTGTGGTTCCTGCAAAACTTCACCTTCCGCCTGACCCACGCCGACAGCATGGAGCACAGCATGTTGGGCGTAATTGCCGGAGCCATCGCGCCCGTTTTCCGCCCTGCCGGCTTTGGCACCGTGGAGGCTTCCACCGCCGTGCTCACCGGTCTGATGGCCAAGGAAAGCGTGGTCAGCACCCTGGCGGTGCTGGCGGGCGTGGACGCAGAAAGCGCCCAAATGCTCACCGCTCTGCATACGGTATTCCCCTCCCTGCTTAGCGCCGTATCCTTTCTGGTATTTGTGCTGCTGTACATGCCTTGCGTAGCGGCCGTAGCCGCCATGCGCCGGGAAATGGAAAGCGGCCGCTGGGCCCTGACTACCATCGCCGCCCAAACGGGCCTGGCCTGGGTCATCGCCACTTTGGTATATCAAATCGGCTCTCTGCTGGGCCTGTAAGGAAAGGAGCGCTCTCCTTGGCGCAAGCGCTCAACATCTTGATTCCCGCCGCGCTGCTGGGCTATGCCGCCTATTTGATTGTGCGCATGGCGCGCCGCCGGGGTAAAAGCTGCACGGGCTGCTCCTGCTGCCCTATGGCCGGCGGCTGCCACTCCAAACGAAAAGAGGATTCGTCATTATGAGTGAAACTCCCAACACCATTCGTCTATACGGCCTGGTAGGCGACTCCATTGTAGATGGTCCAGGCTTTCGGGTCAGCATTTTCACCCAGGGCTGTCCGCACCACTGTCCCGGCTGCCATAACCCTCAAAGCCATGACTTTGAGGGCGGCACTGTCTGGGCGCTGGATGATGTGGAGAAAAAGTTTACCGGCAACCCGCTGCTCAGCGGCATTACCCTGTCCGGGGGCGAACCCTTCGCCCAGGCGGCTGCCTGCGCCGAGCTGGCGCGCAGAGCCCACCAAAAGGGGTTGAACGTATGGGTCTATTCCGGTTACACCTACGAACAGCTTCTGGAAAAGGCGCAAACGGACGAGGGCGTCCGAAGCCTGCTTGACGAGACGGATGTACTGGTGGACGGACCCTTCCTGCTGGCGGAGCGCTCGCTGGAATTGGACTTCCGCGGCAGCCGCAACCAGCGCCTGATTGATCTGAAGGCCACCCGGGCACGCGGCGGGATTACCCTGTACACGCCGCCAGAATGGTGATGCGCTCATGAAAAAAATCATGCTTTTAGCCACCGGCGGCACCATCGCCTGCACGCCCGGCGCAAACGGGCTGGCCCCAACCCTGCACGGCCGGGATCTGCTGAACCTGGTGAGCGACTGCCTGCCCTGCCAGGTAGTCGCTGAAGATGTTTTTCTGATGGACTCCAGCAACATGCAGCCTGAAGAATGGAGCGCTTTGGCCCGTGCCGTGGACGGCGCTCTCCAAGCCTATGACGGCGTCGTGGTTACCCATGGCACCGACACCATGGCCTACACAGCCGCTGCGCTGTCCTTCATGTTGGCCGGCGCGGGGAAACCCGTCGTTTTAACCGGGTCTCAGCTGCCCATGGCGCATCCTCTGACCGACGGCCGGCTCAACCTGCTGCGGGCCGTTCAGGCCGCTCTGGCGGGCGTGCCCGGCGTGTATGTCAGCTTTGACAACCAGCTCATCTCCGGGGTGCGCTGCGTGAAAACCCATACCTCCTCCATGAACGCTTTTTCCAGTATCAATGAACCGCCTGCCGGCCGTTTCGACGTGGAAGGCGTGCATTTTGACCATCCTCAGCCCTACGCGCCTCTGATTCCCGGCCAGCCTTACCAGCTTCGCGCCGAAATCGACCCCAGAGTGTTTTTGCTCAAGCTGGTTCCCGGTACTTCGCCGGATGTGCTGCGCTTTGTGCAAAACGCCGGGTATCGCGGATTGGTCATCGAAGCCTTCGGTTTGGGCGGCCTGCACTACATTCGCCGCAATCTGGTCGAGGCGTTGGATCAGCTGTCGCAAAGCGGCATTGCCGTGCTGGTGGTTAGCCAGTGCCTGTATGAAAAAGCCGATTTGAGCATATACGAAGTGGGTCACGGGCTTGCCAAGGGCAGCATTTTAAGCGGCCGCGACATGACCAGCGAGGCCGCCGTGTGCAAAATGATGTGGGCCCTGGGGCAATCCAACCCCGCCGCCTGGCTGGATCACCGGCTGGTAGGCGAATACCGCTAGTTCCTCGGAAAAGGAGAGAGCCATGCGCCTTTTGCTGGTAGAGGATGAACAAAAGCTTTCGGCCGCCTTGCGCAAGCTGCTTGAGCAGGAGCAGTACGCCGTTGATGCGGCTTTTACCGGTCCCGAAGGGCTGGACGCCGCGTTAAGCGGCATTTACGACGTCATCATTCTGGATGTAATGCTGCCCGGAATGGATGGATTTTCTGTACTCTATTCTCTTCGCAGGGAGGGCGTTGCTACGCCTGTTCTGATGCTCACTGCCCGTGGCGATTTGGACGATCGGGTGCGGGGGCTGGAAGCCGGCGCGGACTACTACCTGCCCAAACCCTTTGAAAAAAGCGAGCTGCTGGCCTGCCTGCATGCGCTCACCCGCCGCCGGGATACGGCGGTGGAGGAACAGCCCCATTTCGCCGGGCTTTCCCTGAGCCGGGAACAGGCCAGCCTGCATTGCGTCGCCACTGGGCGCAGCATCAAGCTGTCCGCCAAGGAGTACCATCTGATGGAGCTGTTTTTGCGAAACCCTCGGCAAATTCTGCCTCGAGATACGCTGTTGGAGCGGGTATGGGGCCTGGAGGAGGGAGCGGAGTACAACCAGCTGGCCGTTTATCTCAGCTTTTTGCGCCGAAAGCTGGCTTTTATCGGCGCGGAAGTGGAAATTCGAGCCATGCGGGGTGTGGGCTATTCGCTGGAGAAAACGCATGATTGAAAAACTGAAACGAAGGCTTATTGGGGGCAGCGTGACCACGCTGGCGCTGATTCTGGTGCTGGTGGTCGCCTCCATCAATCTGTCCAACGGCTATATGCTGCGTAAACAAACCCAGCAGGCGTTGGACATGCTTTTTTCCGGCAGCGCCAACAGCGTACATGTGCAGGATTCCGGCGGCCCGGAGGAGCCTTCTCCAACAAGCCGGCGGGAGGCTTCCGGCCTGCCGCAGGTGCGCGCTTCTTCCCTGGCGCGGGTTTCCGGCTCCTGCACCATCCGTCTGAACCGAAAGGGCCAGCTGCACGAGTGGAAAAGCAACACTGCCGGGCTGTATGACAACCAGCTGGTGGAAGCGCTGGTACAGGCTATCGAGAAGGACGGCGGCAGCCAGGGCCGGTTTGGCGCTCAGGTTTGGCGAAAAGAGGAGCGCAACTATGGTTGGCTGATTGTGGCGCTGGATGTGAGCGCGGAGGAGGCCAATGTGCAAAACCTGCTGCGCATCACCTGTCTGGCAGGCGCGGCTGCTTTTTTGCTGTTGAGTTTCGGTGCGCTTTGGCTGATTCGCAGCACTCTTGCGCCAGTGCAGGAAGCTTTCACCAAACAGCAGCAATTTGTGTGGGACGCCAGTCATGAGCTGAAAACCCCGCTGGCGGTTATTGCCGCCAATGCTCAGGTGCTGGAACAAACGTATGGCGAAAACGAATACCTGGGGTACATTTGCTCCGAGGTTCGCAGCGCCAGCCAGCTGGTGCAAAACCTGCTGACCCTGGCCCGTATGGACGCGCACAAGCAGCCGCTTTCCTTTGAACGGTTCGATTTGAGCCAGGCGGCGCTGGAGGCGGCTCTGCCGCTGGAAAGCCTGGCTTATGAAAATGGCAAAACCCTGAACATGCATATTTCTAAAGGCGTTTTTGCCTACGGTAACCCGGCGCTGCTTCAGCAGCTGGCGGTTGTTCTCCTGTCCAACGCCATCCAGTATGCCGATCACGGAGGCGTTGTCACTTTGGCAGTGGACGCTCGGGGCCGCCGCCGTTTCATTCGCGTGCACAATACCGGCAGCTATATTCCTCCTCAGGAACGGCAGCGCATCTTTGACCGATTCTATCGGGCGGAAGGCTCCCACAACCGTTCCGGCGGCGGCAGCGGTTTGGGATTGGCCATTGCCCAGAGCATTGTACAGCTGCATCATGGCCGTCTGCTGGTAGACAGCGACCCGCAAAAGGGAACCGTGTTTACTGTTGTTCTCCATGACATGCCATAATTGTTTCGATTTTATTTCATATTTTTTCGTTCTTTTTTCATTTTTCAATCTTTTTTCAAACTTTCTCCTCTATACTGAGTCCTGTTCCAAGAGGAACAAAGAAACTCTGTAAAGGCACAAATCATTTTGAGGAGGACATGAATCATGAAAAACCACAAAAAGCTGCTTGCGTTGCTTTCCCTGCTGTGCGCTTTGACCCTGGCGTTTGGAACCGCCTTTGCCGCCGAATCCCGTAACAACTTGAAAAACGGCATGAAGAATGGCATGACCAACGGGATGAAAAACGGCATGAAGAACGGCGGCGTTAACGGCGCCAAAAACGGCCTGGCCAACGGTTTGGCCGACGGCGCCAAGGACGGATTAAAGAACGGGCTGGCGAACGGCATGACCAACGGCGGCGTTAACGGCGCCAAAAACGGCTTGAAAAATGGCAAGGTAAACGGCGACAAGCGGGACGCGGAAGCGACGGACTCTGCCATCGACAGCCAGCTGGCTCAAACGCTTTATGAGGAAGGCGTGCTGACCCAGGAGCAGTACGACGCGCTGACCGACAGTCTGAGCGGTGAAGCTGCCACCCTGCAAGCTCTGCTGGATAACGGCAGCATCAACCAGGATCTGTACGACGCATTGCGCGCGCATCTTCAATAACTCTCTTCGAGACCTTCCCGCTTTTTCGGGAAGGTCTCAGGTTGTTAAAAAAGTGGAAGACAGAAGTCAGAGAGGCGGTTCAATCGTCGGGAGGACAGTTGTCGGACCCCGCCCGCGCTTCACGCCCCCTGCGGTTCGCAACCGCCTATGGCGGTTGCGCCCACTGGACGCTGCTTTTCTCCGTCGCCTGCCAGGGTTTGAGGCAGAGCCCCTGACTTTTCCTGCGAACCAGCCCAGCGTTGTTCGCAGGCGCGGTTTCTCCTATACTATCGCTTTTTTGACGGCAATCCTTTCCGCAGATAGGCGCACTTTGCCCGCTGCAAAGCGCATAAGGAAAGTCTTGCTGTGCAAGGCTCAGGCCGTCCAAAAAGCTCGCCAGACGGCGTTCTTTCATGTGCTGAAAAAGTGGAGGTACAGGAGGCACCGCCTCCTTCCGGGGGGTTAGGGGCGGAGCCCCTAAACCTTATGCCACAGCATTTTCCCTGCGAACAAACGCAGCCGTGTGCACGGACGCGCTCTCTCGTAGAGGGTTTTTCGACAGCCTGAAAGCTCGCCAGACGGCGTTCTTTTCTGACGAGAAGCGCTCTTTGCCTGCTCGCCGGGCGGCAAAGAGCGTAAGGAAAGCCTTGCTGCGCAAGGCAGCCGAAACCGACGTACACGCCGCCGGTTTCGGAATCAAAATCGGAGAGTCGTGGTTCCCCGATGCCACCCGGGGCTCTTTGACAGGCTGAAGCCCGCCTCCAGACGGTTTTTCGGCTGACATGCGTGCTTCGCCTGCCGGCCGGCAGCTTATCGGATATCCCGGTTTCAAAAGCCGTTTCTCCGATATACTCCAGCTTTTTTCGCCGTTCCACTCGGACCGTTTCCAGGGCAACAGCATTTAAAAAGTGATATAATGGAGTGGTATGAAGATAGAAGAATTGCGGGAAAAACTCCAGGAG
>CAKTUS010000104.1 GCA_934621485.1 uncultured Clostridia bacterium
GTAGCGCTTATCGTTGGTCAGCTTCTGGGCATACTCAACCATTTCGGTCCAGTTGGCGGGAGGAGCTTCGGGATCCAGACCCACTTCTTTGAAGGCGTCCTTGTTGTAGAACATGACCATGGTGGAGCGCTGGAAGGGGATGGAATAGGTTTTTCCGTCCACATAGGAGTCCAGCATGAAGCCGTCGATGAAATCATCCACGAAAGCCTGGCCTTCGGGATCGGCGGCGATCAAATCATCCAGAGGCATGGCCATTTTGGTGGAGGCCATGGTGAAGCGCTGGGTGGCCAGGCTTACAAACAGGTCGGGAGCATTGCCGCCCTGAATGGCTGTCTGGATGGCGGTGACGGTATCGTCATAGTTGCCGGTGTAAACGGCTTCCACCTGGATATCGGGGTTCTCGGCATTAAACTCAGCGGTCATGCCGTCGATCAGGTTGGCCACATTGCCGCCCACGTTGACGGGGAAGTACATGGTCAGCTTCAGGGGTTCGGCCACGGCGGACACAGCTGCAAAGCTGACCAGCAGGACCAGAGTCAGAATGAAAGCCAGGATTTTTCTCATGATTGTTTTTCCTCCTTCATGATGGGGTTACGAGGTTGTTATCTGTATTATAACAAATTTTTGGAACGTGTCAATCTGTTTTTTCAAAACTAAGAAAAAATCATGGAGCTCGGCGATTCCCTAAGCGCTCAGCCTGTCAAAGAAGCCGCTTTGTGAAGGGGCCGGAGGGGCTGCGCGCTCTCTCGGACTGTGAAAAAAGCGAAGGTGCAGGAGAGCGATCAATCGCCGGGAGGATAATGCTCGGAGTCCTGTCGCCCCGACTGCGGGCCGCGAAACGCCTATGTGCTCACAGAGCGTGCGTCTGCCTGGGCTTTCAGAGCCCCAAGGTTTTACTCTTTTTCCACGAACAGGCGTTGCGACATTCGCAGACGCGGACACTCGTTTAGGGTTTTTCGGCAGTCCGGGAGAGAAAACGCTCCCTCGCCAGGCCGGCCTGCAACCCCTCCCTTTGCTGTACGCAACAGCCGGGCGGCAGGTTGGTTTCGGCTTCGCCGGTCCTGAAAAGCTCACTGCCAGAGCCTTTTTGAACGGCCTGGATCTTCATCCGGCGCTGAAAGCAGCAAAAGGCTTGCCGGTTTTGCAAAGGCATGATTTCTTTACGCCAAAACGCCCGGCCGGCAATGGCGGGTCGGGCGGGGGAGTGAATCGGCCGGCGCGCTGGCCGGCTTATTTTTTCCTTTTGGCGGGATGGAGAATTTGGTGGTAGTTGGCCTCGGCCGTGGCAAGAGCGGTTTTAACGTCCATGGTGCCGTTAATGGCCTGCATCACATTCAGCCCCAGGATACTCAAAAACTGCCGCTGGTCGTAGCCGCCTTCCGTTCTTCGGGGACAGCGCTGCGTGTGCGATGTGGCGAAGCATTCCTGCGCCATGGACAGCCAGGGATAGGTATCGATCACCTGATAGTTTTCATAGGTTTGCTTGCAGGGTGAAACGCTGCCAAGCAGCGTCATGGCCGTAGAAACCTCCTCCGAGCAGAGCCAGCGGATGAAATTGGCCGCTTCCTTTTTGTGCTTGCTGTAGCGGCATACCCCAATGACGCCGCCGCCCAGAACCGCATTCCCGCCGGGCACCATGGCATAGCCAATTTTGGTGTGCACCTTGGATTCCTGATTGAGCATTTCCGAAGCGTAATTGCTGAACAGAATGGTCATGGCCACGTCGCCCTGAGCGAAAAGCTTGGCCGTATCCCGCCACCAGTTGCAGTATACGGGAGAGGCAAACTGCTTGTCCTCGGTGAGCAATTCCAGCGCCTGAACGGCTTCCGGGCTTTGCAGAAGAATATGGTCGTCGTTGTCAAACAGGGCGTCGGTCAGGCTGAAATAGCGGGTTAAAAACTCGGTGGCGGCTACGCCGGTGTTGCCAAGCGTCATGGTTGTTCCATAGGCGACGGGGGAATTGGGGTTCAACTGGCGGGTAAAAAAACGGGCAATCTGGTTAAATTCCCGAAAATCTCTCGGCGGGCGAAGCTCTGTTTTATACCGCTCCTTGTACAGCCGCTGATACACATTGTCCTCAAACAAATCCTGACGGTAGAAAAGCATTTGCGCACTGGGCGTTTCCGGCACGGCGTAAAGGATTCCATCCTGCATGCCGTAACCGGAGGCAATGCCCGGAATCATTTTGGACATCAGCTCGGCGGCGTTTGGATCAATCTGGTCAAAGGGTTCGTAAATGCGCTTGGCAAACCAATTCAGCCAGGTTGCGTCCAGGCGGATCATATCAAACACATTGGAAGCATCCAAATTGCTGAGCAGCTCATGGATGCTGTCGTAGGAAAAAATGCTTACATGAATCCGGGTGCCGGTAGACTGCCGGTACAGCTGGGACATGTTTTCCATCAAATGGGCTGTGGGGCTGTCCAACGTGAGCATGGTCAGGCTTTCGGCATGCCCCGCCTTTGGCGCCGCCCAGCAGCGGAAACCGTAATTGGAAAGCGTGGTATGCTTGCCCGTTTCTTTTTTCTGTACCTGCTCCAAAAGCATCTGAGCCGCTTCTTTGCCCAACAGGCGATAGTTGAGTTCATACTTGATAAAATCGTTTTCGGGCATGGTAAAAATGGGGGACAGGGTGTAAATCTGCACCTTTCGTTCCGGAAAAAAACACTCTCTTACGTTGCGGATGCTTTGGGCCATGCCGTAGTTGGTTACAAACACGGCCTCCGGCTGCGGATAGCAGGAGAAAATGCTCATGGCTACCGTAGCGGCCCGAATGGAATGATTTTTTTCAAAGGTTTGCACATAACACTCCGGCGTGCGGGCCAAAGCGTCCCGAAACCCACGGATACAATCCTGCTGAGAACTGCGCAGGGAGGCGCTGGTCACCAGAGCCACACAGCGGTACTGCTTGGCCTTTTCCCCAAAGGCTTTGCCGCAGGAATAATCGTCAAATCCGATGGAATTGCATTCCGGGTTCGGACAATGCTCCACATACAGGATTTCTTCGCTGCTCAGCCCCGTTTGCGCATAAATATTCTGGCTTCCTTCATAAGAGGTTACCGCAGCGATTCCATAGGGAGCGGCCTGTTTGATTTGCTCAATCTGCTCCAGTTCCTTTTGACGGCTGTTTTCCGACAGGTACAAAGCGGTCCGAAAACCCTTGGTCTGCGCATAGTTTTCAAAGCTGGTGTAAAAATCGCTGTATTGCCGGTCAAACAAATTCGGCAATACCACCGCAAGCAGGTTGCTGCCGCCCTTGCGCAGCTGCCGTGCGTTGATATCGATGGTGTAGCCCAATTCTTTAGCGGCCTTTTGCACAGCCAAAATCTTGGCGCTGCTAACCTTTCCGTTTCCGTTCAAAACGTTGGAAACCGTGCCGTGCGAAACGCCTGCCAACTGAGCGATATCCTTGATCGTTGCCAAAAATCTTCGTCCTTTCTGAACGCTTTTGCTCATTCCGGCGCAGGAAAACAGGCTTTATTGAATCCATCCATTTTGCGCCGCCTTCCGGATTAGCATATCATTTCTTTCTCAAACTGTCCATTCCTTTCTCAGACCGTCAAAAAAAGTGGAAGCGCAGGAGAGGCTATCTCCTGCCGGGGCTTTAGGGGCGAAGCCCAAACGCTTTTTCCGCGAACCGGCGCAGCCTTGTTCGCGGGCATGCACTCTCCTATAATAGGTTTTTCGGCGGCCTTGCCACGCAAGACTGCCGAACCCGGCGGCTGTCGGGTTCGGAATGAAAATCGGAGGGCTATACGGCCCTCCGATACCACCCGGGGTTTTCGACAGGCCGCCGGACGGAACAGACGTTGGAAAAAAACCATGGCAAGGCTTAAAAACCCCTGCCACGGGTTTTAGACAGCGCCTTTTTTCGCCGGAAACGCAAATTGTCTATTGAAAAGGCAATGGCTCTATGTTATGATATGACTGAATGAACTGTTATGGTCATTTTTACGGAGGTGTGGATTTGGCTTTTACCGATTTTGAAACGGAACAGATTCGGAAGGCGCTGCTTGCGGAAACCCGGCGTTGCGCTGTTACGTTGGGCATGAGAAAGACTTCCGTTGACCAGCTTACCCAGGCTGTAGGAATTTCAAAAGGCTCATTCTATAAATTCTACGATTCAAAGGAACTGCTGTTTTTTGCCGTTCTTGAAGATATTCATACCGAGCTCTACGAGGTGGCGGACCGGGCGCTTCATGAGCACGAGCGCTTGTCGCCGGCAGAGCGGGTGACGGCGGCCATCCTTGCGGTGTGTAAGCGGATGTCAGAAACGGGGGCGATGGCTTTTATCGAAAATGATGCTGAAACCCTTTTACGCAGGCTTCCCGAGCCCGTGAAGGCGGAACACTATCATGACGACGAGGCCCATGTCCGTGCGCTGCTTGAAAAGAACGAGCTCATTCCAAGGGGCGGTATGGAGCTGGCCGCCGCCACGGTGCGCGGGTTGATTTTAACGGTGTCTCACAAGGCGCAGATTGGCGAACTGTACCCGCAGGTGCTGAAAACGCTGGTTCATGGCGCCTGCACGGAATTGTTTTCATAAAAAACGGAGAGCTGCCGGAAGGCGGCTTTTCAAAAAGCGAATGGTTAGCATATCCTAACCGAAAGGAGGGCGCAGGATGAACGAATTAGAAGGGAAATCGTATAAGCAAGATTGCCTGCTTGGCGCGCTTGGAGCCCTGTTGATGCTGGTGGGGGATTTGTGCCTGAGCGTGGTTCCGGCAAGCCCCGGCGACAGCGGACTGTTTACCCGAGAGGCGTACCTGAGCGGTTCGTTTGCAGCCTGGCGGCTGCCGCTGCTGCTTGCCACAGGGCTGGCGGGCATGTCGCTTGGCTTTTTCACCGTCAGAGCGTTTTATACTCAGATTCGGCCGCAGTTTTCCAAAACGCGAAGAGCGATTCTCGCCGGCGGCACGGTCTATATCGCTTCTGCCGGAGTGGTGCATTTCTTCATCGGCAGCCTTGCCGACTGGACCAGCAGGCTTGCGCCGCTTCTTGGACGGAATGAAACGGCGGCGCTGATTCAGACGCAGTACAGCCGGCTGATGCCCGTCATGCTGATTGCCTATGCGGGGATGCTGCTGCTTATGCTTGTCAGCGCCTTTGCCATACTGACGAAGAAAACGTTTTTGCCGCGCTGGATGGCGGCGTTTCATCTGCTGGTTTTGCAGCTTCCGCTTGTGCTGATTCCCGATATTCGCCAGTCGGCCGGAGCAGAGGTATCGACGTGGGACTTCGTCCTGAGTCAGGGCTCCGGCAATGCGGCGCTTTGTGTTTGGATGCTGGTCAATGCCCTTTGGGCGGCTGCGCAAAAGAAGAAGGAGGCGAAAAAGCTTGGCTGAAAACGAAAAGCTTTCCGGCGTGCCGGAAACAATGCTGCAAACCCTTTACGCCCGCGCCAAGGAGAGCCGGGGACGAGGGGCGATTCACGACCCCAAAGCCGAGGAAATCCTTCAACGGCTGGATTACGACTTTTCTCTTGCGGACAAGGATTCCGCCATGCACAGCGGCGTAATTGCCCGCACGATTGTACTCGACCGGCTGACGCAAGCATGGCTTGCCCAAAACCGTGGGGCAGTCGTCGTTAACATTGCTTGCGGGCTTGACACGCGTTGTTACCGCATGCAGGACTACGCTCACTGGTACAACCTCGACCTGCCGGAAACAATCGCCGTTCGTGAAAGGCTCCTGCCGGAAAGCGGCGCCATTTCGCAGATTGCCATGTCGGCCATGGACGATTGGGGCGGCGAAATCAAGGAATCCGCTGCGCGGGGACTGGTTGTCATCGAGGGCCTCACCATGTACCTGTCGGAAACCGGCGTCAAACGGATATTTGCCGTCATTTCCAAACGGTTTTCAAAAGCAACCGTGTTTGTGGAGACAATGAACCCCGTCGTTGTAAAGCGCTTCAAGGAGAAATCCATTGAGGGAAGCAACGCCAAATTCACCTGGGGAATCAAGAACGGCAAGGCGCTTGCCGGGCTGCTGCCGGATTTCCGGCTGGTTGAAGAACACAGCCTGGTGGAGGGCATGGCGGCGTTTGTTCCGGTTTATAAGCTGCTTGGAAAAATTCCCTTGATTCGGAACATCTCCAATCGGATTACGGTGCTTGAAAAGAGGTAAGGCCATGAGCGTTTTGGCGGCTCTCCTTCGCGGCGCATATAAGCTCTCCGGAGCGAAAAAAGCGTTCCGCCTGCCGGAGAACGAAATCCGGAAGGTGATTGAAAAACAAAACCGGCATCGAGGCGTCTTTACGCCCGCCGATCGCAAGGCGTACTACGAAACCGTTCTGATAAACGGCTTTCCCTGCCTGATTGTGCGGGAAAAACCAACGCCGTCCCAGCGGGCCGTTCTTTACTTTTTTGGCGGCGGCATGGTGATTGGTCCCGATAAGGGGGACCTGCCGGTTATGCGCAAGCTTGTGCGAGACACCGGCTGCGACGTATGGTTTCCGTTCTATCCGCTGTGCCTGGATCACTGTATTACCGAAACCTACGACATGGTCTATGAGTGCTACCGCCGAATGGTTGAAAGCTATGGCGGCGGGAACGTGAGCACCTGCGGGTTTTCCTCCGGGGGCGCGCTGGCGCTGGGCGTTGCGGCACACAATAATGCGCTTGGCGCGCCGCTGCCGCAGCCGAGGCATATCGTAGCGGTTTCTCCCGGCGAAGTGCCATGGAACGAGGCAGAAAGGGCGCGGATGCAGGCGCTGAACCCCAAAGACGTGGCCGTTGACTCCGCATTTATGATAACGATGGAAAAATTCATGCGGCATGGGCGGGAAAACGTGCCGGATTACATGCTTTCAGGCTCGCAAGGGGATTTTTCCGGCGTGGGAGACATTCACTTCTATTACAGCAGCGACGAGGTGCTCTATGGCGCTGCGCCGGATTTTGAAGAAGCCTGTAAGCGGGCGAGGGTACCATACACCGTCTTCGCCCGTCCCGGGATGGTGCATTGCTACTGTATGCTGCCGTACTTCAAAGAGGCAAGAGAGGACTTTGCCAAAATCACAGATCAATTGAAAAAGTAGGAGGAATGCCGGATGATTTGGAAGCTGCTGTTGGAAGGAAGCGGGCTGGGCGCTTTGCTGGTGCTCGTGTGCGCCTTCGGGATTCGGAAGGGGGCTGTGGGAATGGTGTTTCTTTATAGCCCGGACGTGCAGGAGCGGTGCGTAAAGCGGGGGCTGACGACCCGGGAAAGGATTCGGCGCAACAAGGCGACGTTCAAAGCATGCTGTATTCCGGCTTATATGGCCTATGTGCTGGTGTGCGTGTATGCCGTCAACGGGGCGCGGGGCTTTGGCCCCGGCTTCTGGCAGCTGTTTGCGATTCTGTCGGTGATGAATCTCATAGACCGCTTTTTGGTTGATGACTATTGGGTTGGACACACAAAAGCGTGGACAATCCCCGGTACGGAGGATTTGAAACCCTACATCACCCGCCATGATAAGGCCCGAAAATGGCTCTTTGGCACAGCGGGCATGGCGGCGCTGTCGGCGGCGCTTTCCGGAATTATGACGTTGCTTGTTCACTGAAGGCACCCATCACTCGGTAAGGAGACGAAGCCATGCATGAGTATTATGAAAAGAACCGCGGCAGGCTGAAAAAGACAATGAAAGGTTTTCTGGCGCTGGTTGGCCCCGAGGTGGAGAGCGCCGGCGGGAAGGCGTATGAGGCGGCGTTTGAGGAAAGCTGGATCATCTATGAGCGGGATCTGCTTTCGCGCTTTCCCTACATTGGCGGCGATAAGGCGAGCGGTACAAAGAATCTGACCGAAGCGTATATGCTGGTGGCAATGGGCGAATACCTGAAACGCCGCGGCGTGGCGATGGGGGATATTGGCCGCCTGATGACGCTGGCCTATGAGCGGCGGATGAAAAAAATGCCGAAACTGGCGCGCAAGGTTATGAACAGGCTGTTTACAAACCCCAGGCTGCTAAACCGACTGTTTCGGAAAAAGGATGCGCAAAACGCCGCCAATGCGGCTAAGAATCCCGGCAGCTTTGAAACCCAAACGCAGATTCCGCCGGAAGCAGATTATGATTTCAGCTATCACAACCTTGTGTGTCCGCTTGCCAACTTTGCCCGGCAGTACGGGTATGAGGAGTACATGCCGTACCTGTGCAACCTGGATTATGTGATGTTCGGCATTGTGGGCGCGCCGCTGTTTCGAGAGCATACCTGCATGGAGGAGGGCGGCTGCTGCGACTTCAAGCTCAAGTGTAACGCTAAACCCATGCCCTATTGGCCGCCGGTGTTTTCCCAGGGCAAAGGCTACAAATAACGTGGAGGGCAAACGATGTTTTGGGATAAGGTTGCGTGGGCGTATGACATTTTTGCCAATGTCATCAACAGAAAAGCCAATCGTGCGCTGTGCGCGGCAGTGAAGGAGCTGATTGGACCAACCGGCCAGGTGTTGGAATGTGCCTGCGGCACCGGCCTTCTCACCGGCGTCATTGCGCCCGAATGTCAAAGCCTGCTCGCCACGGATTTTTCCGAAAAGATGCTGAAGCGGGCGAAAAAGAAATACGGGAAATACCGAAACGTGGCATTTGAGCAGGCGAATCTTTTGCGGCTTGCCTACCCGAGCAATCGTTTTGACGTCGTTGTCGCGGCAAACGTGATTCACCTGCTGGATGAGCCCTATCAAGCCTTGCGCGAGCTGGAGCGCGTCTGTAAGCCCGGCGGAAGGATGATTATTCCCACGTATATGAACCAGACGGACAAGGGCGAAACCAACAGCGTATCGGGCGTCATCGGCAGGGCGGGCGCGGAATTCAAGCGGGCGTTTACACCGGAAACGTACAAGCGCTTTTTTGCCGAGGCCGGTTATGCGGATGCAGAGTATCTTCTGTGCAGGGGCAAAATTCCATGTGCGGTGGCCGTTCTTGAAAAAAAGGAGAAGAGGGAAGCGGAATGAGAAAGGTTACGGCGCTGGATGAAAGCGTCATCCAAGACATCGGACACGCTTTCGGCTACTATCCCTACGGCGCGGAGCGGGGCCTGATAGATGCGTTTCCGAGCCGGGACGCCGCAGCGGCGTTCATTTGCGGCTATGTGCGCATGGCGCTGCGAAGCGGGATGCTTTATACCACCAGTGAAAACGGTGAGGGATACATCGCCTATAAAGCGCCCGGACAGAAAATCGGGCTAAAGGCCGCGCTTCCTCTGGCGAGGGCATTGTTTGGGTGCATGAATCTGAAAGCGCTGATCCGATTTGCCAAAATCATGT
>CAKTUS010000105.1 GCA_934621485.1 uncultured Clostridia bacterium
GTCATACGACGGTCGCGTTCGTTTTCAATGGTACGGGAGGCCATGATGCCGGGGATGCCGCAGCCGGTACCAATCAGAATCGGGATGAAGCTCTTGCCGCTCAGGCCGAACTTACGGAACACACGGTCCAGCACGAAAGCGATACGGGCCATGTAGCCGCAGGCTTCCAGGAAGGCCAGCAGCAGGAACAGCACGAACATCTGAGGCACGAAGCCCAGCACGGCGCCAACGCCGGCCACAATACCATCCAGAATCAGGCCCTTGAGCCAATCGGCGCAGCCAACGTTGTCCAAGCCCGTTTCAATGAGCGCGGGAATACCGGGTACCCAGGTGCCGTAGCTGGCAGGATCGGGCTCGTCAAAGCCGTTTTCCTCCACATACTTCACCGCGTCCAGATAGCTCATGGGAATGGTGGTTTCTTCATCAGCGTCGGCGGGAACCTGGCTGTAGTACACCGTCATATCTGTTTGAGCCAGGGTTTCCTCGTCCTGCACGTTGATGGTGGCAGTGTCGGAAGCGGGGGTGAGCGCCTTCAGCTGTTCCACCGTAGCGGCGGCGTCAAAGTCCTCAGCCTCAGTGTCCAGCTCTACGCCAAAGGCTTCCAGAGCCTGAGCGGCGGCGGTGTAATTGCCGGAAGCTTCTTCATACTCGGCAGCGCCGTTGCCAAACAGATGCCAGCCGTCGCCAAACAGGCAATCGTTCGCCCAGTCGGTAGCGGAGGAACCCACCGTAACCATGGCGATGTAGTATACCAGGAACATGACCACGGCAAAGATGGGCAGGCCCAGCCAGCGGTTGGTCACGACGCGGTCAATCTTGTCGGAGGTGGACAGCTTGCCGGCGTTCTTTTTCTTGTAGCAGGCTTTGATGACCTCGGCAATGTAAACATAGCGCTCGTTGGTGATGATGCTTTCCGCATCGTCGTCCAGCTCGGTTTCGGCGGCCTTGATGTCGCTTTCGATATGGGCCAGGGTTTCAGCGGGAATCTTCAGCTGCTCCAGCACCTTTTCATCGCGCTCAAAAATCTTGATGGCGTACCAGCGTTGCTGTTCCTGGGGCAGGCTATGCAGCGCGGCCTCCTCAATGTGGGCAATGGCGTGCTCCACCGGGCCGGAGAAGGTGTGCATGGGCACGGTCTTGGCGTTGCGGCTGGCGTCGATGGCGGCCTCTGCGGCTTCCATGATGCCTTCGCCCTTCAGGGCGGAAATCTCCATCACCTTGCAGCCCAGCTGGCGGGACAGCTCTGCGATGTTGATCTTATCGCCGTTCTTGCGCACCACGTCCATCATGTTCACGGCCACCACCACGGGGATGCCCAGCTCGGTGAGCTGCGTGGTGAGGTACAGGTTGCGCTCCAGGTTGGTGCCGTCGATCAGGTTCAAAATGGCGTCGGGACGCTCGGTAATCAGATAATTCCGGGATACCACTTCTTCCAGCGTATAGGGAGACAGAGAGTAGATGCCGGGCAAGTCCATGATGACTACGTCGTCATGCTTTTTGAGGCGGCCTTCCTTCTTTTCGACGGTAACGCCGGGCCAGTTGCCTACGAATTGGTTGGAGCCGGTCAGGGCGTTGAACAGCGTGGTTTTACCGCAGTTCGGGTTGCCTGCCAGCGCAATTTTGATAGCCATACACATTTCCTCCTTTGGCTGCTTGCGAAAACGAATGAATGAAAACGGGAATCAGAATGATTAGTCGGCCACTTCAATCAGCTCGGCGTCCGCCTTGCGCACGGACAGCTCATAGCCGCGAACGGTCAGTTCCACCGGGTCGCCCAGGGGCGCCACCTTGCGCACGTACACCTCGGTACCCTTGGTTAATCCCATGTCCATGATGCGGCGTTTCAGCGCGCCTTCGCCGTGCAGCTTTGTGATGACTGCCTTTTCACCAATTTGTACGTCCCTCAGAGTTCGCATGTCCTTTTCTCCTCTCTGTTAGTGCCGGCTTCGCGTTGTACGAAAAGGGCTTACACCATGATCCTCGAAGCCATGGTCTTGTCCAGGGCCACACGGCTTTCCTTTATGGAAAGAATCAGGTTTCCGCCTAACTCGCTGATGACGGTGACCTCGGCTCCTTCGACAAAGCCCATCTCGGACAGATGCTGGCGCACCTCGTCGCGCCCGGTAATCCGCTTGATGATGTTTGCATCGCCGACGTTTGCCATGCTCAACGGCATCATTGCGTTCACACTCCCTTCGATTAGAATCCTCTAACACTTGGGGCATTTGAATGGCTAGGAGAGTTAATCATTCCTAACCACGGCAGAGTTTAACACGGCTAACTCCTGTTGTCAAGCCCATTTTTCAAGTTTTTTGAAGAAAAGTGAGGAAAGGCGTCCAGAAAAATCCAACGGAATAAGCGCCGCCCTGGGCGCACGAAAAAAGCCCTGCACGCCGGATTCACAGACCGGGCGCGGCAGGGCTTGCCGCCTGACGAGCAAGCTGCGGCTGTTTCGCTCGGAAGGGTGCAAAAATAAGGAAAAATGCCGTGGAAAGTCTCGGCCTTCCCTGACTCGAAAACACTGGGTGGAAGCGGAGAGGCCGAAGCCCCGATGGTCGTTCTGAAACGACGGTGGCCTTGCCCTTTTTTCTAATCGGCAAAGAACGCTTCTCTGCCTATCAAACCCGCACCGGGGCGTTGTCAGAGGGGCCGCAGCCCTCTGACGGGAATCGTATCGCCTGGACGACCTACAAAGGGAAGGCTTCGGAGCCGCCGAGAATCTTTCGCCCAGTCTGAAAGGATTGCTCCCAGAAGAGCTTTATAGACGGCTTTCCATGGAAAAACGGCTTAGGAAAGAGCAGCTCTGCGCAGGCGACGCAGCAGCAGGAGTAGGCTGACTCCGGAAAGCAGGAGCCAAGCGACGATTCCCTCCACCGGACTGTCATCGCCGGTTTGCGGCACCTGGTCAATAAAGAAAGCCGCTTCCTGGGTGCTGCCGTCCCGGTAGATCATTTGCAGCGTGTGCCTGCCGGCGCACAGCCCTTGCAGGTAATCGGCGTGCAGACGGAGATCTGTGCTGCTGCCGGAGAAAACCTCATATTGCGATGAAGCAACGGCCTTTCCGTCCACCAGTACCTGACGGAAATAGGCCGGATTGCCGTCGGCCACAAAGCGCAGCTGTGCGGCAGAGCCGCGCGTCCAGCGGCTGTCCGCGCCTTCTACGATGCGGTAACAAATGTCCCATACGGCATACAGCGCCGTATCATCCGAAATGTAGGCGTAAGCGCCGGGCCCGTAGGACGGCAGGGCGGCGGAAGCGTTTTCATCCCAGCCCAAAAACCGGTGCTGCTGATCCCAAAGGGGCGTTTCATCGCCCAGGCGCACCCAGGAACCGGCGCTCACCCATTGGGGCTTGGGCAGCGGCCCGGCCGAATCGCCGTTGGCATGATAGGTAATGCAGGCAGCCAGAACGGGATGATATTGCCATACGGCGTACAGCGTCAGGGTTTTTCGGCCGGTGTACAGGCTGCCGGGAGCGTAGGCCGGGTTCGGCTCGGCGGCATATTTGTCGGAACTCCAGCCCAGAAAGGTTCCGCCCTGCCAGGTGGGCGTATCGCTGGAAAGCACCAGGTCCTCGGTCAAAAACGCCAGCTGCGCCGGGGGAGCGTTTTCACCGCCGTTGGCGTTGTACAGCACCAGGTAGCGGTTGCCGCCGCTCAGCTGCCACACGGCGTACAAACGGGTGTCCCCTGTGATTTCGATGGCGCCGCCCGGCGCGTAATCCGCCCTTTCCGCATCCGGGCTGCGGCTCCATCCCAGGAACAGACGGCCCGATTTTTCCGGCACGTTATCCGGCAGGTTCACCTTGGAACCGTCGGCCTTATAGATGTAGAAATTGGCGGGCATGTTGGCAGTCTTTCCCGTGCCGTTTTCGTCAAAAAGCACGCTGTAGCGGGTGGTATCCACCTGAATCACGGCCTCCGGGTCAGCCAGGGTTTCCTCTTTGTAGCCTTTTTCTTCAAAAGGCTGCTTCACCAAAAACCGATGGCCGTAGCGGTCGGTGTATTCCGCTGTCAGGGTTACGGGGGTGGGGGCCAGCTTGTTGGGGTCGCTGGTCTGGGTAAGGGGAATATACATGATAAAGGAGCCGGATGCGTCGGTGGCGCCCTTGGCCTGGCTGTCAAACCGCTTGGAAATGGGCGAGTAGGAAACCTTGGCGTTGGGCAGAGGGGCTCCGTTTTGGTTGACCACCCGCAGCTTCAGCCGGTAGCCGTAATGGGGACACCGGGTCATGTGGCCGTCGCCGAAGGTGAAGGAATGATACCAGTACCCCAACGGAGGCGATTCGTACAGTGTGGTGGAATGAGCACGGCCGAAGTGGCCGGCGCTCAGGCTGATTGCGCTTGAAACGCGGGCCTTGAAATCCCCCTCCAGGCACTTCATGGATTCGCAGGCATGCCACTTTTGCTTTTGGTCTGCATAGGCGATGGTATTGAGCCGTCCGGTAGCTGCCACGCCGCCGCTGACCGAGGCGCTCAGGGTTAAAATTTTGAAGAACTGGAAGGCTGGTCCCGCGGAAAGACCGGCGAAGATTTCTCCCTCCACCTCCAAACCGTTAAAGGCGACGGTAGGCAGGGTGGAGCGGTTGGCCACATACGGCCCCCTTTTCAGAGAAAAGCCCGCCTCCAGGCCAAGCCGTCCGCCAGTTTCAAACACCAGGGAACCGGCGCCGGTGGCCTCCAGCACCAGGTTCACATCCATTTCCACCCCGGCCAGGCCGGGAATGTCCGGCCCCAGCGGAATGGCCAGAATGGTTTTTTCCACACTGGCAGTGGGGGACGTGATGGTGACTTTTACCTCATCCAGGCGATAATCGATGACCGTGGAAAGATAGGCGGACATCCTCTTGGCGTTGACGGCCAGGGTGGTTTGCACATCCAGCACCAGGGTGGCGGTTACGCTGCCAAAGGACAGGTTCAGAAAACTGACGTCCGTTTCATAATGAAAGCTCTTTTCCAGATTTTCCAGCATGCAGGCGTCGAAGCACTCATCCAGAAACGGCTGGTTCGGACTGGCGTACAGCACAAAATTTTCGCCGCTTTGGGTGAAGGATTGCAGCCGGAGAACGGAATAGGCGTTGCCGTCGGCAATCAGGAGGATAGCGCCGGGCTGCAAGGCGCTGAGCTGGGCACGCAGGGCGCTGTTTCCGGCAGAAACAGAAAAGGAAGATCCGTCGTCCGACGGCTGCACGGTTACGCCGCCGCCGGTTTGAATCAGCGTAACGTTTTCATTCAGCGCCAAAAAGCTGCCGGAGGCATACTTGGAGGCAGACAGGGGAAGCGTCCTCTGACTGCTGAAATCCTCCGGCTTCATGCGCAGCAGGGCCCGTACCTCGGAAGTATAGCGCCGCTGCCAAAAGGCTTCTCCCAGCTGCGCGCCGTTTTCATCCAGCAACTGTGCTTTCAGCGCAAAGCCGTCGGCAGGCAGGCTGTCAAAGGAAAAAACGGTTGTTTCATTGCTGGCGGAGCCGGCCGGCAGGGTGCGCTGCGCTATGAGCGCAGTTTCATCGTCATTGTAAACCTCCAGCGCAACGCGGGCCGCGCTTTCGCCGCTCCAGACAACGGTTACCTGGTTTCCGGCAACCGTGACGGCGGAAATTATGCCCTGCTGCGCAGAGCCTTCCGCCGTGGCGGAAACAAGGACAAAGACTCCCAGCATCAGAGCCAACAACCCTACGATCAGTTTCTTCATACAAATCCTCCTGGAGCAAGCAGATGGACAGGGGGAGAAACAACGGAATCTCGCTACTTCCATTATAAGGTAGAAAGGCTGGATTGGCAAGCCGCCTTCCTGTGGAAAAAGCGCTGCTGAAGAAATGGTATTGAGAGGACTTATTCCATTTTCAAAATGAAGGAAATAATAAACAAAAATTCAAAATGATAAATCTTAAACAATCAAAAGCCTGAATCAGTGCTGAAATACAGGCAAAAAACAATTCTTTTCAGAAAAAATGAAAATTCGCTATTGAAATCCTGCATTTTATCGTGTATAATATATCCGTAATCATTCTTAGGGGAGGCCAATGAAGATGAAGAAGGTTCTTGCAGTTGTCATTACCTTGGTTACGCTATTCAGCATCGTTCCCGCATTTGCTACGGAGTATCTTGGCTTGGCCACCGGCGGCACTGCCGGCACCTATTACGCTCTGGGCGGCGACATTGCCTCCCTGTGGATGAGCAAGATTCCCGACCTGGATGTAACGGCCCAGTCCACCGGCGGCTCCAAGGCCAACATCATTTTGATTAACGACGGCGACGCCGAACTGGCCACTGTGCAGAACGACGTTATGGCATACGCCTATGCCGGCACTGATTTCTTTGACGGCCAGGTCATCGACAGCTTCCAGGCCATCGGCTATCTGTACCCTGAGCTGGTGCAGATTGTGGTGGCGGCCGACAGCGATATCAAGACCATTGCCGATTTGAAGGGCAAGCAGGTGTCCATCGGCGCGGTTGGCTCCGGCGTGTATTTTAACGCCGTGCAGATTTTGGCCAACGCCGGTCTCAGCCTGGACGATATCACCCCCCACTACCTGAGCTTTGATGAAAGCGCCACGTCCTTCCAGAACAAGCAGATTGACGCTTTCTTCATTACGGCCGGCCTGCCCAACACCGCCATTGTGGAAGTGGCCAACAAGACCGACGTGCGGCTCATTGGCCTGAGCGACGACGATATGGCCAAGCTGAGCGCCGAGTACGCCTACTATGTGCCCGTGACGGTTCCCGCCGGCACCTACAATGGCATGACCGAGGACGTAACCGTTCCCGCCGTGGGCGCCGTGCTGATTTGCTCCAAGGACCTGAGCGAAGACTTGGTGTATAACCTGACCAAGGTGCTGTACGAAGACACCGCCGAGCTGAGCCATGCCAAGAAGGCGGAAATCAGCGCGGAAAGCGCGGTGAAGGGCATTCCCGTTCCCTTCCATCCCGGCGCTGAGAAGTATTTCAAGGAAAAGGGCTTGCTGGCGGACTAACGCCGTGCGTCTTTGCCGGAAATACCGAGCGGCCTTTCAGAATTGCTGAAAGGCCGCATCCCTATTGTTAAGGAGGAACCCTTCATGAGCGAGCCCATGAACGTTGACGGTATGGAGCGTGTGGATCAAAAAGAAATCAACGCGATCATGTCCAAATATGACCGCGAAAGCGCCTACCGCACCCTGACGGGGTACCGCGGGCTGATCATCAGCGGCGTGTGCATTTTGTTTTCCCTGCTCCAACTGTACTCCACCTGGTTTATCATTCCCTCTACCCATATGCGGCCGCTGCACCTGGGCATCGTGCTGATGCTGGCTTTCTTGCTGTACCCGGCCAGCCGCAAGGCTTCCAAAAAAAAGCTGCCCTGGTACGATGTGGTGCTGGCCCTGCTGTCGCTGGTGTGTTTCCTGTACCCCGTGGTGTTCTTTGACACCATTGCCCGGCAGGTTTCCTACCAGACCTATCAAATTGTAATCGGCGTGGTGGGCGTGCTGCTGCTGCTGGAGGGCTGCCGCCGCGTGGTGGGCATGCCCATTGTCATCATCGCTTGCTGCTTTGTGCTGATTGGCATTTTCGGCAAGTATATGCCCGGCTTCCTGGGAAACCGCGGCTTTAGCATCAAGAACATCGTCAAGCACCTGTTTTACACGCAGGAGGGTGTGTTCGGCACGCCTATTGGCGCAAGCTCCACCTTCATTTTCCTGTTCATTTTGTTTGGCTCCTTCCTGGAGAAAACGGGCGTGGGCGAGTTCTTCATCGACCTGTGCAACGCCATTGCCGGCAGCCGCCGCGGCGGCCCCGCCAAGGTGGCTGTGCTGACCAGCGCCCTGGAGGGCACGGTTTCCGGCAGCTCCGTTGCCAACACGGTAGGCTCCGGCAGTTTTACCATTCCCATGATGAAAAGCTTGGGCTACCGGCCCGAGTTTGCCGCTGCGGTGGAGGCGGCCGCTTCTACCGGCGGTCAAATCATGCCGCCCGTTATGGGCGCTGCGGCCTTCCTGATGGCGGAAACGGTGGGAATCCCCTATTCCGTGATTGTCAAGGCGGCTATTGTGCCCGCGCTGCTGTATTTTGCAGGCATTTATATCATTACGGACCTGGAAGCTAAAAAGCGGGGTCTGGTGGGCATGAGCCGTGACCAGTTGCCCAGGCTGGGCAAAATTCTGGTGGAACGCGGTTACCTGATTTTGCCGCTGATTGCCATCATCTGGATCCTGGGCGCAGGCTTCACCTACAGCATTGCGCCGCTGGTGGGCATTTTGTGCGCCGTGTTGGGCGGCTATGCCAAAACCTTTGTGGATTTGCTGCTGGCCCGCAAACAGGGCAAAACGGCCAAGGAAGTGCTGAAAGCCTCCAACGCCATGCGTCCCAAGGATTATCTGGATGCGCTGGAGGGCGGCGCTCGCTCTATTCTGGGCGTGGCCCTGGCCTGCGGCGCGGCCGGCATCATTGCCGGCATGATTACCCTGACGGGTATCGGCCTGAAAATGGGCGCAGGATTGACTCAGCTGGCAGGCGGCAGCATCTATTTGCTGCTCATTTTCACCATGCTGGCCTCTATCGTGCTTGGCATGGGCGTGCCCACCACCGCCAATTACCTGATTACCTCCACCATTATGGCGCCTGTGGTGGCCAGAGCGCTGATGGGTACGCCGGGTCTGGAAAGCGTATACGCCAACTTGGCGGCCATTGGCGCGGGCTATGAGCTGCTGCCCGCTCACCTGTTTACCTTCTACTTTGGCATTATTGCCGATATTACGCCGCCTGTGGCTCTGGCAGCCATGGCGGGCGCGGCCATTGCCAAGTCCGACCCGCTCAAGACAGGCGTGGAAGCGTCCCGCCTGGCCATCGCGGCTTTCCTGGTGCCCTACATGTTTGTGTTCGCCCCGGAAATGCTGATGCTGAACAGCAAATGGTATGAGGTGCTGCAAATCATCGTTACCGCTTTGGGCGGCATGTTCGGCGTGGGCATGGCGCTGGAACGCTTCTGGAGCAGCAAGCTGAACTGGATTCAGACCATCATGAGCCTGGCCGGCGGCTTGATGCTGATTAAGCCCGGCCTGACCACCGATCTGATCGGCTTTGTGCTGATTGCGCTGGTGCTGGTGTGGCAGCGTTTCCAGAAAAACGCTGCGAAAAAAGAGCCTGTGCAGGCATAAAAAGGATACTCAGAAGCGCCCGTTTGGAATCAATC
>CAKTUS010000106.1 GCA_934621485.1 uncultured Clostridia bacterium
CCCCTTTTGGACCGTCTGGAAATCATCGAGGTACCCAGCTATACGGACGAGGAGAAGCTACGCATTGCGCGTAAGCATCTTTTGCCCAAGCAAATTGCCTCGCACGGCCTGAAGCCCCGCGCTGTGCGCATGAACGACCGTGTGCTTCGCCAGCTGATTGAGGGCTATACCCGCGAGGCGGGCGTGCGTGAGCTGGAACGCACCATTGCCCGAGTGGTACGCAAGGCCACGGTGGAGCTGCTGGAGCAAAAGAAGGATGAAATCACCGTTGGCGGCGATAAGCTGACCCAGTACCTGGGCGCGGTGAAATACATGCGGGAGCCGCTTGAAAACGAAAACCGCGTCGGCGTGGTTAACGGCCTGGCCTATACCACCGTAGGCGGCGAGATGCTGGCGGTGGAGTGCATGGTGATGCAGGGAACGGGCGCTTTGCAGCTCACCGGCAAACTGGGCGACGTGATGCAGGAAAGCGCCAAAGCCGCGCTTTCCTGGGTGCGCGCTCATTCGGAACCCTGGGGGATTCCCTCCGCGTTCTTCAAGGAGCACGACATCCACATTCACGTGCCGGAGGGAGCTGTGCCTAAGGACGGCCCCAGCGCCGGCGTTACCCTGATTACGGCCTTGGTGAGCGCGCTCACCTCCATTCCCGTGCGTCAAAGCGTGGCCATGACCGGCGAAATTACCCTGCGGGGCCGGGTACTGCCCATTGGCGGATTGAAAGAAAAGCTGATGGCCGCTTACCGCGCCGGTATCAAGACCGTGCTTATTCCCAAAGAAAACCAAAAGGATCTGGAGGATGTAGCGCCTGAGGTGCTCAGCGCCATTCATATTCAGCCGGTGCAGGAGGTGCAGGAGGTGCTAAACGCGGCCCTTACCTGTCAGCCCCCGATGGTTTCCAGGGTGGACGCGCCGATTGCCATTCCCCAAGCGCCTGTAAAGCCAAACGCATATCGAGGAACATAAGATGGAAATCAAAAACGCTGCCTTTGTTACCAGTTTGGCCGCTTATCATGAACGGCCGCCCATTACTCTGCCGCAACTGGCGGTTGTGGGAAAGAGCAACGTGGGCAAAAGCTCGCTTATCAACGCGCTGTGCAACCGGAAAAAACTGTGCAAAACCAGCGCTACGCCCGGTAAAACCCGGTTGATTAACGTGTTCTTAATCAACGATTGCTTTCATCTGGTGGATTTGCCCGGCTATGGGTTTGCTAAGGTGGACAAGGCGGAAAAGATGCGCTGGGGCCAGATGATGGACGACTATTTCCAGCAAAGCACTCAGCTGATTCACGTTTTGCACCTGGTGGACATTCGCCATGAGCCCACTCAGGACGACATGGCCATGAACCGTTATTTTCACCAGATGGACATTCCCTTTACGGTTGTGGCCACCAAAGCGGATAAAATCAGCCGAGGCGCGCGTATGAAGCACCTGGCGCCCATCTGCCGGGCTCTGAGCGTGCAGCCGTGGGAAATCATTCCTTTCTCCAGCGAGGATATGACAGGACGGGACAAGCTGCTGGAGCTGGTGGAAACCGTTATGGCTGAAGAAGCGGAAGCCGGGGAAGAATAACGGCATATCAAAACGCCCCCGGGAAGGATGAGCTTTTCCTTCCCGGGGGCGTTTTGGCGCAGCGTTATTTTTGCAATTCGGCAAGCAGCGCGTCTTCCATGCCGTCCGCCTCGCACAGGGCGTTGTGGCGTACAGGCAGCGTTTGAAGCTGGCGCACCTGGGGGGGAATGGGCACGCCCGACAGCTGCTCCAGCTTTTCGGAGCAGGCGAAATAGTCCAGCCCTTCTACGGCTTCTTCGCCAAGCAGGCTGCGGGCTACGTCCGGCGCAAACTTGTACGGGCTGGCGGTAGACACGATAACGGCCGTGGTGTGGTCGTCGGTTTGCGCACGGTAGTTCATCAGCGCGTGGGAAGCCACCGCCGTGTGAGGATCCATGACGTAATGGGTTCGCTCGAAAACCCGGCGAATTTCCGCCGCAGTCATGTTGTCGTCGGCATAGTCGGCCCAGAAGGTTTTTTGCATTTCCTGCAAGCGCTGCGCGCCCACGGAGAAGCTTCCGCACTCGCTCAGCTGCTGCATCCATCCCCGTACCAAAGCGGCATCCCGGCCGGCATATTCATACAGCAGCCGTTCCAGATTGGAACTGATGAGAATATCCATGCTGGGCGACATGGTTTGGAAGAAGGTGCGGTGCGTGTGGTAAATGCCGGTGGTGAAGAAGTCGGTCAGCACGTTATTGCGGTTGCTGGCGCAAAGCAGCTTGCGAATGGGCAGACCCATGCGCATGGCATAGTAGCCGGCCAGAATATCGCCAAAGTTGCCGGTGGGCACTACAAAATTCACGCTTTGCCCCATGCGGATGGCTCCCCGCTGCACCAGGGTGGTATAGGCAGTGTAGTAATATACAATTTGAGGTACCAGGCGGCCAAAGTTGATGGAGTTGGCGGAGGAAGGAACCCGGCCGATGGCGTCCATTTTTTCGTGGAACGCGGGGGAACCAAACAGCTTTTTCACCCCGGTCTGGGCCTGGTCAAAGTTGCCGTTTACGCCGATAACGTGGGTGTTGCGACCGCCCGTGGTTACCATCTGCAATTCCTGCACCCGGCTGACGCCGCCATGGGGGTAGAATACGGAGCAGCTTGTGCCGGGCACGTCGCGAAAGCCCTCCAGCGCTGCCTTGCCAGTATCGCCGCTGGTGGCCACAATAATGCTTACTTCCCGCTGCTCGTCGTTTTTTTCAGCAGCCAGCTTCAGCAGATGGGGCAACAGCTGCAGGGCTACGTCCTTAAAGGCCAGGGTGGGACCGTGAAACAGCTCCATTACATGCAGGTTTTGGCCTAACGGCTTGATGGGAGCAATGGCCGGATCATCCCAGCGCTCGGCGCTGTAGGCGGCGTTTACGGCGCTTTCAATTTCCGCAATGGAGTAATCCTCCAGAAAATCGCGCAGGATGCGCGCCGCCTGATGCTGATAGCTGGTACCGCAAAGAGAAGCCAGCCGTTCTTCCGTCAAATGGGGAAACATGCTGGGCACATACAGGCCGCCGTCCTTGGCAAGCCCCCACAAAATGGACTGGGAAGAAGTGGCGCAGGCGCCGCCGCGTGTGGAGAAGAAAGACATGGTTTTCACCTTCCTGTATTTCAAATCGCCGTTTCATCATACCTTTTTTCGGCGCAATTGTAAAGGTGCTTGCGAAACAGGTAAAAGAAAGAGGCGGCTTACGCCGCCCCAGACTGTCAAAACACCGGGTGGTATCGAAGAACGGCAGCCTTGCACAGCAAGGCTGTCCTTCCGTGCTTTGCCGCCCGGCGAGCCGCAGACGAGTAGGCAATACGCGCTTCTCGGCAGAAAAGATCACCGTCAGGCGAACTTTTTTGACGGCCTGAGGCGGCTTACCGCCGCCCGCAATGTCAGAGACATTAAATGACGTATTTTTGGATAAAAGCGGGAAGCTCCGCGCTGTCTTCGCTGATGGACAGCAGGAAATCCACGCTGTGGCCCTGGCAAATGGTTTCCAAACGCTGGAAGAACCATTCGGTGGTGCTCAGGTCGCTCTTGATGAGCTTTTTGAAAGCGTCGATGCAAATGAGGCCCACGTCAAAATTTTGGGCCACCAGGCCGCACAGAAAGCCCATAAACATTTGGTCGTTTACCAATTCATACTCGCTGGCGTTGATAAACCGTACCTCGTGCCGCAAGTCGAACATGTAGCGATTATCATCGTCGATAAAGACGATATCGTGCTTGCTTTCCTGGGTTGCTTCGTTAGCCCTGTCAATAATGCGCTTGGTCTTACCCGATCCCTTTTTTCCGCAGATGACCTGAATCAAGGGTAACGCCTCCTTCATGCTATTTGTTTTTTCGAGGGGCGCGTACGATAGACGGCGCGCCTTTCTTTACGTTCTTTATTATACATGAGTTTGCTGGGAAAGGCAATGCCTTCTTTGCCGCCTTTACACAGTTTTCTGGCCATCTGCGCTTTCCAGGCTGTTTCTCAGCTGCTCCATGCTCATTTCCGGAAGCTCCCGCATTGCGTCCCGTTCCGGGTCGAAGCGGCAAATGGCCTGATAGTCGCACAGGTCGCAGGCGGAGCGGTTTTGGTCGCAGCTTGGGCAAATGGCAACGTCGCCGCTTAGCAGCTGCTCCGCCAGCTCAGAGGCCACCTGGCGGGCATGGCGCAGCAAAGCGGAAAGCTGTTTTTCGTCCAGCGCCTTTGCGTTTTTTCGCACCTCGCCCCCCTTGGACAGCACGGCCGGCAGTACGCAGCCGGTTTCATCCATGGCGCTTATAATTTCCACATCGCTCAGGGTGATGCCGCGCAGGTAAAACACTTCCCGCAGCTTGGCCTGCACAATGTCGGCCGCGTCCGTTTCGCTTTCCAGCAGCGGGTTGCCCACATAAAAGTAAAAGGCGCCCGCGGGTTTACCGCCGGGAATGGCGCTGGCGCATACGTCCAGGTACAGCAGCAGCTGCAATTGCAGGCCCCACCAGGTGCGCGCGGCGTCCAGGCTTTGCTGGGCCGATTTGTAGTCGATCACCCGAAGATAGACGGCGTTGGGCGTATCGTAGCGATCAACGCGGTCAATCCGTCCCCGTAAAGCCACTTCCCGCCCGTCTGACAAAACGAGCACAATGGGCGGAAAGCCGCCTTCGTAGCCAAAGCTGGCTTCGGTTTGGTACAGTGAAAACTTTCCCGCCGCCAACTGCTGCGTTATTACCTGCGCTGCGCGCTGAAACGTTTCCTGGGCCTGCCGGAAGCGGGCGGCGTTTCGGTCGCCGTCGCCCATGGGCCCGCTGAGCAGTTCTTCCAGAAACGGTGCGACCGCCTGATTGGCCAGTTCCTCCACACGGCTTTGGGAAACGGCGGGGTAATTCGGTTCTTTGCCGGCCAGCTGGGCGAAGCGGTTGAGCCCGGCATGATAAAACGTGCCGGTTTCGATGGGGTCAATTTTCCACTCCTTCAGCAGGTGAGGCCGCAGGCCATAGGTAACAAAATGCTTGAAGGGGCAGGCGGCAAACTGCTCCAGGCGGCTGACAGACTGGGTTTCCACACCGTAAAGCGCCTGGGCGCTGTCCGGCCGAAGGGGCGCAGGCGCTTCTGAAAAGGCAAGAGCGTTCAGCAATTGCGCCGCTTCCGGGGCGGCGGCAGAGGAAAGCAATTGCTCCAGCGGCTTTTGCCAATCCGCGGCGTCGCCGCTTCCGTCTGCATAGGCGCGAAGCAGCAGACTGAGACGGTTTAGCGCCTGGGTAGAAGAATAAGGCAGCGTTTCCGCCAGACGGCGTCCATCCGCTATTCCCGGCAGCAGCTGTTTTTGCAGGGTTTCCAGCAGCGAAAGCGGGCGCAGCGCGGCGCCGGCCTGATCGGTTTTGGCATAGCTGATGAACAGATGCTTTCCTGGCAAGGTCATGGCTCGCTTCAGATCCAGCTTGGCCAGGCGAATACGGCTTTCATCCGTCAGCCCCAAAAAGGTTCCCGTTTCCTGCTGCGCATTGGCCCGTTCCTCCGGGGTAAGCAGACTGTCTGTAGAGCGGCTAAGCACGCCGTCGTTCATGCCCAACAGAAACACAGCGTCGGCTTCCTCCGTGAGCATGTGTCCCAGCAGGCCGGCATGCAGCATGCCGCTGGCCGGGGGCAGCGATGCGATGGAAACGGCGGAAAAGCCACATTCCAGCCGCGTGGCAATGTATTTTAGAGGAATCCGGGCCTTGCCGCCCAAACGGGCCAGCTGGTCCAGCACAGAAACCAGCATTTGCCACACCTGGCTGTTTTGACCGGCCCGGACGGCAAAGTCGCAATCCAGCAGCTTCTTTTCCTGCTGCTTGAGCGTTTCATAGGCGTTTACATCCAACAGCAGCTGAAAAACGGCTGTTAAGGATTCGGCTGCGCTGCGGGCCGCCACCAGCGCCGACCGCGCCTTTTGCAGCGGTTCCATCAGGCGCAGGCGAAGGGCCTCGCAGGCAGGGCTTTCCTGGCCCCGGGTAAAGGGGCGCGTCCATCGGGCGCGGTCAACGCCATAGGCATAGGCGTAGTTTTCCAGCTGGCAACATTCCCCAAAGGAAAGGGGAGCATAGCCGCTTTTCAGCATGCCCAGCACGTCGCGATTGCGCCAGCCTTCCGCCATGGCGCGCAGGGCGCACAGCAAAAAACGCACCAGCCCGTGGGAAAGGGCGGGCAGCTGCTCGTCTGTATAAAAAGGAAGACCGCTGTCGGAAAGCGCGGCGTTTACGGCAAATTCGTAGCCTTCCGGATACAGCACGGCCATTTTTTCCAGGTCAGCGCCCTGCTTCGCCAGAAAAAGCACCTGGCGGCTCATCAGAGTCGCTTCTTCATAGGGGGTAAGGCCGCTGGAAAGAAACACGCCGTTCGGTACGCCCTCATAGGAGCGCGGCTGACGGGCGAAAAGGGTTTCGTCCAGATGCCGAACAGGCCCCAAAAAGGGCAGATCGGCCGTTGGCACAGGGTGGATCGAAGCGCTCATTCCCTCTTGCGTCAGCAACGCCTGAAACCGGGCGATTCCCTGACGAATGGGCTCGTACAGGTCTCCGTCCGGCGCGGCGGCGCTGTCGCAGATAAGCGCCACTGTTACGCTTTGGCATAGGGGAGCCGCGGCGCACAATAGCTTCATAAGCTGTTCGGGCAGGCTGTCAAAGCCGTATACATACAAATGCTTTCCGTTCAGGAATCCGCTTTTCCCAAGCTGGGCGGCCACATAGGCCAGCATGTCCTCGTTATCACTGAAGCGGCCCCGGGTTACCTCTTGGTACTGGGCGTAAATGCTGTAAAGGTCCTTAAGCTTTTCCCGAACGCCGCCTTCCGGTTGGGTGTCGGCGTAAGCGTCCAGCGCTTCCGGGGTCATGCCGCCGCGTTTCATATCGGTAATCAGCGCTGACAGCTTTTCCACAAAACCCCGCCGCTGGGTCAGGCTGCCATAGTAGGGAAGCTTATCCTCCAGCCGCTCCAACGCCTGACTGATGGCCATGCGCTGGCCCGCGTCGGAAAGAGGCTCCCGCTCATCGTGTCCTGTCAGGGAAAGCACATGCTCGTTCAGCCGGGAAGGACTCATAACATCTATGGCAAACAGGCCGCTCAATTGCAGCCGCCTCATGATTTCCTGCTCCGCCGTCAGGGTCAACTGCTCCGGCACCAGCAAAATGCACTCGTCGCCTGCTTGCTTGCGCCGCCCCAGTTCCTCCACGACGGGCTGAAGCAGCCGGTGCGCCCGGGCCGTCAGGATGCGGATGGATGCCATCAAAAAAGCCTCCCTGAAAAGCATGTGGAAAAAACAACAAAAACATGATACCATAGAAACGAGCAAAAGGCTACCGGCCAGTTGCAAAACCCATCGGGAGGAGCCAGGCATATGCTGGATACCATCGTTGGCATTGCCACAGCCGCCGGAGAGGGCGGCATTGCCATTGTGCGCTTGAGCGGCGAAAACGCCGCAGCGCTGTTTGAACAGGTTTTCTTTCCCTATAATGCGAAGCGGAAACCGCCTTTTGAGAGCCACCGGCTGATGGCGGGGCAGGTGCGGGATGGAAGCGAAGCGATTGACGAGGCTATGGGCGTCGTTATGTACGCCCCAAGCAGCTATACCCGAGAGGACGTATGCGAAATTCACACCCATGGAGGCAGCGCGGCGTCGGCGGCGGTAGTGAAGCTGCTGATTCGCTTGGGCGCAAGGCCGGCGGAGGCGGGGGAGTTTACCCGCCGGGCCTTCATGAACGGACGAATTGACCTGATGCAGGCTGAGGCGGTAATGGGGGTTATTTCCGCCCAGTCCATGGCGGCGCTCAAAGCGGAGCAGCGCCAGCTTTCCGGCGGGCAAAGCCAGTTCGTGCGTCAGGCTCAAAGCCGGCTGCAAACGCTGCTGGCCGGCCTGGAGGCGCACATTGACTATCCGGAGGAAATTGACGAAGACGAAGCCACCTACGGCCTTTTGGAGGGGCTGAACCAGCTGATTGCCATGCTGGAAAGCGCCGTGGACGAAAAAAGCGCGCGCATCATTCGGGAGGGATTTCATGTGGCTTTATGCGGCTGCCCGAACGCAGGAAAAAGCACGCTGTTTAACGCTTTGCTGGGGGAAGAAAAGGCCATTGTGACCGATATTCCGGGTACCACCCGCGACGTGCTGGACGGAAGCTTCACTCTGGACGGCGTTCGCGTGATTTTGCAGGACACGGCGGGCCTGCGGGAAAGCGGCGACGCGGTGGAGCGAATTGGCGTGGAGCGCGCCCGCGGAGCGCTGAAGCAGGCCGATGCGGCGTTGCTGCTGGTGGACGGCTCCAAGGAATTAAACCGGGAGGAAGTGCGGCTGCTGCAAACCCCAATGCCATGTCCTTGCGCCGTGCTGCTGAGCAAACGCGACAAGGGGAGCAAGGTTGCAATTGCGCAGGCGGAAAGCCTGACCGACTGCCGGCCGGTGCTTGGTATTTCGGCGGTAGACGGCGGCGGCCTTGCCGCTTTGCGGGATTATTTGCGGCAGTCCATCCGTCTGCCTCAGCAGCTGATGCTGACCCATGAACGCCACATGCAGGTGGCCCGGGAGGTATTGGAACGGCTGCGCCAGGCCAGAGACGGCTTGGCAAACGAACAGCCGCTGGACCTGGCCGCTGTGGATTTGCATGAGGCGCTGTATCTGCTCGGACGCATTACCGGCGACAGTGTGGACGAACAATTACTGGACGAAATCTTTTCTCACTTTTGCGTAGGAAAGTAGATACGCCGTTTCAAGGGCCGCGGCACGCTATGCACGCGGTCCTTGCTTTTTTTGTCAAACCACAGCGAAACAGCGGCTTTCATGCATTTGGCCGTAAAACCGCCAGGGCAACAGCATTTAAGAATCAGCCGAAAAGAATCCGCAAGAAAGAGTCAGGGTCAAGGCAGGCCCAGTAAC
>CAKTUS010000107.1 GCA_934621485.1 uncultured Clostridia bacterium
GCGTTACTGGGCCTGCCTTGACCCTGACTCTTTCTTGCGGATTCTTTTCGGCTGATTCTTAAATGCTGTTGCCCTGCGGAGAAGCCCCCGAAACCTTGACAGGCATTGGAAAACGTGCTACTCTACAAAGGCTGCCGGGCGGCCAGGCGATCGCGTGGCATGTCCATGAGGAAAGTCCGAGCATCACAGGGCAGGGTGCCGGCTAACGACCGGTGAAGGCAACTTCAAGGAAAGTGCAACAGAAAGAAACCGCCCCGCGCTTTGGGCGCGGGGTAAGGATGGAAAGGCGAGGTAAGAGCTCACCCGCGGCCTGGTAACAGGCAGGCGCTGTAAACCCCACCCGATGCAAGATCCGACCAGAAGCAATACGGCGGCCCGTCGTGCTTCTAAAGAGATCGCTACGACCGCCTGGTAACAGGCGGCCAAGATAGATGATCGTCCAACGACAGAACTCGGCTTACGACCGCACCGGCAGCAGCTTGGGCGGCCTTTTTTGGTTACACATGGAAAGGAGAATGACTCATGGAGCGCGGCAGGCTGTACCCCGCTGTGTGTCGGGCGATATGTATAGGCGCGGCGGTGATGCTGGCGGCAATTCTGGCGCTGCTCACGCTGGGGCAAAGCGCCTTTGGCGCGGCTTATGCGGGCACACGAACCTTGGCGGGCAATACGGTGCTTTGGGCGGCGGCATTGGCGGGCATTTTTCTGCTGTTTTGGCTGCGCGGCCGGGAAAAGGCGCCCCGCCGGGAGAAAATCTGGCTGCTTCGCGCCGTTTTTGGGGCAGTACTGCTGCTTCAGTTTCTGGTGGCGCGCTGCTGCTGGACCCATCTGGGCTGGGATCCGGGCGAAGCTCATCAAGCAGCTGAGGACTTGGCCCGGGGACTGGAAGTCAGCAATCCCGACTATTTCCGGCTGTGCCCCAACAACGCGCCCATCACGCTGCTAATGGTTCCGCCGCTGTGGGCGGCGGTGAAGCTGGGATTGGGCGTGCCCTATATGGTGCTTCCCTATGTGGATGCGGTGCTGCTGAATCTGGTCGCCTACCTGACGGTGCGCTGCGTGTACCGGCTGACCCAAAGCGTCACGGCTCGCTATTGGGCAGCGGCGCTGGCCATTGGCTGGATAGCGCTGTCCCCCTATATCCTGTACCCTTATACGGATGTATTTGTAATCCTTTTCCCTGTGTTGGCGCTGTATGTGTGGCTGTTCTGCCAACGTCCGGTGAAAAAATGGTTTTTGATTTCACTTCTGTGCTTTTTGGGGGCTGCGGTGAAGCCTACGGCGCTTATTGTGTTTATTGCCCTGGTATTGCTGGGTGCGGTGCAGGGCCTTTCGGAAGCAAAGCGGCGGAAAAAGGCGGATTTCTGGCGGCGGGCTGGGGCCGTTTTGTGCGCGCTGGTGCTGGGTGCCGTGCCCGGGCGGCTGTATGAGCGGCTGTCGATTACCGCCCTTGCCGGTTCGGCCCGGCCGGAGCAGCAGCTAAGCCTGACCCACTACCTGATGCTGGGCATGAACGAGGCCACCTACGGCGGTCACAGCGACGGAGACGTGGAATTTTCTCAGAGCTATAGCACCCTTTCCGAACGACAGAAGGCCAATTTGCAAAAAGCCAAGGAGCGGCTTTTCAGCCGCAGCCTGGGCCAAAACCTGCGTTTTTTTGCCACAAAGGCCTATAAGGCGTATGCGGACGGCACCTTTGCCGCTCATACCAGCTTTCTGCATGTGGAAATCCCCCGGCGTTCCGACAGGCTGAGCGCCTTTTTGCGAAGCCTGTATCTGAAAAAGGGATCGAGGGCCCCCCAGTGTGAAACGGTCGCTCAACTTGTCTGGCTGGGCGTGCTTACCCTGTGCGCCTATGCCGCCTGGATGCGGCGGCGCAGGGCCGTAACGGCGGCTATTGCCCTAACGCTGCTGGGATTGACGCTCTACCTGCTGCTGTTTGAGGTATGGCCGCGGTATCTGTTCCTGTATGCTCCCTTTTTTGTCATCCTTTCCGCATTGTCTTTCGACCGGCCCTTTGGCAAGGAAACAGAATGAAGATGAAAACCGAAAAGGCTCGTTGGGTGGCGGCGCTGCTGACGGTGGCGCTACTGGCTTGTATCACCTACAGCCTAAGCGACGTGGTGTTCCAAACCAACGATGATCAAACCATTATTTGCCTGGCAAACGGCGGCGTTACCGGCAGCCCCGCGGCAGGCAGCGGCTTTACCAGCTATGGGTACGGCCTTTTGCTGGCGGGCCTGTACGGCCGCTGGCCCGGCGTGCCGTGGCATGCGCTGCTGCTGAGCGCCGGTATTTGGCTGTGCCTGACGGCGATTTTGCGCAGCCTGTTTTTCCTGTGCGCGCAAAAGCGGCAGTCGCCGCTGCTGGGGTTGGCGGCGTTTTTGGCGCTGTATGCCGGTGTGGGCATGAAATTTGTTTGCTATTTGCAATTTACCACGGCGGCGGGCTTTGGCGGCGCGGCGGCGGCAGCGCTCCTTTTCACGCTGCCCCAAGGCCGGCGGGCCTGCCGGTGGTGCGGCTTCTTTGCGATGGCGGCAGTGCTTTTCGGACTGCTGCTGCGGCCGGAAAGCGGGCTGCTTGCCCTGCCGGTGCCGCTGCTGGCAGGGCTTTGGCAGGGGCTGACACGGAGGAGACGTCCGGCGCTCATGGTGTGCGCGGTTGCCGTGGCGCTGACCGCCGGGGTGTGGCTGGCGGATGGCGCGCTGCATGCGGCTCTGGTGCCCGGCTGGCAGGAAAGCCAAGCCTTTGACAGCGCCAGCGCTGTGGTGCTGGACTACCGCAACACCGATGAAACCTATCGCCTGGCGCGGCAGCACACCGACTGGACGGAGGAACTGTGCCAGTGCTTTCGCAACTGGGAACTGCTGTTTGACCGGCGCTTTAACACGGAAACCCTGAACCGTATCGCGGCGCTGGCCGAGGCGGCCGATCCCGGGCCTGCGCCGCTGACCCTTGCGCATAAAACCCTGAGCATGTTCAAAAACACCCGGGAATTTCGCTGGAATGCACTGGCCTATGGAATCCTGGGCCTGTGGGCGCTTGTGCTTTTCCTGCGCAGACGGGACGGGCTTTCCGCGCTGGCGGTTGTTGCCGTGGGAGCGTCGCTGGTGGCGGTAGTGGCTTTGTTTTATGGTTGGCTGAACCGGCTGCCGGACCGGGTGGCCTTTGTCTATGCCCTGCCCAGCTATACGGCGCTGCTTTTTCTGTGGGGCGAGGCGGTTTCGGTCCGGAAACGATGGATTGGGCTGGCGCTGCTGCTGGCGGCCGCCGTCCTTACGGTGGCTGTGCAGCCGCAAGACGTGCTGGTATTGAACAATCTGAGCCGCCGCCACCGGGCCGCCGCAGCCCATGAAGCCAACGTTTATGCCGCCCGGCACCCTCAGTATGTGTATGTGACGGATGTTTCCCAGGCGTTTTACGCCTTTGAAACCGAAACGCCGCCCGTGAATCTGGTGGAGTGGTGCAGCCCGCTGATTCGCAGCGCCGCCTATCAGGAAAAACTTCGTCTGCTGGGCTATCCTCAGGGGCTGGATACCCTGAACCTGGCGGACGAGAAGGTGCGTCTGCTCATCCACAGCCCTGCGGCCGTGAACCGCTTGACGGCGGCGCTGGAGGCCGACGGTCTGGACTGGCAATGGGAAGAGGAAATGCGGCTGGACGCGCTGAGCGTGTACCGGCTGAAAAAGACCGGCCAGCCTTAAGCCGCGCCTTGCGCAGGGGCGGCGGAGTGTGATAGAATACCCACGCTGAAGCGGGGGCGGTGCAAACCGTCCTCGCCGCTGGGCGTTACACGAAAAAAACGCGCGAAGGAGAAAGCCATGTACCTGATTGTTGGTCTGGGAAATCCCGGAGAGAAATATGCTCATACCCGCCACAACGTGGGCTTTGACGTGCTGGAAAAGCTAAGCCGCAGGCTGGACGTCAGCATTTCCCGCAGCAAGGCGCAGGCCCTGGTGGGCGAGTGCTTTGCAGGCGGCAAAAAGGTGATTCTGGCTTTGCCGCAAACCTATATGAACCTGAGCGGCGAAGCGGTGCGGGAGCTGGTGAACTGGTACAAGATTCAGCCCGAGGACCTGATGATTGTTTACGACGACGTGGATTTGGCCCAGGGCTTCCTTCGGATTCGCAAAAGCGGCAGCGCAGGCACCCACAACGGCATGCGCTCCGTTATCGGCTGTCTGGGCTACGAAAACTTTCCCCGGCTGCGGGTAGGCGTTGGGCAAAAGCGGGAAGGCTATGAGCTGGCGGACTGGGTGCTGGGCCACTACATCGGCCCGGAAGCAGAGGTGGCCGACCATGCCTTTGACCTGGCTGCCGACGCACTTCTCGATTACATTGAAAACGGCGTGGAAAGCGCCATGCGTCATTTCAACACCCCAAAGCCCAAGAAGGAAAAGCCCAAGCCCGATGAAGGAGAGGCCCAATGAACGAGGGATTGTTTACCGCTTATCAGGGCATGCAGCAGTGGGAGCAGCTCCTGCAGCGTTTACAGCCCGGCGATTGTACCGCCGTATGCGAGATTCCTGAGGGAGAGCGGCCTTTTCTGGCGGCGGCCCTTCGCTGGCAAACCGGCCGGCCGGTGGTGCTGGTAACCGCCGGAGAGCTGAACGCTCAGCGCCACGCCCAGGATATAGAACGCCTGACGGGGCTGAGCTGCGCCGTGCTGCCGCCCCGGGACATACAGTTCAGCCGCGCCGCCATGAGCCGGGAAAGCACCTGGCAGCGGTTGAGCGTGCTGGATGCCATGGCGGCGGGAAAGGTGCAGGTGTTGTGCCTGAGCGTAGAGGCTCTTTTGGATCGCTGCGCGCCAGTCAAACGCTTTCGGCAGGGGGTTCTCTCTCTGGCGGAGGGGGAGCGCCATCCGCCGGAACAGCTGATGCAAACGCTCATTGCCAGCGGCTACGAGCGGGTGGCCATGGTGGAGGGTCAGGGGCAGTGCGCCATGCGCGGCTCCATTTTGGACGTGTTCCCGGCCAACGCCCCCGATGCGCTGCGCATCGAGTTTTTTGACGATGAGATTGACAGCCTGCGCCGGTTTGACTGCATCAGTCAGCGCAGCATTGCCCGGGTGAAAAGCGCTCGCATCGCTCCGGCCACGGAGTGCCTGATTGACGACCCTGCCGCCGCCGCAAAACGGCTGAAGGCGGCCCTCAGCGCAGGCGTGGGCCACATGATGCAGCCGGATGACGCCGTTCCCCTCAGCGACAAACAGGCCCCGGACGGTCTTGGCAGTCTGGACAGCTTTCTCAGCGGGCTGGACGCTCTGGAAATGACCGAGGATACGTTGAAAACCGGCGACGCCGCTCCCGCCCGTCAGCAGGTGAGCGAAATGGAGCTGGGCTGGAAGCGCCACCTGGACGATGTGGACCGGGTGGCCGCAGGCCAGACCATTCGGACTGCGCCCATGTGGATGAACGTGCTGCTGACCGATACGACGCTGGCGACGGACTACCTGACCCAACCCATTGTGCTTTTGGACCGGCCGGATCAGTTTGCAGGCCGCCTGAAGGCTGCTGAGGACAGCTTTGTTGAGGATTTTGACGACGCTTGTCTGCGCGGCGACGCTTTTGACGCGCAAAAAGGGTTGCGCTTTTCCTACGACGACGCGCTGGCCGACTGGCGCCTGCGGCCCTGTGTGTGTCTCAGCGATGTAATCGCCACCTATGGCCGCCTCAATCCCAGCCAGGCCATCGCCTTTGGGGCCAGTCCGGCCATGCCTTATCAAAGCCGGCTGGAGCCGTTGGCCCAGGATATTGGCAAGTGGCGGGAAAGCGGCTACACCATTGTGCTGCTCACCGGCGGCGAAGCCCGCGGCCAACGTTTGCAGCGGGCGTTAGAGGATCAGAAGGTATACGCCGCCTACTGCCAGCGGCTGGATGGCAACCTGATTCAGCGGGAAGTGCTGATGCTGCCGGTAGCCTATCAAAAGGGCTTTGTGCACCCGGCGGCCAAGCTGGCGCTGCTCAGCGACAGCGATATTTACGGCACCGCCTATCAGCGCGCCCGCAAAAAGCAAACGGCCGGCGAACGCATCGCCTCCTTTACCGATTTGAAGCCCGGCGACTACGTGGTGCATGATTTGCACGGCGTAGGCATTTTCAAGGGTATTGTGCAGCTCAGCAGCGACGGGGCCAAGCGGGATTATCTGCTGATTCAGTACGCGGGAACCGACAAGCTGTATGTGCCCACCGACCAGTTTGACCGGGTGACCAAGTTCATCGGCGCGGAGCACAGCCTGCCCAAGCTGAACCGGCTGGGCGGCGGCGAATGGGAAAAACAAAAAAGCAAGGTAAAAGCCGGCCTGAAAAAGCTGGCCTTCGACCTGGCGGAGCTGTATGCCAAGCGCGCCAGGAACACAGGCTATGCCTTCAGCCATGATAACCCCTGGCAGCAGGAGTTTGAGGACATGTTCCCCTATGAGCTGACCGAGGACCAGCAGAAAAGCGTGGCGCAGATTGAGGCGGACATGGAAAGCCCCCGCAACATGGACCGGCTGCTGTGCGGCGATGTGGGCTACGGAAAAACCGAGGTGGCCCTCCGGGCGGCTTTCAAGGCCGTGGTGGACGGCAAGCAGGTGGCCATTCTGGCGCCTACAACCATTTTAGTGCAGCAGCATTATAACACCATCAAGAAGCGCTTTTCCGGCTTCCCGGTGCGCTTTGACATGCTCAGCCGCTTCCGCACGGCCAAGGAGCAAAAGGAAATTGTGCGCAAGCTGGGCGCGGGAGAGCTGGATTTGGTTATCGGCACCCACCGGCTGCTGAACAAGGACGTTACGTACAAGGATCTGGGCCTGTTGATTGTGGACGAGGAGCAGCGCTTCGGCGTGGCCCATAAGGAAAGTATTCAGCACATGAAAACCCGGGTGGACGTACTCACCCTGTCGGCTACGCCCATTCCCCGCACGCTGCACATGAGCATGGTGGGCATCCGGGACATGAGCCTGCTGGAAACCCCGCCGGAGGAACGCCTACCGGTGAAAACCTACGTGATGGAGTACGACGACGTGCTCATCCGCGAGGCCATCCGCCGGGAACTGGCCCGGGGCGGTCAGGTGTATTTCCTCTACAACCGGGTGCGCAGCATCGAGCAGATGCAGGAGCGCCTTAAGCTGCTGGTGCCGGAAGCCCGCATCGGCGTGGCTCACGGCCAAATGCGGGAGCATGCCCTGGAAGATATTATGCTGGACTTCTACGCCGGCGCGTATGACGTGCTGCTATGCACCACCATCGTGGAAAGCGGCCTGGACGTGCCCGACGCCAACACCCTGATTGTGTTCGACGCGGATCGCTTCGGCCTGTCCCAGCTGTACCAAATTCGCGGCCGGGTGGGCCGTTCCAGCCGTCAGGCGTATGCGTACTTTACCATTCGGCAAAACAAGATGCTTTCCGAAACCGCCGACCAGCGCCTGTCCGCCATTCGGGAATTTACGGAGTTTGGCGCGGGCTACCGCATCGCCATGCGCGATTTGGAAATCCGCGGCGCAGGCGACGTGCTGGGCCCTCAACAGAGCGGTCACCTGAGCACTGTGGGCTACGATATGTATGTGAAGCTGATTGAGCAGGCCGTAAGCGAGGTGCAGGGCGTTGAAACCACGCCCGAGGTGGATACCCGGGTGGAATTGAAGCTGGACGCCTATTTGCCGGAGGACTATGTGCCGGACGAAAAACTGCGGGTGGAGATTTACAAGCGCATCGCAATGATTCAGGACGAGGCGGGCCGAATGGAAATCGAGGAGGAACTTATCGACCGTTTTGGCGATGTGCCAAAGCCTGTGGAAACCCTGATGCGCATTGCTCAGCTGCGGGGCGTAACCCGGCTGCTGGGCGTGAGCCACCTGTTCCTGCGGCCAGATGGTGTGCATATGCGTCTGGACGAAAAGGCCATGCCCGATCCGGGCCTGCTGTTTGAAGCCCTTCAACGGGCGGATAGCCGGCTGCGCTTTTCCGTGGGCAAAACCCCGGAGCTGGTTTTGCAGCAGCGCGGCATGTGCGACGAAAGCGCCTTGGAAACCTGCATGGTTGTGATGAACGATGTGCATAAGGAGCTGGAAAAGCTAAAACCTGCCAAGAAGTGAGCTTGCGGAGCCGCAGGGATGGAAGCAATAGAAGCAACTTGGCAAAAAGCAGAGAAAAACAAAGGCTTTCGGTGCAAAACGGACGTCTTTCAAAGCGACAACGCCCGTGTCAGAAACACGGGCGTTCAGGTTGCAGCTCCCTGGGAGGCATCGGAGGGCCGCAGTCCTCCGATTTTGATTCCGAAACCGGCGGCGTGTACGTCGGTTTCGGCAGTCCTGCGCAGCAGGGCTTTCCTTACGCTCTTTGCCGCCCGGCGAGCAGGCAAAGAGCGCCTCTCGGCAGAAAAGCTCGCCGTCTGGCGAGCTTTTTGGACGGCCTGCAATGCCCGTGTCCAGAACCACGGGCGCTGTCTCTGCCTGAGGATGAAAAAAACGCTCCTGCTTTCGCAGGAGCGTTGCATTGCTTAGTACTGGCTGTTGCGGTTGCGCTCGAAGCACTCACGGCAGTACACGGGCTTGTCGCCACGGGGCTGGAAGGGCACCTGGGTGGTGCAGCCGCAGCCGTCGCAGATGACTTCATAGTACTGGCGCTCGGTACGGTTGGGGTTCTGCTGATTGCGGCGAGCGGCGCGGCACTCGTGGCAACGGGTGGGGTCGTTCTGGAAGCCCTTGTCGGCGAAGAACTGCTGCTCAGAAGCGCTGAACACGAATTCCTTGCCACAGTCGCGGCATACCAAAGTCTTGTCTTCAAACATGGTTGGTTTCCTCCATTTTCTTTGTTGGT
>CAKTUS010000108.1 GCA_934621485.1 uncultured Clostridia bacterium
GAACGCGATCAGGTTCTTACGACCAAGGCTTTGTATGCCAGCCGCAAGGGAAAGCCGCTGCCAAAGAATCCGTATGGCTGGAAGGATCAATCCATTGTCGGGATTCTGGAACGGCAGGAATACACCGGCTGCACCTGCAACTTCAAAACCTACTCCAAGTCCTACAAGCTGAAAAAGCGGATTCCCAATGATCCGGAGGATATGTTCATCGTACCGGATACGCAGGAGGCAATCGTTTCTCAGGCGCAATGGGACAGAGTGCAGGAGCTGCGCAAAAACAAACGCCGCCTTGCAAAAGCGGAACGGCAGGGACTGTTCTCCGGGCTGCTGTATTGTGCAGACTGTGGCGGCAAGCTCCACTTTGCCACCTGCAAGAGCTTTGAGGGCAAACAGGATCACTACGTCTGCTCCAAATACAAGAGTGGGCGCGGCGATTGCTCGGCGCATTATATCCGCGAGGATGTACTGCGGGAGCTGGTGCTGGAACGGATTCAGGCGGTCAACGAGTACATCCGCGGCGACGTGGAGGGCTTTCAGGAGGAATGGCTGCACTATCGCCGCGCAGACCAGGAACGGGACATCCGGGAAGATCAGAAGCGCGTGGAGCAGGCAAGAAAGCGCCTTGCAAACCTCGATGTGGTCATGTCCCGGCTCTATGAGGATTATGCCCTCGGTGAGATCAGCAAAGAGAAGTATAAGAAAATGACGGCTGATTATGAGGCGGAGCAGGAACGGTTAAAGCTCGAAATTGAAACGACGGAAGAATGGGTCGAGCAGCGGCAAACAATGTGCGACGATCTGGACGCTTTCATTGCACTGACGAAAAAGTATGTGGATGTCACGGAGCTGACGCAGACGATTGTCAACGAGTACATCAAGAAGATCATCATTCACGCACCGGATAAGTCTGGCGGCAAGCGCAGACAGAAGGTGGAGATTCTCTTCAACTTCGTGGACGAGGTGGAAATCCCCATGCTGGCAGAACCCATGATTGCAGAATCTACCCTTGGACGCAGAAAAACGGCGTGACCTTCACGGTCACACCGTTCTCTGCCCGAACCACAAGACTTATAGTTCCTTACGACTGTTAAGCCTTATATTTCTAGGTTTTCCATGGTCTTGGCGAGAAGCTTTTATTATCAAGGGGAAAATCCGGCCCCCGTTTTGCCCCCATAAACCGGGAAAAAGACGGTTTTTGAGGGATGATGCGTATAGGTTTTCGTATAAGAAAATCCCGCAAGACGCTGTATCTTACGGGATATCGTGGTCTGGGTGAGAAGATTTGAACTTCCGGCCTCTTGAACCCCATTCAAGCACGCTACCAAACTGCGCCACACCCAGATATTCACTTGGCCTTCTGGAAACCACCGTTCCTCCAAGGCACAGGTGATATTATAGCGGACATAGGATGGAATGTCAAGGGGAAATTTTCGCGATTCGGCAATTTTTTCGCGAAACAGGCGGCAGAAAGAAGCCGCGTCTTTTTATTGGGCAAGGGCAAGCCCATGCCTCAAGCCGTCAGAAAAACGTAGATGCCTGCACCGGTTTACGTTTCGAAGCTGAAGCGTGTACGGTAAAAGGGCTGCCTTGCACAGCAAGATGCCCTTCCGCTCCTGCCGGCCGGCAGGCAAAGAGCCCTTCCGGCAGAACAATTTGTCGCCAAGAGCGCTTTTTGGGCAGCCCGGGCAAAGCCCTATGCCTGCTTATGGGCCTTTTTCCATTCCTGGATGCTTTCCAGGCGGGCCTTAAAGCGTCCCTCCACCCCTTCCTCGGTGGGCTGATAGTAGCGTCGTCCCAGCAGCGAATCCGGCAGGCATTGCATGGTTGTCAGCTTGTCCTTGGCGTCATGGGCATATTGATAGCCCTTGCCATAGTCCAGCTGCTGCATCAGCCGGGTAGGCGCGTTGCGAATCACCAGGGGCACCGGGTCGGCCATTTGGCTCAAGGCGTCCTTGCGGGCGGCCAGATAGGCCGCTTCCATGGCGTTGGATTTTGGAGCCAGCGACATGTAGACCACTGCTTCGGTCAGGTGTACGTTGCACTCCGGCACGCCGATGAAGTGACAGGCCTGATAGGCCGCCACAGCAATTTCAAGGGCCCTCGGGTCGGCCAGTCCCACGTCCTCGGCGGCAAAGCGGGTGACCCGGCGGGCGATGTACAACGGGTCCTCGCCGCCTTCCAACATACGGGCCAGCCAGTATACGGCGGCGTCCGGATCGGAATTGCGCATGGATTTGTGCAGCGCGGAAATCAGGTCGTAATGCTGATCGCCCTTTTTGTCGTACATCAGCGATTTTTTAGAGGTGCATTGGGCCACGGTTTCCGGGGTAACGGTGATTTCATCGCCGTTCATGTCGCCGTTGAGCACCACCATTTCCAGGGTGGACAGGGCGCTGCGGGCGTCGCCGTTGGCAAAACGGGCGATGGCGGCCAGCAGGTCATCCTCCAGATGAATGGTTTGGCCGCCAAATCCCCGTGGGTCGGTAAGCGCCCGGCGCAAAAGCACCGTCAGATCCTCCTCGGTCAGGGCTTGCAGCACAAACACTTTCAGCCGGGATAAAAGGGCGCTGTTTACCTCAAAGGAAGGGTTCTCCGTGGTGGCGCCAATCAAAATGATGGACCCCTTTTCCACGAAGGGAAGAAAAGCGTCCTGCTGCGCCTTGTTGAAGCGGTGAATTTCATCCACAAACACAATGGTGCGTTCGCCGTACATCTGGTTGTGGTCCGCTTCCAGCATCACGCTGCGAATGTCCTTGATCCCGCTGGTTACGGCTGAAAAATCAATGAATTTGGACCTGGTTTGCCGGGCGATGACCCGGGCCAGCGTGGTTTTGCCCACGCCGGGAGGACCCCAGAAAATCATGGAGGAGATGTGGTCCTGCTCGATCAATCGCCGCAGCACCTTACCCGTGCCCAGCAAATGCTGCTGCCCGGCTATTTCATTCAGGCTTTGAGGGCGCAGACGGTCGGCCAAAGGCTGTAGGACCTCGAAAAAGGTTTGTTGCATAAGCGCGTCCTTTCTGTTAGCGTGAGCGCTTCAGTCGGTTCAGCCGTTCGGTCATGGCCAGCATGAGCAGGGCGAAAAGCGCCAGATAAAAGGGGTAGATGGCCAGGCTCGTCCATCCGGCCAGCAGGCCGAAGAAAGGCGGCATGAAGGTGCTGCCCACATAGGCGCTGGCCATTTGAATCCCCACAATGGCCTGGCTGTTTTCCCGGCCGAAGTTGGCGGGCGTAGAGTGAATGATACAGGGATAGATGGGGGCGCAGCCAATGCCAATCACCACAAGCCCCGCCAGAGCCAGAAAAAGCGAGCCAAGCGGAAGGGCCAGCATGACAATTCCCGCCAGAACCACGATGACGCCGATACGGATGAGCCGTTTATCGCCCAGCCGGTCCGCTACAAAGCCGTTGAGAAACCGGCCCAGCGTGATGCCCAGATAAAAAAGCGAGGCAAACCGGGCGGCGGTTTCCACATCCACATGCAGATGATGGACCATGTAGCTGGAGGCCCATAAACCGGCGGTGGTTTCCATCCCGCAATACCCAAAAAACGCCAATAGCACATAGGGCACGCCGGGAATTTGCAGCGCCTTTTTCAGCCCAAGCGGCTTGGAGGCGCTTTCGTCGCTTTGACCGCCGCCCCGGCGCTTTTGCCACAGGGGCAGGCTGAAAAACAACACGGCGGTCAGCACAACCTGAATAACGGAAATAGCCCGGTAACCGCCGCGCCAACCGGCGCTCCCCGCCAGGCAGGCGCCCATAATGTACGGGCCGACCGATGCGCCCACGCCCCACATGCAGTGCAGCCAGCTCATGTGCCGGGAGGAATAGTACAGGGCCACATAGTTATTCAGCGCCGCGTCTACCGCGCCGGCCCCCAGGCCGTAGGGCACGGCCCACAGGCACAGCATCCAAAAGGCACTGGAAAGTGAAAAGCCAAGCAACGCCACCGCCGTCAGCGCCACGGAAACGGCTGTCACCAGGCCGGTGCCCAGCCGACAGGTGAGCCGGTCGCTGAGCAGGCTGGAAACAATCGTACCGCCGGCGATAATCATGGAAATGACGCCCGCATAGGAAAGGGGAACGGCCAGATCCAGTTGCATTACAGGCCAGGCGGAACCCAGCAGGGAGTCGGGCAGGCCCAGGCTGATGAAGGCCAGATAGATAACGGAAATCAAAATCGAAACCATGGCGTTACTCCTCGATAACGGTATTCCCGGCCAGAATATCCGGTTTTTGGGTCATGCTGTCCGCCTGGGTAATGGGGCGAATGACCCGGCAGGGGTTGCCGGCCGCAAAGCTGCCGGAGGGGATATCCTTCACCACTACGCTGCCGGCACCGATCACACAACCGTCGCCGATGGTTACGCCCGGGCACACCACCACGTTGGCCCCAAACCAGCAGTCGTTGCCGATGGTTACGGGTTTGGCATAGCACAGGTGCTTCAATTGGCCGTCGGCAGCGCGCATGGCTTTTCGCTCCTTGGGCAGCATGGGATGCACCGGGGTTACGATGGTCACGTTGGGGCCAAAATTGCAGTCGTCGCCAATGGTCACGGTCGCGTCGTCCTGCACGGTGAGGTTGAAGTTGCCAAAGAAGCGCTTGCCGATATGGGTGTGGCAGCCGTAATGAAAGGCGATGGGTCCCTGAAAAAAGAACCCCTCGCCGATGCTGCCCAGCAGGCTTTGAATGATGGCACGACGCTTTTCGGTTTCATGCTCGTAGGTTTGGTTATAATCGGTATTCAGGTTATGGGCCCGCAGCTTCAGCGCCCTTAACTCGCTGTCGCCGGGAGCAAACAGCACGCCCGCCATGATTTTTTCTTCTTCCCGGGTCACGGCCTCAGTTCCCCCTTGGTCCAGTGCTTGCGGCACAGGCTGACATAGCTCTCGTTGCCGCCAAGCACGATTTGTTCGCCCTCTTTCACCACCCGGCCGTCGATAACCCGGGCGTTGCAAATGGCCTTTTTGCCACACCAGCAGATGGTTTTCACCTCTTCGATGGTATCGGCCCAGGCCAGCAGCCACTGGCTGCCTTCAAACAGGTTTCCCTGGAAGTCCGCCCGCAAGCCGTAGGCAATGACGGGCACGTGATCCTCGTCCACAATGCGCACCAGCCGCTCCACCTGAGCCTTGGTTAAAAACTGGGCTTCGTCCACAATCACGCAGTGGTATTCCCGTATGTCCAGGGTGTCAATATCTTCCATATAAGAGCACTCGCAGCTCAGGCCGCAGCGGCTGGCTACCAGACGCTCGCCGTCCCGGTTATCCAGCCGGGGCTTGAGCATGAGCACCCTTTGCCCCCGCTCCAGGTAGTTATAGCGCACCATGATGGCGTTGGCGGTTTTGCTGGAGCCCATGGCCCCATATCGGAAATACAGTTTTGCCATAGGAAAAAAGAACCCTCCTGCTAATCATCAGAATTCGTTGATGCCCTCAGAAACGTCGATTCCCAGCCGGTCAGCCAGGCCTTCCGCACGTTCGGCCGCGTCCCGGTAGCCGGTTAAAGACGAAAACAGCGTGTAGGCGGCCTGCAAGTTTCCCTGAGCTTCCAGATTGTCGGCCTCGTTGTACTGAGACTCCCGCAGCAGGTCCTTGCACTCCACCGCCTGGTCGGCGCTGCTGAGGTAGTCGCCCAGCATGGTAAACAGAATGATGGCGGACTCATAATCTCCCGCTTCCCGAAAGGCGATGGCCCGGTTGTAAATTTGTCCCCGCAAACTGTAGAGCCTGTCCTCCGCGTCGTTGAGGGGAATAGCCGCTTCATAGGCGAACAGGGCGGCGGAATAGTCCTTGCTTTCCTCAGCGGCCCGGGCGCGGCAATACTGATAGTGCTGCTGTGCGTTTTCAAATTCACCCATCGCCTCAAAGGCGGAGGCCGCCTGAGCAAAATCGCCGCTTTCTTCCAGCGCATAGGCATGACAGAAGCGGTAGCGGTCCTCGCCGTACATAAAGCCGCGGCATTTTTCAAAATAGGGCTCGGCGGCGGCGTACTGTCCCTGCTCGTAGAGCACCAGCCCATGGGAATAGGCGGCATAGGTGGCGGCGGCGGCATAGTCGCCCAGCTTGTCAAAAGCCCGGGCTGCCTCGGCATAATCACCTTTGGAAAACAGTTTGATGGCCTTGTCATAGTCGGCGGAGTGGTTCTGGCTGCAAGCGCTCAGCCCCCAAAGGCAAAGCAGACACAAAAACAGCAGCAGTCCGCGGCGCGGTTTGCCGGTCATTTGATTCCTCCCTCAAAGTCGCTTCGAAGAATGGCGTACAGTTCTACATCCACATACCGGCCCTTGTTGTACAGCCGTTGGCGCAGGGTGCCCTCGCGCCTCATGCCGGCATGCAGCATAACGCGGCCGCTGGCGGGATTGTCAATTTCGTGCTGGGCCTCGATGCGGTTCAGCAGCAGCTTGCTAAAGCCAAATTCCACAATGGCGCGCAGGGCTTCGCTCATGTAGCCCCGGTTCCAGTACTGGCGGCTCAGGCTGTAGCCCACCTCGGCCGACCGGTTGTCCTGCTGCACCCACATAAACCCGATGGTGCCGATGACCTTGCCGCTATCCCGCAGGGCAATGACAAAGCTGCTGGGCGCGGCGTTTCGGTACTGGCGCAGCAGGTAGCGAAGATAGGCGCGGGTTTGGTGGATGGAGGTATGGGCGTCCCACAGCACGTGACGGGCAACCTGCGGGTCGCGGGAGTATTCGTATAAATCTTCGGCGTCGCTCATGCGAGCGGGCCTGAGAATAAGCCGGGGAGTAAGCAGGGTAGGCAGATGGCCGAAAACCTCTACAAATGTCTGCATGGCTGAAACGCCTTTCTAAGGTTTGTTTCCAAAATATTACAAAGCAAAGCCGCCGGGAACGGCGGGCAGGGGCTGACGAAGCCCCTGCACCAACAAGCATACTCCAAGCAGCAGGAAAAACACAAGGGCTATCATCAGAAAAACAAAGGCTTTGGAACGAAACATGAAAAATATCCTTTCTTGTTACGTGCAAGCAAAACTTTTGTAAAAAACTTTCATTATTTGGGGAACGAAACAGGGGCATAGGTCGTTGTTTGAACAGGAGGGGCCCCTCAGCCGTGCAGCTTCTGCCAGGCCATCAGCAATCCCAAAGCGGTTTTGGCGTCGCGAAATTCGCCGCTCATCACTCGGCTGACCGCCTCGCGCAGGGGCATTTTCTCCACATGCAAAAACTCGTCAGGATCGGGGTGATCTTTGTGCTGGCTCAGGCCTGTGGCCAGGTACAGGCCAATCATTTCGGTGCAGAAGCCCGGGGTGGTTACCACATGGGAAAGCTTTTCCATATGCTCCGCCCGCAACCCGGTTTCTTCTTCCAGCTCGCGAACGGCGCAGTGCAGCGGATCCTCGCCCACGTAATCCAGCTTGCCGGCGGGAATTTCCAGGGTCATCAGGTCCACCGCCACCCGGTGCTGACGAACCAGATACACGTTTTCCGCATCATCCACGGGCACCACGGCGGCCGCCCCCTTGTGATGAACAATTTCCCGCAAAGCCGTGCCGCCGTTGGGCAGGCGAACCTGCAAATGGCTCACGTCAATCAGCGCGCCGTGAAACAGGGTTTCCTCACTGCCGGGAACGGGCGTTTCCCGCAAATCTTCATACATGGATGGTCGCCTCCAAAGCGTAATGTTCACAGTATTCGCTATCCAAGCCCGCTACCCCTTGTTTGCGGGAGAAAAAACCCGCAATTTGCAATTGTGAAGCCGCAGAACCGCCATTTGGCAATGAAACAACTTCCGGTTTTCCTTTCTTGACAGTGGTTTGCAAACCCCGTACAATAAACACGCGCCCTAAAGGGCACAGGATTCCTTGTTCTTTATTTCTGGAAACCATCCGATAGGTTCTTCTTGGAAAGGCCGAGAGACAGGAGGAAAGGATAGATGAAAAACCCCTTTGTAGTAACGGTGAAACGGGCGGCAGCCCTGATGCTCAGCCTGCTGATGCTGGTGAGCCAGCTGGTTTTGCCAACCCTGGCGTTGGCTCAGGATGTAAGCAGCCTGCCCACGGTTCTGCTGCGCTATACGGACAATCAGGGTCAGGAACAAGTCGCTGCGGTCCAGGCCGGTCTGTACGGCGCTGAGGCCATCTATTGGGCCACCCTCCCCATGGAGGCGCTGACTAACGAGATGAGGGTGGAGGTTCAGGGCGACCCGAACCTGACCTATCAGTATGCGGAGAGCTTAACCGGCGTCCTGGATGCGTCTCAGGTAGACGCTTCGTCCGCTGTTACCACTATTGACGTGTATCAGGATGGGCAGTGGCTGGCCAGCTACCCGCTGTATGTGTCTACCCAGCCCATGCCCAGTCCGGAGCCCCAGAGCGCCTTGGTAACGGTGAATTATGCCTATAACGGCCAGGTGCTGAGCAGCGACTTTGTGGAAGTAGCGCCCGGTGAAACCACGCTGACGCCCAACGCGGGCTTTGCGCCCGAGGGCTATGAGCTGGTGGAAGGCCAGAGCCAGACCGTGAGCGTGAGTCAGGACGGCGTCGCCACGCCGGACACGGTTACCTTCCAGCTTCAGGAAACCTATGTGGAACCCCAGAGCGCCTTGGTAACGGTGAATTATGCCTATAACGGCCAGGTGCTAAGCAGCGACTTTGTGGAAGTAGCGCCCGGTGAAACCACGCTGATGCCCAACACGGGCTTTGCACCCGAGGGCTATGAGCTGGTGGAAGGTCAGAGCCAGACTGTGAGTGTGAGTCAGGACGGCGTTGCCACGCCGGACACGGTCACCTTCCAGCTTCAGGAAACCTATGTGGAGCCCCAGAGCGC
>CAKTUS010000109.1 GCA_934621485.1 uncultured Clostridia bacterium
GAAGCGGCGTTACTGGGCCTGCCTTGACCCTGACTCTTTCTTGCGGATTCTTTTCGGCTGATTCTTAAATGCTGTTGATTTAGGATTCACATCTTTTGCCGTTGACGCAGAAAATCAAAAGTGATAAAATGGATATAAAGGTAAAAATTGAAAGGGGTATAACCATGAAAAAGCGTCTGTTGGCTTTCCTGCTCGTTGTGTTCGCGGTGATGGCGATGACCGTTCCTTCTCTTGCTGACGACAGTATCAGCGATCTCCAGCTTTCCGGAAGCAACTGGAACGAACAGGGCTGTAAGCCGTCCATGTTGAATTTCGGCTACGCCCGCGTTCCATTGGGGAAAAGCCTGTATGATATGAATAACGAAGGAAAATGTACCACCATTAAAAAATCAATTAAAGCGAAGCAGATTGAAAGCTTGCTTTCCGATGGAAACACCCTTTATATTTATGCCAAGTTTAGTGGAAAGAATATCAATTATCTGGCCGTTGAGGCAAACCTGATTGTTACGGCTCCTGATGGTCGCTACTATCGCACGGATGACGCGTGGACCATTACGGACTGTTCCGGTCCATACCATTTCAGCTGGTTTTTGGATGTAACCAAAAGCATGAAAGCGGTGAAAGAGGATAACGGCGGCAGCATCCCGAGGGGTACGTATGATTTTTCCCTGTTCTTCAACGGCGACACCTTTCGCACAGCTACCGTTCAGTTTAAGTAAGCTTTGTCCATCGCATGGGAAAAGGCAAGCGGCGCGTAAGCTGACGAACAACGGTTTTTGTTGCGGCAGCGCCGGTAATCGTTAAAACCAGAAAATTTGTAAAACGCCCAGGCTGTCGAAAAAACTGGGAAGCATCGGAGCTCCACCGATTTCCACTGCGAAACCGACGCGCATTGCCTTCGGCGAACAGGCAAGCGATATTCCGGCGGAAAAAGTTCGCCGGCAGGCGAGTTTTTGGACGGCCTGACTGCAAAGCGGCGTCAACCTGCGGCGTCCTGTGCTGGCGGCGAATCGGCGCAAAAAACTTGCCTGCTTTGCCATAGTTTGTCGCAAATACGCTACGTCTCCCCGGGCACAATAAGCCCCGAGGAGGCGAAACGGATGAAAAAAACATGGATTCTACTGGTAATCTCAGTGCTCTGTTTGGGCTTGTTCACGGCCTGCGCCAGCAACGCCGATACCATGCCCACACAAACTCCTGCCGCTACCAACACCCCCGGCGCTACCATGGCTCCCAGCCCCACGGTGAACATTACGCCCGCCGCCACGGAAACGCCGGTTGCTGAAACGGGCGTCACTACGGTAGAGGATGCCCAGCGGCTGTCGGATGATGTAAGCGAAGAGGTGGAAAAGCTGTCGGAACTGCAAAGCGCCGAAGCTGTGGTTGCCGGCAACATTGCGCTGGTAGGCGTTACCTACGACAGTCAGTATCAGGAGGGCATGACCGACCGGCTGAAGGAAATGGTAACGTCGCGGGTAGAGGCGATCGACAAAACCATCACCGAGGTAAAGGTAACCGACGATGAGACGACTGTAAAGAAAATCGCCGAGCTGCGTAAAAAACTCACTGATGGTTCCATGACCTTTGAAGAACTGCAAACCGAGCTGTTGGCCATTGGTTCCGATATGGAGCAGAGCGCCAACGCGAAGAAATGAAAAAACAGCAGCGCAGACCCTTTACGCAACGGGCGGGTCTGCGCTGCGCATATAGAGGGAAAACACGCTTTCCGTTTGGGCGGAAGGCATTTTTTACTGCTTGACCGCTGCTTTTGTCATGCTGCGCCAAGGGGGAGACAAGTCCCGCCTGCAACAGGGGAAAAGGCACGAAGAAATTCCCACTTTTGAAAGGCAAACCATCGACAAAACGTGCAAAATTCGGTATAATTTGAAATTGGTTACGCTTTATTTTTAATGAGCTCATGAAGGAGGCGCCCCATGACCGTTCGCACCCGGTTTGCTCCCAGCCCTACGGGCTATCTGCATCTGGGCGGCCTGCGTACCGCCCTGTACACCTACCTGTTCGCCAAGAAGAATGGCGGCAGGTTTATTCTGCGCATTGAGGATACCGATCAGGAACGCGAGGTTCCGGGCGCTGTGGAGCTGATCTATAAAAGCCTGCGGGAAGCGGGCTTGTACTATGATGAGGGCCCGGATGTGGGCGGCGACTACGGCCCCTACATTCAGACCCAGCGCCGGGAGCTGTACATGCCCTACGCCATGCAGCTGGTGGAAAAGGGCGCGGCCTACCCCTGCTTCTGCACCAAGGAGGAATTGCAGCAGCGCCGGGATGAAGCCACAGCCCACGGCGAACAGTGGAAGTACGACAAGCACTGCCTGCACATTCCCAAGGAAGAAGCCCTGCGGCGCATGCAAAGCGGCGAACCTTTTGTGATCCGCCAGAACATTCCCACCGAGGGCACCGCAGGCTTTGACGACGCGCTGTACGGCCGGGTGGACGTACCCTGCGACACCCTGGACGACAACGTGCTGATGAAGGCGGACGGCCTGCCTACCTACAACTTTGCCAACGTCATCGACGACCATCTGATGGGCATCACCCACGTGATGCGCGGCACGGAGTACCTGTCCAGCGCGCCCAAGTACAACCTGCTGTATGAAGCCTTCGGCTGGGAGGTGCCCACCTACATTCACCTGAGCCCCGTCATGAAGGACGCCAGCCGCAAGCTGAGCAAGCGCTACGGAGACCCCAGCTTTGAGGATTTGCTGAACGAAGGCTATGTGAAGGACGCCATCATCAACTTTATCGCTCTGTTGGGCTGGTGCCCGGATGTGAAAAAGTATGGCGACAAGGAATTCTTCACCATGGACGAGCTCATCGAAGCCTTCGAGCTGAGCGGCCTGAGCAAATCCCCCGCCATTTTCAACACCGAAAAGCTGGTGTGGTTCAACCATGAGTACATCAGCAGAATGCCGCTGGAGGAATACCAGAAGCTGGCTACCCCCTGGTTTGACAAGGCGCTGGCGGGCAAGAACATCGACTACGCCATGCTGTCCACCCTGATGCACACCCGCACCGAAGTATTGAACCGGGTGCCCGATCAGGTACGCTTCCTGGCGGAACTGCCGGAGTACGATATCGCGATCTACACCCACAAAAAGATGAAGACGGACCCGGAAATCAGCCTGAAAGCCCTTCAGATGGCTCGTCCCGCCCTGGCCGCCATTGACGACTTTACCGAGGAAAACGTGAAGGCCGCCCTGATGGCCCTGGCGCAGGAAAACGAAATGAAGACCGGCCAAATCATGTGGCCTGTGCGCATCGCCATTTCCGGCCTGGCCTCCACCCCCGGCGGCGCAACCGAAATTGCCTATCTGATTGGCAAGGAAGAAACCCTGCGCCGAATTGATTTGGGCATTGAGAAGCTTTCAACAAAGGAGTGACCATCATGTGTGAACGTCCCGCCTATAACCCGGAAGCCATTGAAAAAAAGTGGCAGAAAAAATGGGCGGAAACCGGCGTGTTCAACGCGCAGTTTCCCTCGGATAAGCCTAAGTACTATTGCCTGATTGAGTTCCCCTATCCCAGCGGCAACGGCCTGCACGTGGGTCATCCCCGCTCCAACACGGCGCTGGACATTATTGCCCGCAAGCGCCGCATGGAAGGCTATAACGTGCTCTACCCCATCGGCTACGACGCCTTCGGTCTGCCCACGGAAAACTTCGCCATCAAGAACCATGTGCATCCTGCCGTGGTTACCAAAAAGAACATCGACCATTTTCGGGATCAGCTCCAGCGCCTGGGCTTCAGCTTTGACTACACCCGGGAGATTAACACCACCGATCCCGGCTATTACAAGTGGACCCAGTGGATTTTCTTGAAGCTTTTGGAAAACGGCCTGGCCTACAAGGCGGAAATGCCCATCAACTGGTGCACCAGCTGCAAGTGCGGCCTGGCCAATGAAGAAGTGGTCAACGGCGTGTGCGAGCGTTGCGGCAGCCAGGTGGTACGCAAGGTGAAGAGCCAGTGGATGCTGAAGATCACCGCCTACGCGCAGAAGCTGCTGGACGGGCTGGACCATGTGGACTTCATTGATGCGGTGAAAACCCAGCAACGCAACTGGATTGGCCGCAGCGAGGGCGCGGAGGTGGATTTTGCCGTCGCCGGTAAGGAGGACAAGCTGCGGGTGTTCACCACCCGGCCGGACACCCTGTTCGGCGCCACCTACATGGTGGTCAGCCCCGAACACCCCATGCTGGAAAAGTATCAGGCCGATATCGCCAACTATGCCGACATCGTGGCCTACCGGGCCGAGGCCGCCAAAAAGAGCGACCTGGAGCGCACTGAGCTGAACAAGGAAAAAACCGGCGTGGAAATCAGCGGTCTGCGTGCCGTAAACCCCGTAACCGGCAAGGAAATTCCCATCTGGGTCAGCGACTATGTGCTCATGAGCTATGGCACCGGCGTCATTATGGCCGTGCCTGCGCACGACACCCGCGACTATGCTTTCGCCAAGAAATTCGGCATCCCCATGGTGGAGGTGGTGGCCGGCGGCGATATCACCAACGAAGCCTATACCGATATCGTGGACGGCGTGATGGTGAACTCCGGTTTTCTCAACGGGCTGCGGGTGCCTGAGGCCAAGAAGGCCATTATCGACTGGCTGGAAAAAGAGGGCGTAGGCCAGCGCAAGATCAACTACAAGCTGCGCGACTGGGTGTTCAGCCGTCAGCGCTACTGGGGAGAACCCATCCCGGTGGTGCACTGCCCTCACTGCGGCACCGTGCCCGTACCGGAGGAGCAGCTGCCGGTGCTGCTGCCCAACGTCGAGAATTATGAGCCCACCGACAGCGGCGAAAGCCCCCTGTCCACCATGACCGATTGGGTGAACACCACCTGCCCTCACTGCGGCGGCCCCGCCAAACGGGAAACCGACACCATGCCTCAGTGGGCCGGCAGCAGCTGGTACTTCCTGCGTTATTGCGACCCCCACAACGACAAGGCTTTTGCCAGCAAGGAAGCGCTGGACTACTTTATGCCCGTGGACTGGTACAACGGCGGCATGGAGCACACCACCCTGCACCTGCTGTACAGTCGGTTCTGGCACCTGTTTTTGCACGACCAGGGCCTGGTGTCCGCACCGGAACCCTATCAGAAGCGCACCAGCCACGGCATGATTCTGGGCGAGAACAACGAAAAAATGTCCAAGAGCCGGGGCAACGTCATCAACCCGGACGATATTGTGAACGAGATTGGCGCGGATGCCTTCCGCGTGTACGAAATGTTCATGGGCGCGTTTGACCAGGCCATTCCGTGGAGCACCAACGGCGCTCGCGGCTGCCGCCGCTTCCTGGACCGTGTATGGCGGCTTCAGGACATGGTGAAGGATGGCCAGGGCTATTCCAAGGCCCTGACCCCTCTGATGCATGAGACCATCAAAAAGGTGAGCGAGGACTACGAGGCCATGAAGTTTAACACGGCCATCGCCGCCATGATGAGCCTGGTTAACGAGTTCTATAACGCCGGCGGAGCCACCCGGGACGAGCTGCGCACCCTGATTTTGCTGCTGAGCCCCGTTGCACCCCATATCTGCGAGGAAATGTGGCAATCCATGGGCTTTGGCAACGGGCTGGTTTTTGAGCCCTGGCCCAAGTACGATGAAGCGGCAATGAAGCGCAGCGAGGTGGAAATCGCCGTGCAGCTGAATGGCAAGGTACGCGGCCATATCATGGTCAGTCCCGACCTGACCCGTGAAGCCGCTCAGGTTCAGCTGCCCCAGCATCCCGAGGTGCAGCGCCTGGTGGGCGACAAGACAATTGTAAAGCTCATCTTTGTGCCCGGCCGGTTGTGCAACCTGATTGTAAAATGAAAAAAAGACCGCCGCGTTTCTGGAAACGGAAACGCGGCGGTTTCAGCTTGTCGAAAAACCCCTGGGAGGCATAGGAGGGCCGCAGCCCTCCTATTTTGATTCCGAAGCCGACAGACACGCCGCCGATTTTTCCCCCCAAGGGTTTTTGGCAGCCTGGAAGCTTGCACAACAAGGCTTACATGTGTGCCTGCGCCGCGCCCGGGCAGGAAAGAGCATAAGGAAAGCCTTACCGTGCAAGACTGCCGAAGCCGACAGACACGCCGCCGATTTCCCCCCAAGGGTTTTCGGCAGCCTGGAAGCTTGCACAACAAGGCTTACAGTAAGGAATCCTAAACAGCAGGGAATGAGACTCGCCGGTTTCCGCCAGAGCGCGCTTGAGGTTCCTTCAGGCCAAACGCACATCCTTGCGTTTGGCAGCCCGGCTTTTTGCGCCCTTTAGCTGTCAAGAGACAAAGCGGGTGTTTGAGCATAGTGGGAACGGCTTGCCCTCGCCCGTTTCACTCCGCCGGCAGTGCGATTGCCCAGAATGGCTGCGTCCGTTGGGGCCGTTGTCCTCTCACACTGCCGGGAATTGACAAAGACGGCCGGCCCTTAATAGGTTTGACCGTACAGGAAGGTTTGCCAGGCCTCCAGGGTCGTTTTCATGCGTTTGTCGCTGATGTACACGCAGCTCTTGTTTTCAAAGGTCTTGTAGCCGTACATCTTTTCCATGGGGATGCCGAATTGCTGAAGCACTTCGCCGCCGCTGGACAGGTTCTGCATGGCTTCGCCGGAAATCACGCTCATGCCCAGGGAAGCCATTTCTTCCAGAGACAGGTTGGTAATGCCGTAGGGCAGGGCGGTTTGGATTACCTCCAGCAGCTTGGTAAAGTCCATGCCGTCCAGCACCTTGGCCAGCAGGGCTTCCAGCAAAGCGCGCTGGCGGCTGTTGCGGTTGATGTCGTTCTGGCCCTTCAGGTTACGAATCCGGCCGTAGGTAACGGCCTGCATGCCGTCCAGGTGCTGCACGCCGTTTTCCAGCTTCAGCTTGTCGCGCTTCACCTTGTCCATGGGCTCTTTGACAAACAGCTCATAGTTGATGGCGGAGGCTTCCGCCTTGGTCATTTCCATGTCCACGCCGCCCAGCGCCTCAATGATGTCGGCCAGGCCGTGGATGTTCACAACCACATAACGGGTAATGTTCATCTGGAAGTTGCGGTTCACGGTTTTCATGGCCAGCTCTGCGCCGTGCACCAGGTCGCCGTCCTTGCTGCCAAACTTGAATGCATTGTTGATGGGTTTGCGGTTTTTGTAGCCGGGAATGACTACGGCGGTGTCGCGGGCAAAGGAGGTCAGCTTCAGAGAGCCGGTATCCTTGTTGATGGAGCAGATGATCATGGCGTCGGACCGGCCGGTTTCCAACTGCACGCTGCGGTTATCGATGCCCAGCAGCAGAATATTGATCACGTTGTCCGGCAGGGCTTCGTTAACCTCCAGATCGCTCAGGTCCATTTCGCCCTCCTGGGTAGCGTCGTCCAGCTCGCCGGCCAACTGCTCCAGCATGGCCCGTTCTTCGTCGGTCAGGTCGTCGGCGGCGTTTTCAGCCGCGCTGTCTGACGCGGCGGCCGTCTCATCGGCGCTTTCGCCGGCCCATTCGGCCCATTGGGCAATTTCTTCCTCGGTCAGTTCGGGGGCAACATAGTTTTCCAAATCGACGGCGTCGTCATTGGCTGTCAGAGAGCTTTCCGCCAGGGCGCAGCTAAAGAGCATCATGACGCTCAGCGCCAGGGCAAGCAGTTTTTTCCACATAGGGCACAACCTCCTTGGTGATGGTGCAAAACAGGTTCTCAGTTGCAGTATACGGCCATCAATGAGCGCTGTCAAGCATGGGGCCTGCCGGTGAAACGGCTCAGGTCCGCCCGGTTGAGCAGCTTCATCATGGGCACGCCCAGAGCGTAGCATACCACGGCCTCGCCTGCGCCAACGGTCAGCATGTTCAGCAGCAGGGTGTTCAGGCCGTAGGCATAGGTAAGCACCAGGCCCACCACCACCGCATTCACCAGTACCGGGGGCAGGGCCTTCAGCCACAGGCTGCCCTTGATGCGGTAGGTAAGCACAGCGGCAATCAGGGTGGCCAGGGTGCCGAATACCACGTCGTATACCGTAGCGCCCAGAGGGCTGAACAGGTTGCTGATCAGGCAGCCTACCGCCAGCCCCGGCACGGCCTGAGGCAGCAGGGCGGGCAGCAGCGTGAGGGCCTCGGAAATGCGGAACTGCACCGGGCCAAAGCTGATGGCCTGGAACCCAAGCGTCAGCGCCGCATAAACGGCGGCAATGACAGCGGATAAGCACAGATTGAGGGTAAAGCTGGATTTGCGCACATTCTCGCTTCCTTTCTATAAATAACGGGTGGAAATCCGAACCATCACTATAGCATAAACGAGGATAAATGTCGAGTTGCGGCATGAAAGCCATTCTTTACAGTTGTTTCCTTTGAGAGGAAACAACCCGGCCTGTCGAAAACCCCTATTGGAGAGCGCGTGACCGCGAACAAGGCTACGCTGATTCGCAAAAAACGTTTTGGCACAAGCTTTAGGGACTTCGCCCCTCCCCCCGGCAGGAGGCGGCGCATCCTGCGCCTCTTTGACGGTCTGCGCCTTCAGGGGAGCGGCGGCACCTTCAGGTCTTACGGCCAGGGCAACAGCATTTAAGAATCAGCCGAAAAGAATCCGCAAGAAAGAGTCAGGGTCAAGGCAGGCCCAGTAA
>CAKTUS010000110.1 GCA_934621485.1 uncultured Clostridia bacterium
GTTACTGGGCCTGCCTTGACCCTGACTCTTTCTTGCGGATTCTTTTCGGCTGATTCTTAAATGCTGTTGCCCTGGGACCGTTTCATTTCCGCATTGCCTTCTTGCTCGTTTTGTGGTAGGATGAACCCCATAAGGAGGCTTTTGACTGAATGAACATTTATGAGTCTGCTGAAGACTATTTGGAAACCATCCTCATGCTTTGCGAAGAACACGGTTCTGCACGTTCGGTGGATATCGCCGCCCATCTCAACGTTACCAAACCCTCCGTGAGCTTTGCCATGAAGCGTTTGCGCGAAAACGGCTATATTCTGATGGGGCGCGATAATCACATTACCCTTACCCCCAGCGGCGAAGCCATCGCCAAGCGCATGCTGGAGCGCCACAATCTGCTAACGGAGTTTTTGATGCGCCTGGGCGTGCAGGAGCCAACCGCCCGCGCCGACGCCTGCAAAATTGAGCATGATTTGAGCGATGAAACTTTTGACGCCATTCGCAGGCACGCAAGCCAAAAATGGACCGTGCTTTCTGAGGCTGCAACGGAGAAATCCTCGTCAGAAACGCATTGATTTGTAAAGAGCTTTTCTGGACGAGTTAACGCTTCGCTGGTTTGCGGGGAAAGCGCCGCGGCATAAGGCTTGGGGACTCCGCCCCCAGAACTCCGGCAGGAGACAGTGCCTCCTGCGCTTCCACCTTTTCAGCAATCTGAACGCCCGTCTTTCTTTCTGGAAAGACGGGCGTTCAGTGTTGGCAAAGCCTGCACTGGCCGCAAAGGCAGCCTTGCAAGATATAGAACTTCGCAAACCTAAGCCGGCCTGCCTGGTTTTTGGGTTGTAAAACCGCAAACCGAGCCCGCCTCCCAAAGCCGGCTTTTCGGCTGCTTCAACGTTGGCAGCGGAAGCGCCCGGGCAGTTTGCGCATTTCGTTCCGCACAGTTCAGAAAAAAATGATGCCTTCATTCCATCAGCTTTTTGATGAAATAGGCACGATACCCCGTGTAGGGCAGCTCCGCCAGGCGAAAAACCTCTTGATAGCCGTGCTTCCGATAAAAACCGGGGGCCTGAAAACTGAAGGTGTCCAGAAATACATTCTTTGCGCCCCGGCGCAGCGCCTCCTGCTCAGCCGCCGCCAGCAGCCGGCTGCCCACGCCCTGACCCCGCCGGCTTTCACTCACCCACAAATACTTGATACAAAGCCAATTGCCAAAGGTTTCTCCTGTCAGGCCCGCCAGCTTTCGGCCCGCTTCATCCTCCATAAAAATTCCAAGCGCCTTTTCTTCGGCAGGCTCCCGATGAGCCAGATTATATGCCCGCAGCCCCTGGTGCACCTGATCGACGTCCTCCTGCGTTACCTGGTCCGTGATGCGAATTTCCATTATGCTTCCTCTTCCATCTGGAGCAGTGCCTTTTCGATGGCGCAACGGCTCTCGTCGTAGCAATAACCCCGGCGCGCCATGGCCATCAGCACCTTGTTCATGGCCTTGCGCTCATCCGTTTCTTTCGCATGGCGCTTCACCAGGCGACAGGCCAGCGCTACGGCCGCCTCCTCCTTCTCCTCTTCGTCCATTTCGTCCAACGCCATTCGGGCGGTGTCGCGGTCCACTCCCTTTTGGAGCAGTTCCTGCAAAATGCGGTTGCGGCCCACCTGGCAGCGGGCGCGTGAAGCAGCCCATTCCCGGGCAAATTCCTGATCGTTCAGCAGCTTTTCCTTTTCCAGCTTATAGAGCACCATATCAATGGTGTCCTCCAGATAGGGCTTTCTTTCCAGCTTTTTGCGAATTTCACCGCTGGCGCGAGCCTGCTGGGCCAGCAGGGCAACCGCCGTGTTCAGGGCTTCCGGATACTGCCGCGGCAGCAGCCAGGCTTTCAGTTCCTCCAGATTCAGCTCATCACCGGGCCGCAGGGCGGCATGCTCGCAAAGCGCCTCCCGGCTCAACCACAGCTTTTCCCCGCTCTCCATGCTGATGAGCGCTCCGCGCCGGTTTTCCTCCACCGCGGCAATCACGTCCGTCATGGCCTTCACTCCTTCATCCACAAACGAATCAAGTCGCGGTTCACCAAAGCCAAATGCCCGATTCGCTGTTCGCTGGCCCCGCTGTTCAGCTGGGCAAAGCCGTTGCCTTCCTCGTCAAAAAATACGCCGTTCACCGCGCCGTAGGCAAAGCCCTGATGGCCCCACAATGGCCGTTTGCTGAGCCGTGCGTCATCTATTCGGAGCAGCCCCATGCCATGCCGCATGGGAACTTGCTTTTCCGGCCAGCCGGCAATGGGCCGCTGCATCTGCCGCAGGCTTTGAGCGTCCAAAAAACCGTCGCGGCCGTTCCAGGCAACCAGCGTCAGCCTGGCCAAGTCCGGAGCCGAAATGAACAGTCCGCCAGCCGCCGCCAGATAGTGATGCTGCGGATCCGGCCTTTCCAGGGAAGCGGACGTTTTCCGGCGGCTTTCCGCGTCAAAGGCCCGGCCCTTGGGCAGCACCCTGTAGCTGTCGGCTACCACGCCTTCCGGCAAGGCGGACAAATCAAAGGTAGCACGAATATGCAGCGGTTCCAGCAGATAGGTCTGCATCAGCGCCTCCAGGCTTTCGCCAAACTGCTTTTCCAGCAGGCAGGCAACCATCCCCGCCCCCAAATTGCTGTAGCGAAAGGAAATGCCCGGTACCGCAGGCAGCCAGGCAGCTGGGTCGTTAAACAAGCGGCTCAAGGCCGCCGGTTCCTGGTAGGAACGGAAATACGCCGGGGAATCCACAAGGGTGGAGGTGTGGCTCAAAAGCATGCCCAAGGTGATGGGCGCATCAGGACAGTGGGGATTGCGGACGGAGCTTCCCGCAAAATCAGAAATATCCTGCTGCACATGAAGCTTTCCCAGGGTTTGCAGGCGAAAAACCAGCAGCGCTACCGCCATTTTGGCAATGGACGCCGTGCGAAACAGCGTATCCGGCTCCACGGCGCGTTTTTTGCTCTCCAGGGTGGCAAAGCCCACCGCTTCGCAGTGGGTCAGTTTTCCCTTTTCAAAGCGCTGTACGCATGCGCCCACCGTCCGGCGGCGGTGCAGCGCACGGCCGACCGGCGTTTTCGCCTTCCACTCGCATGCTTGACCCAGCAAGGGCAACGCCAAGCCATAGCATAGGTTTTTCAGGGTTCCAATGGGCACGGAAATTCCCCCGTTCTTTGGTAATTCAGGCGCGTCTGAGAGCCGCCACAGCCGCCGGCAGCGTCAGGCTGCACAGCACCGCATGCACTCCCCCGGCAAAAGACGGTGAAAAAGGAACCGCCCATACCGCGCACAATAACCCGATTCCATCCGCCGCCGTAACTGCCAGCAGCGGCGCAGCCTTTCGGCGGCCCGCCCCCGCCACGCCTGCGGCCAAGGCCAGCGCCAGCAGCAGTGCGTACAGCCACGGCTGCTTCAGCGCAAACCAGCGGCCCGTCCACAGCAGCAAACTAACCAGCGGCAGCGCCGCGCGTTCCTTGCCAAAGGCCCGCCACAGCAATAGCGCCGCCGCGCCCAGGCACAGCGCCAGGCTCAAATACTGGGACGCCCGAAGCGTACCGATATACAGGCTGTCCTGGCGCAATTGCTCAATGATGAACCGTCCGCTGCCATAGAGCAGCAGGTACCAGGCAAACAAATCGCCCGGCTTTTTTTGCCGTTTGCGAATCCGCCACAGCACTGCAAAGCCCGCCGCATTCCAAAGGGATTCGTAGAAAAAAGTGGCCATATGCCATACATAAGCGGCGCCGGAGGGAATCAGCACGCCCAGCGGGAACCACTGAAACCTTGGATCGCTGATCACGGGGCCATAGGCTTCCATGTTGAAATAGTTGCCCCACCGCCCAACGGCCTGCGCCAGCAGCACTCCGGGACAAATCACATCGCACAGGCGCAAAAAGGAAAGCTGCTTGCGGCGGGCATACGCCCAGATACCCAGCGCGCCGCCGATAATGCCGCCGTAAATGGCGATGCCCCCCTGCCAAATATACAACACGGAAACCGGGTTATCCGCAAACTGGGACCAGCTCATTGCCACATAATACAGCCGCGCCCCAACAATGCCGCAGGGAATGATTGTCAGCGCCAAATCCACCACGGTATCCTTCGGCATTTCCAGGCGGCCTGCTTCCTTTTCACCGAGGGCGATGGCCAGCAAAATTCCGGCGACAATCAGCACGCTGTACCAGGGTACCAGGCCGAAAGCCAGTCGGCTGTACGGAATAGCCATGCTTTCGCGCTCCCTTCCTGCGAGTTTTTTCCATTATAGGCTCCGGCGAAAACCCTGTCAAGGACAGGCACGGCAGGGCCTGTCCTTGGAAACATTTCGCCTGCCGGCGAGCTTCGACGGGGTTTCGGAATATTTTCGGCAGAACCGAAAACTCCACGCCCGCCTGATATAATGACAGGCAGAGGACTGCATCCCCGCTGGCAATCGCCCTGAGCAGATTCTTTGACCGCTTGTGACCGCAGGGCTTCCGCTTTCTTCAGAATCCCCCGCAGGTCAGGCCAAAATACGTTAAGGCGCAAAGAAGCATTTGGCCTTTGCACACTTACGCCGGGCATGCTATAATATATGGGTTGTGCAATGCCGTTTTGGCAGGAAAGAAGGAATGGCGCATGATTTACACCATTGCGGTAGACGGGCCCGTAGGCGCGGGCAAAAGCTCCGTGGCCGACCAGGTGGCTGAACGGCTGCATATTCTGCATCTGGATACCGGCGCAATGTACCGTGCCTTTGCCTATCAGGCTTTGAAGGAAGGCGTAGCTCTGGATGACGGGGAGGCCCTCTCCGGGCTGGCCGCCCGCTGCATGCCCCAGGTGCGCTACATGGGCGGCGTGCAGCATACCCTCATCAACGGCGAGGATGTAACCGGCCTGATTCGCACGCCGGAAATCAGCATGGCGGCCAGCACCGTTTCCAGGCAAGCCTGCGTGCGCAGCGCCATGGTGGCCCAGCAGCAGGCGCTGGCCCGGCGGCAAAGCATGCTGCTGGACGGACGCGATATCGGCACCCGGGTACTTCCGAATGCTACGCTGAAGATTTTTCTGACGGCTTCGGCCCAGGTGCGGGCCAAGCGGCGCTTTGACGAGCTGCAACAGAAGGGCGATTCTTCCACCTATGAGCAGGTGCTGGCCGAGGTGATTCAGCGGGATGAGCAGGACAGCACCCGTCAGGTGGATCCGCTGCGCCCGGCTCAGGACGCGCAAGTCATCGATACGTCCGATATGAGCCAGGAGCAGGTGGTGGAGGAGATTTTGCGCCGCATCCAGCTGAAGCTGGGCCATCATCCGCCCCGGGCCGAGCGCTTTACGCCCATGTACCGCTTTGCCTTCGGCCTGGCGGGCGTGCTGTTTCGCACGTTGCTGCCGGTTCAAATTCATCATGAGGAACGGCTGCAAATGGATGCGCCCTATATTCTGATTGCCAACCACCAGCATATGATGGATCCGCTGCTGATCGCCTGGAAATGCTATCGTTATCAGGTGCGCTTCATGGGCAAAAAGGAACTGGCCAAGTCCCCCATCGGCAAGTGGTTTTTCAGCAAGCTGCTGATGATTACCGTGGACCGCCACCATACGGATATGGGAGCCATTCGCTCGGCGCTGAAGGTGCTGAAGGAAGGCCATGTGCTGGGCATTTTCCCGGAGGGCACCCGCCACAAGCCGGGCGTGATGGAGGACATGGAAAGCGGTATTGGCATGCTGGCGCTGATGGGAAAGGCCAAGCTGCTGCCCGCCTATATTGCCGGAAAGCCCAGATTGTTCCGGCGCGTTCATGTGTATTACGGCCAGCCCATTTCTCTTGCAGATATTGCGCAGAAGGGCGTCAACAAGGAAAGCTGTGAGGAAGTGCTGGAGCGTATTCGCCAGGTTTACCGCCAAATGGTGGCCGACGCGCCCGGCGCAACCAGCCATTCTCCTTCTTGATTTGGATTCGCTGCAAAAAAATAGCGGTTTTTTTGCAAAAATGTCTGCAAAAAAGAAGGAAAAGCCGGACGGGCGGCGAATAACGCATGTGATATGCTTTGGAGGACGGTTTTATGCCGATTTCAATCGCGCGGCACGCAGGCTTCTGCATGGGAGTGAAGCGGGCTGTGGACGGGGCCATGAAGGCTGCGGGCGCCGGAAAACAGATTGTGTCTTTTGGTGAGCTGGCGCATAATCCCGAGGTCATCAGCAGGCTCCGCTCCGTCGGGATTGAAGTGGTGGAGGATGTGGACTCGGCCCGGAACAAGGTGGTGCTGATTCGCAGCCACGGCGTGGCTCCCGGCGTGCTGGAGCAGCTAACCCGGGTGGCCGGTCAGGTGATTGACCTGACGTGTCCCTTTGTGGCCCGGCTTCACGACGTGGTGGCCCGCTACAGCGCGGACGGTTCCCCCGTCATCCTGGTAGGCCAGAGCGATCATCCCGAGGTGATCGGCACCATCGGCTATGGGCAGGGCAGGGTGTATACCGTGCACGACGTCGGCGAGGCCCGGCAGCTGCCGCATCTGCCGCGGGCGCTGGCCGTATCACAAACCACCTTTCCTCATGAGCGCTGGGAAGAAATTCTGCCCGTTCTTCACAGCCGGGTAGCTGATTTAACCGTGCAGGACACCATCTGCACCGCTACCGCCCTTCGCCAGAGCGAAGCCAAACAGCTGGCCTCCCAGGTGGACGCTATGCTGGTGGTAGGCGGCTTGGGCAGCGCAAATACCCGCAAGCTGTTTGAAACGTGCAAGTCCATTTGCGGGCGTACCCTTTTGGTAGAGCGTGCGGCGGACATTCCGCCGGGCTTTGCAAATATCAATTCGGATTCTATAGGAATCACCGCCGGCGCCAGCACGCCGGAGTGGTCACTTAAGGAGGTTGTCACACGCATGACTGACAAGGAAGTATTGGACCAGGTTTCCACCGAGGAGGCTGAAAAGAACAGCTTTATGGCTGATGTGGAAGCAACGCTGGTCAAGATCCGCCCTGGCCAGACCGTTACCGGCACCGTTGTGCAGATTACCGATGACGAAGTCTGCGTCAACATTGGTTACAAGAGCGATGGGCTGATCAAACGCGAAGACCTGGTAACCGAAGATGTGAAGCTGGGCGACGAAATCGAAGTGGAGGTCGTCAAGGTAAACGACGGCGAAGGCAACGTGTTGCTGTCGCAGCGTAACATCCTGAACCGCAAGGCCTTTGCCGAGCTTGTCGAAAAGTACGAAAACGGCGAGTACGTTGAGGGTGTGGGCAAGGAAGTCGTTAAGGGCGGCCTGATCTGCATGGTCAACGGAATCCGCGCTTTCGTTCCTGCGTCGCAGCTCTCCAACCGCTACGTGGAAAAGATCGGCGACTTTGTGGGCCAGACCCTGAAGCTGAAGATCATCGAAATGGACGAGCAGAAGCGCCGCATCGTGGCCAGCCGCCGCGCTGTGGTTCGCGAGGAAGCCGCTGCCAAGAAGGCGGAAGCCTGGAGCCGTTTGGCCGAGGGTGAAATCGTGCACGGCATCGTGCGCCGCTTGACCGACTTTGGTGCGTTTGTGGATTTGGGCGGCGTAGACGGCCTGATTCACGTAACCGACCTGAGCTGGGCTCATGTGAAGCATCCTTCTGAAATCGTTTCTCCCGACCAGGAAGTGGACGTGAAGATTCTGAGCCTGGATCCCGAGCGCGAGCGCATTCAGCTGGGTCTGAAGCAGCTTCAGCCCAAGCCCTGGGATTTGGCTCCCGAAAAGTATCCTGCCGGCGCTGTTGTGACCGGCAAGGTTGTCCGCATCACCACCTTCGGCGCCTTTGTGGAGCTGGAGCCCGGTATTGACGGCCTGATTCACATCAGCCAGTGCGCTCCCACCCGCATCAACAAGGTGGAAGACGCTGTGAACGTGGGCGACGAAGTCACCGTAAAGGTGCTGAGCATCGATCCCGAAGCCAAGCGTATCAGTCTGAGCATCCGTGCGTTGCAGGAGCCTGAGCAGGCTCCCGTGGAAGAAGAACCCGTGCAGGAAGAAGTCATTGACAATGGTGAAGAAGCCGTTGCCGTGGACATCGACGCTGTAGGCAAGGCTCTGGAAGCCGAGGCTCAGGAATAATTTTTCTGAACGGAGCGTTCACTTAAGGATTATTGAAAATAACGATGTTTCTGAGTGACGTCCTCAAACGGTTCCAACAGAAAGACCACACAGCTGATTTCATTGTCGGCTGTGTGGTCTTTTTCTGCTTCTTTTTATGCTGCATCCGTCCACAACCTTGGAATGCCATGTCAATGAGGGGATTGGCAAGAGGTCCGTTTTAGCTCAAAGGAATTCTTCATGTATACATCGGCAAATCCTCATTCAACGCATTTTCAATTGCAAATTTTGCTTTCATCTTAGGCGGGTCATCCTTATACCAGTCCATCGCCCAATGTTGTTCTTCCCAGTTTTCCAGCGTAGCATTGATAAGCTCCATTGAAAAACCTCCCTTGCCAGGAAAAGCGAACGTCAGTATAACGTAAATCGAACGGTTGTTCTGTTTAGTTTGTTTTGAAAAAACTATTGACATACTAGTATAC
>CAKTUS010000111.1 GCA_934621485.1 uncultured Clostridia bacterium
ATTGAGTGGAAAATTTGACTTTTACTTATCCATCGCACACGACAAAGGGCTGTGTGCCCTTGTCAAGCGATGTAACCGTCATTTGAGAAAACGACAAAATCGGCATCTGCCAGACCGGGTTGGACAACAAAACAGGCCGCACTCAACTTCGGTTGGGTGTCGCCTGTTTTTGTACATCCGATGGCTGAGAATTACCAATTTTCTGCTCTGTAAAACAAGGATAATGAAAAGGGTGAAGTAGTTATCGCTTTTGTACGGTTCCTTTGTGAAACAATAAATTGCTGCGGAGCGAATACCGTTCGCCGGGGAGTGTGTATATTTGCAGTTGTGTATAATACATCACAAAATGAGTAAACTGATAGGTAGGTATCTCGATACAGCGTATGGTCGACACCGGAAATACTGGAAATCAGCTGTGTTTGCAGAAAAGTTACATTTTAGGGCGATAACTGCTGAGTGTCATATTGAAAACAGAGCAATGCAGGACGATTCAGAATTTACCGCAAGAATGGAGGTTCAGGAACAGAAATTCATAAGCGTGTTCCATGCGTAATTCTATTAGGAACATACAGAGCACCATATGAAATCATCACCCCATTTTGGAGGGGAATAATCCGCAGGAGTTTTCCAATGCCGGACAACAGGAACCGCAAGCGGCCGATACAGGTTAAATTCTTTGTAGGTAAAAGGAAACTCGGCTTGATAAAGGCGAGGATGGCGCAGCTAGGGATCGAGAATATGAGCGCTTACCTTCGCAAAGTGGCAATCGACGGATATGAGGAAAAACCGGATTCGCCTGAACTCCGTGAACCGAAAAATCCATGACTCACTTTCCGGAATAGAGTGATGCTGCGCTCCGCAGGAGCGCAGATGGTTGTTCCAAAATCGTTCCGGGGTTTGGGACAGTCGTTTTTTAACGGGCTGAGCCTTGCGCGGCAAGGTGCGGATTGCTGAAAAAAACCTATTGCAAAAACGGCTCACAAAACCGCTGGAATTTTATGTATCTCTATCCTATAACGCGAGAAAAAGGAAGCCTCGCTTACTTTCGTCGCGTTGCAGAGAGAGTTTTTGCAGAGATTAAGGATGCCTTTTTGAAGAAAAGGCATTTGTCGGCCGTTTGAGCCTTGCGCGGCAAGGCTTTCTTTAACTCGCTTTCTCGCCGGGCAAGTGGGCAAAGCGCATCGGAAACAATTGCGACAGACGAGTTTTGGGGCGGCCGCACGGGCTTGCCTTGATAGACCGGCGGAAAAGCTTTCCCGGAATTTTACATGCCAAACCGCTCCTAAGTCCGGGCATATACTTCCATCCTCCTATGAATTGTGTTATAATATGACGTTGTATTGGATGCTTAGAAGGGAGAGAGACCATGAAACCGCTGATTCTGGCATCCCAGTCCCCGCGGCGGCGGGAACTGCTGGCGCTGTACGGCGTTCCTTTTGAGGTGGAGCCCTCTTTGGCGGATGAATCGCAGGTAACCGGCGCCGGCGCGGAACGTGTGCGGCAGCTGGCGCAGGCAAAGTGCGACGAGGTTGCCCGGAGGCACCCCGGACGCGCAGTGCTGGCGGCGGACACGCTGGTATGCGTGGATAACGACGTTCTTGGAAAACCTAAGGACGCCAGAGACGCCGCCCGGATGCTGCACAAGCTGAGCGGCAGGTCTCATCAGGTGTATACGGGCGTGTGCCTGCGGCTGCAGGGCGGCCGGGAACTGTGCGGCGTGGAAGAGACACAGGTAACCTTTATGCCCTTGACCGACGAAATCATCAACCGCTATGTGGCTACCGGCGAGCCTGCCGATAAGGCGGGCGCTTATGCCATTCAGGGGGCGGCAGGCGTGTTGATTACAGCGATTGAGGGAAGTCCCTCCAACGTGATTGGTTTGCCGCTGGGTTTGCTTACCCGCATGTTTCTGGAGGCAGGCATCGACTTTTTTCCGCAGGCAGAGCACTGAACAAACGCAGAAATGGATGTGAACCGAAATGGGTTTTGTGGCGCATGACCTGGGTGTGGATTTGGGCACCAGCAACACGCTGGTTTATGTGAAGCACAAGGGTATTGTGATTAACGAGCCCACCATCGTGGTGGTGGATTCCAGTAACGAACGCAAGGTGCGCGCCGTGGGCGACGACGCCAAAATCATGCTGGGCCGTACCACCGAGGGAGTCATGGCTGTGCGCCCCATGCGCGAAGGCGTGATTACCGACTTCGACATGACCGAAATCATGATTCAGTATTTCATGCGCAAAGCGATTGGTTCCAGTTACCTGGTGAAGCCCAGAATATTTCTGAGCTATCCGTGCTCCATTTCCGCCATCGAGCGGCGGGCGGTGGGCGAGGCGGCAAAGTACGCCGGCAGCCGCAAGGTCTATCTGGTGGAAAAACCCTTTCTGTCTGCGCTGGGCAGCGGCCTGCCCGTGTTTGAACCCAACGGCTGCATGGTGGTGGACATTGGCGGCGGAACCACCGATGTGGCGGTTATCTCCCTGGGCGGCGTGGTCATCAGCCACTCCATCCGTGTGGGAGGGGTAAAAATGGACGAGGCCATCATCAACTTTATTAAGCGGGAGTTTAACATTCTCATTGGCGACCGCACGGCCGAGGAGGTTAAGCTGGATTTGGGCGCGGCCCTGCCCCTTCGGGAGGAACGCCGGGCCCGCATCCGGGGCCGCGATATGGTCACCAACCTGCCCCAAACCACGGAGATTACCTCTACTCAAATTTACGACGCGATTCACGAGCCCTGTCTGGCTGTTTTGGGCGCCATTAAGTGGGTGCTGGAGCGCACACCGCCCGAACTGGCGGCGGATGTGATGCACAACGGCATTTATTTAACGGGCGGCGGATCCCTGCTGTACGGCATGGACCAGATGATTGCCAGCGAGCTGGGGATTCCCGTTTTGCTCTCCAAGGAGCCCATGGACTGCGCCGCGCTGGGTTTGGGCAATATCATTGAGAATTTCGATTTGTTGCAGCATTTGGGCCGTACCAGTTTCCTCAAAGTATTCTAACGGAGGGTCTGCATGAAGCTAAAAGTACCTAAAACAGAACGCAAGCGTTCCTCGGACAGCCGGCTGAAGCGCTTTTTTCGTCGCGCGCTGATTGTGGCGGTTGTGCTGGCGCTGCTTGGTCTGGCGGGTACGCACCTGTTCGCGCTGATTACCGGCAACGAAACGCTGGCCATTCCGGAGGAAGGGGTTTCCAGCGCGCTTACGCCCGTGCAAACGGCTTTCTCAACGGCGGTGGGCTGGATTCGAGATTATTTGTACACGCTTAAACTGCGCTCGCGCATTGAACTGGAATACAACAACCTGAAGCAGGAAAACGAGCAGCTGGTGTACGACGCTATGCTGGTGGAGGAGCTTCAGCACAAGCTTAGCGTATATGAAAACATGTACGACGAGATTTCAAACAACGAGAGCATGAACCCGCTGGTGGCCACGGTAATCGGCCGGGAGAGCGGCAACTATTTCTCGGTTTTCACCATCAATAAGGGCTCCAACGACGGCGTGCAGGATTTTATGGCCGTAACCATGGACGGCGCTTTGGTGGGCTATACCTACAATGTAACGGCTACCAAGAGTACCGTGCGCACCATTATCGACTCCGAAGCTTCTATCGCCAGCCTGATTTCCTCCACTCGCGACCAGGGCACCATTCGCGGCACCCTGGGGGTGGACGGCACCGCCTTGTGCCGCATGTACTATTTGCCGGAGGATAAGCTGCCCCGCCCCGGCGACCTGGTGGTGACCAGCGGTGTGGGTATGTCTTTTCCCAAGGGCATCCCCATTGGTACCGTGCGGGAAAGCACCCGCGGCATGGAAAGCAACAAGCAGTATGTGGTGGTGGAGCCAAAGGCGGATTTTCAGCATATTGAATATGTAATTGTGCTGCGGTACCAGCCTGCCGCCGGCGAGGTGGAGCAGCGCGCCAGCAGCAACGACTCGCTGACCATTACCCGTCTGGATACGCCCAGACCCGTGCCAACCATTCAAATTGGCAGCGACTTCTATCAGCTGGCTCCCACCGCCGCGCCTACCGCCGAACCCACGCCTACTGTAACCGTTGGCGAGGACGGCTCTGAAATTGTGATTACGCCTGCGCCCGCTACCCAAGCGCCGGATAGCTACGAGTACCAGATTCCCTCCGGCAGCGGCATTACGGACAACAGCTATGGCTTCACCCTGGCGCCTACGGCTACGCCCACGCCCACGCCGCCCCCGCTTGATTTGTCGGTGGAGGATGATGAGCGGTGATACGGAAGTTTTTGAAGGTGTCGCTGCTGACGCTGCTGACCTATCTGTTTCAGGCAACGGTGGCGGAATACATTTCCATCGGCGATGTGGCCCCCAACATTGCCCTGGCGCTGATTTCCATCATTACGGTTTGCCTAGGCCGCAAGTATACCTTTTTGATGTCGCTTACGGTGGGGTATCTGCTGGAGATTATGCTGCCGGCGCTGGACTACATCAACCTTATTCTCTACCCTGTGGCCTCCATGCTGGGCGCGCTGATGTTTTCGGACAAAAGTGAACGCAAGCTGGAGGAGGAACGCACCGTTGGTAAACGGGGCAGCCAGTGGAACCCCCACCTGCGCACAGCTTTGTGCGCCGCCCTGAGCACGATGGTCTTTGAGGGCGTAAACCTGATTTACACGTATCTGAGCGGCGTAACCATCGACGCCGCCCATCTGGGCCGGGCCTTGACGGACGTAGGATACACCACCGTTTTGGCCGGCGTGTTGCAGTTTCCCATCCGTTGGTGGATGGGCACCTACAAGCTTCAGAAAGCGCGGTAATCGCTTTACACCGCGCGTGCAACCGGGAGGTGACGTGTTTTGCGTAAACGAAAGCTGTCCAAGGAAGGCAAGTCCTATAACCTGAACGTGCGCTATGTGGTATTTCTGGTTATTGTGCTGGGTATGTTCGGCTATCTGGTAAGCGGATTGGCCAATTTGCAGCTCAGCACCAGCGAGGAATATACCGATAAGGCGGAAAGCCGCCGCACCACCACCATTGCCCTGCGCGGCAGCCGCGGCATGATTACCGACGCCGACGCCGTGATTCTGGCCCGGGATGAGGAGGTATACAACGTTACCTTCTATCGCGACGCCAGTGAAAAAGACTATGTTTCCTTCACTGAATCCATCCGTCAGGCCATTGAAATTATTGAAGGCAACGGAAACGAGCTGGCTGTCAGCTCTGTTTTTCAGCGCAATGAAGAAACAGGGGAATGGGAGTTCAACTTTGGCAGCGGCGTAAGCGAATCTGTTTTGCAAACCCGCGAATCCCAGTGGCGCAGCAACAACTACCTGACCGCCGCCCGCTATCCCAACGCGGCGGACTGCATGACGCTGCTGAAAAAACGTTATAAGATTTATACCCAAGAGGATGTGGGCGTGCTGACCGGTGATGAACTGCAAGGCCGGGTTCTGCTGGACGAGGAAACCATGCTGAAGGTGATGGCCGTTTTCAGCGAAATGCAGATGAATCTGTTCAACTCGCAGCCCATTGTCATTGCCGAAAATGTGCCCTATGAAACCGTTATCGAAATTGAAACACGGTCCATGACCCTTCCGGGTATGGAAATTGCCATGGGCACCAAGCGTGTATACCCCCGCGGCACACTGGCGGCGCAGGTCATCGGCTATATCGGCGCCATTCCCTCCACCAACAAGTGGCTGGAAATCAAGGATAAGGGTTATAAATACTCCGATAGCATTGGTCTGGATGGCGTCGAAGCGTCCATGGAGGACTGGCTGACCCAGAATACCGATTTGCGCCAGGGCTACCGGGTTGTGGAGCGCAATAATGTGGGAAAGATTACCCGCGAATTGAGCTATACCGAGCCGGAGGATGGCAACAATGTAAAGCTGACCATTGTTGCCAGCTATCAGCAGCAGGCGGAACGCGCCTTGGCTGAAAACGTTGCCAATACCCGCAATGAGCAGGAAAAAAAGCTGATGGACGAAGGCTGGCTGGACCAGAACAAGGAGGATATCGCCACCCGTAAATGGACGAAATATCCCCTCTCGCTGGCTGACCGCGCCGCCATGATGGTGGTGGATATGGAGGGACGGGTACTGGCCATGGCCAATTATCCCACCTACGACCTGAACGGCCTGGTGGCGGCCGGCGAGGAAAGCCGCGTTATTCTGTCCGATACCCGAAATGTGCTGATGAACTACAATATTCACGCCCGCGGCACGCCCGGTTCTATTTTCAAGATGGTTTCGTCGTTGGGCGCGCTGTTGGACGGAAAGCTGTATACCAATGAAACCATCAGCGACGGCGGCCGCTTTATGCTGGTAACGAATGTGGAAAGCCAGGCTCCTAAGTGCTGGATTTCCGAGCGGAACCGTTATCTGCATCAGAACCAGACCATCATTCAGGGCCTGCAAAACAGCTGTAACTATTTCTTCTATACCCTGGGGTATCGCCTGGGTGAAACCCGGCTGTACCAGTACGCCAGCGAATTTGGCCTTACCAGCAAAACCGGTCTGGACCTGCCCGGCGAGGAGCGCAGCGTGGTGGGCTGTCAAACCAGCCTGTATGACCCGGACAAAGCCATGGACGAAGCCTCGCAGGACACGGCCGTGCCCATCATCGTGTTTAACTCCATCAAAAGCCATTTGCGCAACTGCGGCGCAACTCGAAACATTACGTATGATAACGAGCGCCTGAACAAGTGCGTGAAGCGCCTCATGGATATGGCGGTGAACACCAGCCAGACGGACTGGCTGCAATACATGCGTCCCATCCTGATGGAAGAATTGAATATGACCCGTGAGATGGTGTACACCCAGTCCATTATCGGCGATACGTACAACTATCTGAACGATATTAAGTGGGGTAATTCGCAAACCGTTCAGGTAGCCATCGGCCAGTCCATCACCGTGGTAACCCCTGCGGCCGTCAGCCGCTATGTAGCGGCGCTTGGCAACGGCGGAACCGTGTATAACCTGATGCTGGTGGATTCCATCACGTCGCCCGAGGGCGATATCATCAGCCAGCGGGCCCCCACCGTGTTTAACAAGTTTGAAGGCGCCGAGGAATACCTGCCCTACATTCTCAAAGGCATGGAGGGCGTGGTGGACGAAAGCGGTACCGCCGGTAAGTACTTCCGCGGATGGAAATATCAGGACCGCGTGTGCGCGAAAACAGGAACCGCCGAGGTGACCACCATCGACCTGGAAAACAACTCCTGGTTCGTTATGCTGGCGCCCTATGCATGCGATATGTCCAGCGGCGAGCCCGTGATTACCGAGCAGCCGGAGATTGCCGTGGTGGTGTTCATTCCCAGCGGCTATAGCGGCGGCATGGGCGCCATTGCGGCCCGTGAGTTTGTGGAATGGTATCTGGACCAGAAGGACCTGCGTACCGAAAACAGCGAGTTCCCCAGCGGCAACGAGCTGACTCCGTAACCCTTTTGATACAAGGAGGCAATACCAATGAGTCAGTCATGGCTGGTTGTATCCGGCAAAGGCGGCGTAGGAAAATCCATGGTGGCGTCGGCGCTGGGAACGGCCCTGGCACAGCGGCATCTGCAATGCTGCCTGGTGGATACGGATATCGGCCTGCGCAGCCTGGATATGCTGCTTGGCATGCAGAATAAAGTGGTATATGACGTACTGGACGTGGCACGGAAGGATTGTAAGCTGAAATACGCCTTAATTCGCCATCCATTGCACCAGGATCTTTCTCTGCTGCCGGCAGCTCAGCTGGGCGATGTAACGCAGCTGGATGAGGAGGATGTGGCGCGGATTGTGCGTAAGCTGAAAAAGCGGGTGGGCTACGTACTGCTGGATGCGCCTGCCGGTGTGGGCCGCGGCGTAACGAACCTGCTGCCTGCAACGGATCATACGGTTTTGGTGGTAACGCCGGACGATTTGTCCATTCGTGATGGCGAGCGGGTGATCGCCATGCTGGAGGATGCGGGAAAGGCCCGTCCCATGCTGATTGTGAACCGGGTTGTGCCTGAGCTGGTTGCCTCCGGCGATATGTACAGCCCGCAAACGGTAGCCGCTACGCTGGATGCACCGCTGCTGGGCTATGTGCCGGAGGATCGCCAGGTGCTGTGCGCCATCAACCGCCATGAAAGCTTTATGGAACATGCCGGTCCCGCACAGGAGGCCATGGA
>CAKTUS010000112.1 GCA_934621485.1 uncultured Clostridia bacterium
GGTGTGGGGCCCCCGGGACTAAGCGACGGATGCTTTCGTGCGCACGCTGACCCGGAATCCCTCCAACGGAATCACCGCCAGCATCTGTTTTCCTGAGAAACCTGTGGTGTTCAGCAAAGCCAGTGTTTCTCCGGCAGCAGCATCCGCCCAAATAATCTGTACCGTATAGGGTGCATTTGTTTGAATGTCTTGCGTCAGGTTCATTGCAGTCAACAGGTCTTTCAAAACAAGCGGGCACTCATAGATTCCATAATTGCGATACAATCGTCCGATGGCCCATGGGAGGACAGCGAAGCGGTTTTCCACCAGATACAGGCCGTACTCATCCGTCATTTCCGCAATGTTGCAAAACTCCGGCTTGTTGTTCTTGGGACCTTTGCGCCGGCGCATATCGACCGTTTGTTTTTCCAGTCTCTCCTTAGGCCGAATTACGCTCCAATCGTAAATAATGCCCACAAGTCCAGTATCTGGCAGGGAAGGATACAATTCGCGTTTTTGCAAAAGCACATATCCGTCCACCGGCTTTTTTTCTTCCACGGTAAAGGGCAAGCATTTCAGCCTTGTTCCACATTCGCGTCCTTCACCATCTTTCGTAGGCAACGCCCCAGTCACCAGCAGACGTCCGCCTCGCTTTACAAATCCATCCACTGCTTTTGCCTGTTCCTCATCCAGACAGGTTACACCAGGCAGAATCATTACCTCATAACGGTCTAAAGGCGCATCCCGTAGAAAACCGTCATGTAAAACATCAAAAGGAATATGCATATGCGTTAACGCTTCATAAATGCCACGGTACTCATCACCGCAAATCGTAGGCGTTACCATACCATGCAAGTCGCCTGGTGAAAAAGCTGTCTGATCATCCCGGGAATCGTAGTCGTTGGACTTTTGCGAATAAACAAGCGCAACGCGATTTTTCAGCCGCAGGCCGTCAAAGCAGTCCTCGTTATCACAAAGAAAGCGATAGGTTTTCCGAAGAGGTTCCAGACCCTTTTTGTCCTCCTGGTCAAAGGTACCAATCATATTGATGGTTGGTCCTCCGCCATGGCAGGCTGCCTGCATTATATCGTATACATACTTGGCTGGCGGCGTAACGGCATTGCGTCCAAACTGGCAGGCTTGATGAATACACAGCATGGCCGGCTTGCTAATGGTATTGGTCGCCGCCGCGTTTTCTCCCGGAAGATAAGTCCAGTAGGGCTGCGCTCGAAACAGATGTGTAACGGTTTCGCTCACCTGAATATCCTCGGCCTCTGTAAACAGTCGTCCATCCCAGCCAGACAGGCTGTTAAACATGGGCCGTTCTGTGCAGAAGCTTCCAACAGGAGCCAGCACCGCATCTGGATTATGCCTGTGAACGGCTTCCCGAACCCGGGTAAAGTACGCTGCCATTTCCCTATAACGGTAGCGCATATACTCGCGTCCTTCCTCCGTATTGACCAGCAGACGGTCCGGCAACTCATGGCCGGTGGTTTTTCGATAACGCTCCTTGCAGACTTCACAATGGCAAAAGCCAAAATGATTCGCGTTATAAAACAAGCCGTCCGGTTTATACCGGGTCATCAGTTCATCAATCAGCTGAAAGTTGTACTCCTGCCACATAGGAGAAAAGAAGCAGCTTTGCGGCATACCAAGGTCAGTCACCGCTTTTCCCTCAGCGTCTCGCCGAAGCCAGTCCGGATGCTCATGAACATCTTTTTCGCTCAGATTGCTCACATCCAAGCGAAGAAGGACTTTCATTCCATACTGATGCGCATAATGCATGACTTGAGATACATAATCCGTTTTTAGGTAAGGGTTATGCGGCTGGCGAGAAATACTGCTTTCATACCAGCACATAATTCCGCCGGCATTTGCAACAATCACATTGGTACCATATTCGGCTTGAGTGCGAATCAGTTGCTCCACATCCATCTTTTCTGCATCGGTAGCTCGAAGATTGTTTTGAATGATTCGCAATGGTTTTTTCCAGAAACGGTCCATTGTGACCTCTTTCCTTTCATTATTTCATTTATTGAAATGATGTTTTATTTCAAGCTGATTATAGCAAACTTTCCTATACGTGTCAATCCTTTTTTGACAACTTATGTACAGTGGGTATAAGAAAACGCCTTCCCTGATTGAAAGGCGTTTCAGGCTATTAAAAAGTGAAGGCACTGCTTCCTGCCAGAATTCTACGGACTCCGCTCTTAATTCTCCGGCTACAGCGCCTTTCCCATGAACCAGCGCAGTCCTGTTCGCGGGTGCGGGCCTCCTATAAGGGGGCAATAGATTAAAATGCACTTCATTTTTTGAAAGGGTAAAGGCCGTTTGGAACTTTATGAGTTTGCTGCCATCGGGTTGTTTTGACATTCGCCCCCAATTCGCACCGATATTTTATGAGCAATTTCTGTGAGTAGCGGTTCCAAGTCGCGCTCATAGCGCATACGAGTCATACGAGCGATAGGGCCTGATACACTCAAACTGGCGATAACTCGTTGGTTTTCATCATAAACAGGTACAGCCAAGCAGCGCATGCCAATTTCACATTCTTCATCATCAACCGCATAGCCGCGTTCACGGCACATTGAAAGATCGTACAGCAGATCGCTTTTCGTAACAAGCGTATTCTCCGTCAATTTGGGCAAGCCCATTGTAGCAATGAATTCATCCAGCTGTTCTTCCGTAAACTGCATCAAAAACAGTTTTCCGCTACCGGTACAATGCATTTGCCCCGTTCCTCCCACTCGCTGCCGAATGGTAACCAGATTTCGGCCTTCAACCACATCAATATAACGTACCTTAAAGCCATCCAGCGTGGCGACGCAGCAGGATTCGTTGGTTTCGTTGGCTAACCGATTTAAATAAGGGTGAGTAATGTCCCGCAAACTGAAACGATCTGTCACCATTTGGCCAATGCGTAAAAAACGCATGGTAAGGCCGTAGCGGCGTGGTTCTTCTTCTTCCTGAAAAGCATACCCATGAGCAATCAGTGTGTTCACCATGCGTAAAACCGTGCTGCTTGGCATGCCAACCGTATTCGCCAGCTCAGATAACCTCATAGGCGAACGAGTCTCAGCCAGCGTTTCAATAATATGAAGCGTTTTTTCCACCGACTGATTGCCACCGGTGAGTTTCATCAATTTCTTGCCTCCTTGGCGCATAAATAAACAATTGTATTATACCATTCTTTTGGCAGTAAGACAATCATTTTTATTCCGAAAAATGAAACCACCATTTAATTTTTGCATACATTCTGGGGTTCTCCCCGCAGATAAGCCATTACATTATCAAATACGATGTGCGCCCGGCGAATCATAGCTTCTTGAGAGAGGAAACCCACATGCGGCATCAGCACCGTATTTTTAGCATGCAGCAATGGGTCGTTTGGTGAAATAGGAGGCTCGCTATCAAAAACATCAATTCCGGCTCCAGCAATGCGCTCCTCGTTCAGTGCCTCCGCCAACGCTGCATTATCCACAATGGGACCACGCGCGCAGTTGATAAACAGCGCCGTTTTCTTCATTCGGTTCACCATTTCCCGGCTAATCATACCACGAGTGGCTGCGTTATTGGGTGTGTGAAGCGAAATCACATCGCAGCGCTCCATCAATTCCGGCAACGTTGTATACTCAATTCCCAATGCCTCAGCTTCAGGATTTACTCTGCGGGAATAGGCCACAACCTGTGCCCCGAAAGCCAAAAACAGCTTAGCAGTAATCAATCCAATATGGCCTGTGCCGATAATTCCAACGGTTTTGCCGCAAATCTCGCTGCCCATCAATCCAGCGGAAGTCCCTCCGCTACGAACACATTCGTTGCCAGCCGTCATGTTTCGAAGCAGAGAAATAGTCATGCCTATCACCAGTTCAGCCACCGTCTGATTGGAATAGTTCGCTGCATTACAAACCATAATTCCTTTTTCTTTACACGCTTCCATTGCCACATGATCAATCCCGGTAAAAGCAACATCCAGCATTTTCAGCTCAGTAGCCGCCTGTACTACCTGCGCCGGATAGGGTGTATTCGCAATCATCACAACCTCGCAGCCTTGGCTGCGCGCTGCAAGTTCCGCTGGATCGATGGTTTTTTGACTATAGGACACAAATTCATGTCCAAGTGCACGAATTGGCTGTGCTAATTCATCCAACAGTTCGTCCGTGATTCCAATGGGTTCCAATAAAGCAATTTTCACCGTTTGTCACTCTTTTCATTTATTAAAATTAGTTTTCATTTTAATAATATCATTATGACAACATGCTGTCAATACTAGCACGATAAATCCTTTCTGAAATATCCTTCGTCCATTTTTCGTTCAGCATCCGTCTGAAATTAGAGATTACTGTATATAGTATTTTCAAATTCCATCCGACTTTCGCGCGTTCTTCTTTTTCTATTTTTCTTGCAATTTGATTCACATTTCGCTGACGAACAGTCCTTACACAAAAAAGCTTCGCTCAGTGCTGACTGCACAAACTGGCGAAGCCTTATTCGTTTTTTACGGACTGGTCTTTCAAGTAAATCTATCTTACAAGGTTCTCTCGTTCATCCGGCTTATGTCTATGTTCCGTCTCTTTTATTCGTCCATGTATCCTCCCTTCATGGGATCTACCGCATGCTGAGAATAAAGCTTCATAACGCCGCTTTGATACCGAAGCGGCCGCGGCTGCCAGGCTGCACGGCGCTTGGCAAGAATTTCTTCCATTTCCGCAGGCGTTTTGGCTTCCCCCTTTACGCCAACGATTTCCAGCACACGGTTGGGAATATCAATGTGAATCAAGTCGTTTTCTTCCACCAGCGCAATCGGGCCGCCTACGGCCGCCTCGGGAGAAACGTGACCAATGGCCGGGCCCTTCGACGCGCCGGAAAAACGCCCGTCCGTGATAAGCGCAATGGTTTTGCCCAGTGTTTCATCAGAGGCAATCGCTTCCGTTGTATAAAACATTTCAGGCATGCCGCTGCCTTTCGGCCCTTCGTAACGAATGAACACCGCGTCGCCCGGCTGGATTTCATGCCGGAGCACCGCGTCGATGGCTTCCTCCTCGCAATCAAAGGGACGGGCGCGCAGAGTAACGCAATACATTTCCTTCGGCACCGCGGAATGCTTCACTACGGCGCCATCCGGGGCCAAATTTCCTCGCAGAATGGCGACGGTCCCGTGAGCGCCAATGGGCGCATCCAGCGGCCGCAGGATTTCCTCGCGCTTCAGCCCTGTTTTTTTCAGATAGACGGCGCATTGCTGATAGTAATTCGAAGCCTTCAGGTCCTCCAGATTTTCGCCAACGGTTTTGCCGGTAACCGTCATAGCGCTTAAGTGCAGCAACGAGCGCAGTTCTTCCATGATGGCTGGCACGCCGCCTGCATAGTACACATATTCCGCCGGCCAGCGCCCGGCAGGCCGCACATCCAGAATATATCTGGCATTTTTGTGAATTCGCTCAAACGTTTCCCCGTCCAGATGAATACCAAACTCATGAGCAATGGCCGGCAGGTGCAAAAGCGCGTTAGTGGAGCCCGAAATGGCGGCGTGAACAATCACGGCGTTTTCAAAGCTGTCGGCAGTGACGATGTCCCGGGCAGTAACGCCGTCTAGCGCCAGCTTCATAGCCTGTTTTCCCGCACGCACAGCTACCTCCTGCAAATCGGGGCAGGTTGCAGGCAGCAGCGCCGTACCGGGAAGCGCCAGGCCCAGCGCCTCGCTCATCACCTGCATGGTGCCCGCAGTGCCCATAAAGCTGCAGGCGCCGCAAGAAGGACAGGCATGCTGTTTATAATACAGGAATTTTTCTTTCGTAATCTCGCCTCGCTGGCACTGAGCGCTGTACTTGCCAATTTGCTCCAGGGTGAGCAGATCGGGGCCGGCCTCCATGACGCCGCCCGGCACCACAACAGCCGCCAGATTAGTGCGCCCAATTCCCATCATCAGTCCGGGTAGCCCTTTATCGCAGCTTGCCAGAAAAACGCCCGCGTCAAAAGGCGTAGCGCCATTGTGAATCTCAACCATGTTGGCAATCATGTCGCGGCTGGCCAGTGAATAGTTGATCCCGTCGTGCCCCTGGGCCTGGCCGTCGCAAATATCGGTAACAAAATAGCGGGCCGCTCTGCCGCCGGCCTCCTGCACACCCAGGCAGGCGTTGTTGACCAGTTCCAGCAGATGGGCGCTGCCTGGGTGGCTATCGCCAAAGGTGCTCTCCACAAGAATCTGCGGCTTTTCCAAATCCTCCGGCGTCCACCCCATGCCCAGACGCAGGGGATCCATTTCCGGTGCAAGCTGTCGAACCTTTTCGCTAGGGCGCATGTACTATCCCTCCCGTTTATGACGAGGATTTCCCGCCGTTTGCCTGCAAATCATAGCACAAACCAAACGGCATCGCAACACCCTTCTGCTTTCTGTCTCATTGTTTCAGTTTGTCAACGGCGTTCTGTGTGATCCCGGATTTCTTTCGCTTTGCTTGTTACAGCGCTGCGCTAACCAGATTGCATCCTCTGTTCGCATCCATGTTTGGGTTGAACGATAAGCTTTCCCCGCCCGCAAGCGGTTTTTCGGATGATTTTCTCTTGACTTGGAGTCAACTCCATCGTGTATACTCAAAGAGAGGAGGCGAAGGAATGACCATTAAGCAAGTATGTGAACGTTATGGATTAACGCCGGATACCCTTCGGTATTATGAAAAAATCGGCGTAATTCCCCAGGTGCGCCGCTCCGCCAGCGGGATTCGCGATTACAGCGAGCAAGACATCGGCTGGGTGGAAAACGCAGTGTGCCTGCGGAACGCCGGCGTTCCCGTAGACAGTATCGTGCAATATGTGAAGCTGTTTCAGGCTGGCGATGAAACCATTGCCGCAAGGCGCGATTTGCTTAGCCGCGCGCTGGACGATTTGCTGGACCAACGCAGTCAGCTGAACGCCGCCATCCAGCGGCTGTCCTACAAGGTTCGTCGTTATGACCAGGCGCTGCAAACCGGCTTTCTTTCTTGGGAACCCGAAGATGCAGAAAAACAGAATCGCTAGGTAAAAGGAAGACCCGCGGCGGTCTGCATCGGCCAACTGACTTTCTTACAAGCGGACCGCTTCGTCAGGCCATTTTTCTTCCCCGTATACAACTTTGGCAATGAGCTGTCCCTCGCCTGCGGCTGGCTGCCGCGAATATGGGGCAAATAGATCGCAACAGGAGAATCCCCATGAGCAATATTCTTGTCATTTCTACCAGTTTACGCACAAACAGCAATTCCGATTTGCTTACAGAACGGCTCATCGCCGGGGCGCAAGACGCAGGCCATCAGGTAGAGCACATCTCTCTCAAAGGCAAGGACCTGCGCTTTTGCATCGGCTGCCTGGTCTGCCAGCAAACCCAGCGCTGCGTGCTTCAGGACGACGCTGTCTGGATTGCTGAAAAGATGAAGGCGGCAGATACGCTCGTCTTTTCCACCCCCATTTATTATTACGAAATGAGCGGGCAGATGAAAACCCTGCTGGATCGTATGAACCCGCTTTATCCGTCTGACTACCGCTTTCGCAAGGTTTATTTGCTCTCCGTTGCGGCGGAAAACGAGACGTACACTCCGGAAAAAGCCGTCAGCGGCTTGCAGGGCTGGATTGACTGCTTTGAAAAAGCAACGTTTGGAGGCAGTCTCTTCTGCGGCGAATTGAATCTTCCCGGAGAAGCCAAAGCCTGCGGCAAAGCGCTTGAAAACGCCTATCAGTTTGGAAAAATGCTAGACTAAACCCGCCTTTTTCTCCTGTTTCCATAGCTTCCGGAAAGCCGTTTCTTCTTTGCCGCCCAACATTTTTGAAAAGCCAATTCCCCCTTCTTTCCTCCGGCGTAGCCCTTTTCTACTGTCTATAAAATCAAAAAGGCCATTTCTCGCCATGGCGGCTAAGAAATGGCCTTTGATGATTGAATCTGAAAAGAATATGCTCTTTGGCAAAGGCTGTGAAACCGATGCGAAGGCTTTACTTCAGCCTGTCGAAAAAACCATGATTGACCGCCAGCGCCCGCGAACATCGCTGCGCTGGTTCGCGGAAAAAGTGCTGCGGCACAAGGCTTAGGGGCTCTGCCCCTAAAACCCCGGCAGGAGGCAGTGCCT
>CAKTUS010000113.1 GCA_934621485.1 uncultured Clostridia bacterium
GAGTTTTTCCCGCAATTCTTCTATCTTCATACCACTCCATTATATCACTTTTTTTAATGTTGTTGCCCTGAAACCGGTTTATCCGTCAAAAACAAACGCGGGATTGCATAGGAACCGCCCGGCGCAGCAACGGCCGGGCGGTTCCTGTTAACGGCAATCCAACGGACTCGGCAAGGAGAGGACCGCCGTTTGGCGTTAACGGCCGTTTTCCGAGCCCGCCCGCAGAATCACGTGATGCGCCTGCCCGTCGTCGTTCAGGGAGGGGTTCATGGCCCGAAGGCTGTCGCAGCTTACGCGATAGCGCTTGGCAATGTCCCACAGGCTTTCGCCGGGCTGGCTGAAGTAGAGCAAAATGCCCGGCTCGGCCTCCGGAGCGGGCTGGGCCGTGACCTGGGTGACCAGGGGCTCGCCGCCCAGCTGCACATCAAAATCGTCCATATGCAGAATGAATTTCACCTCTACCCGGTCGCTGGTGATGGCGCTGACGTCCACGTTATCCACCGTCAGCGTCAGGCTTTCCGGCTGGGCGGCGTCTGCGGCAAAACTCATGCGGAAGGGTTCCTCCGTTTGCCAGGTTTGCGGAACGGCGGTATCGTCGGTCATGTACAGCAGGGTAACCTCCATCATGCCTTCCACGGTCAGCTTGCCGTTTTGGCGGGCAAAATCCGTCATCACCGGGCGCAGGCAGGCTTTCAGCGGCGTGCGTACCGGGGGCTGGCTGTCCAGCAGCAGGGTCATTTTGCCGCTTTCGGCGGTATGCAGCTGCCGGTGGCTCAATACTCGCTGAATGTTTTGCCGTTCCAGTGCCAGCGCGTCGCCCTGAGTGGTATAGGCGTCCAGCAGCAGACACACCTCCCGCTGGCGGGTGGCGTGGGCGCTTAAACCCAGCAGCACCTCCGCCCTGAGGGTACGCTCCCCTTCCTCGCCGCCTTCCTGGGACAGGACGGCCACGTCCTTCACCACGGCGGAAACGCACAGCCCGTCGCCGGTTTCCCCAGGCAGCGACAGGGTTTCCTCAAAGGGCACGGTGTGGCGGGTAATCACCAGCGGCCTTTGCGGCATGCGGCTCAAATGAGTCACTTCCAGCAGCACATTGCCCGAAACGGTCACCCGTTCTTCGCCGCCCATCACATCCTGCACGGTCACACCGGCGGTAGCGTACAACGTGTCCGTAATTTGCAGCGTGTCGTTCAGCTCGCACTCGTCCCGGATGAGCACATCCTGCTGGCTTTGGGCCGCAGTCTGACAGCCGCACAGGGTTTCGGTGCGCAGCATCAGCCCGTCCATGCCGCGAACGCCCGTCACCACGGAAATGGGCTCGTCCGAAAGCACACGGCACTGCACCCGCAAAATAGCCATCAGATGCAGCCGCCCGCCCTGGGCCGAGGCCTCCACATGCTCCACCATCAGGCTCACCGGGGCCGTCATGCCGGGCTGCGCCCCGTCCAAATCTATGGGGTGGCTGAACTCCGCCGACGCCTCCAGAGCGCTCACATGGGTGGGGTCGCCCTGGGTATACAGCACGTGGAAGGTCACCTTTCCCTCTGCCGTCACCCGACCCATCTCCACGGTGCTCTGGTCCAGCACGGCCATGGCATCGCTGAGCAGCACGCTGGTTTCCTCCCGCAGGCCGCCCGGCAGCGCAATTTCGCCCTCCACCACGGCCTGGCTCAGCCCCTCGTCCACAAAACGCTGAAGCGTAAGCTCCTCTTGCAAAACCTCCGGCTTTCCGGCCGTTTTTTTCTGCCTGTCATCCATATGGCTCCCACTCCTCCCAAGCGCTTTGTGAAAAGGGTATGCGCTCAGGCAGGCGCATATGACGCCACGGCGGCCCGGGAGTGGTTTTGAGCCCTGCATCGCTTGCCGGCCTTTGTCGAAATATGGTACAATGACGGCATGAAAACAGGAAGGAGACCACTCCCGTGCAGAACCGTCCCCAAACCGCCGTAACGGCCTCCCGGCGCGTAATGCTTGTTTTGATGTCCCTGAGCACGCTCTATCAGTATATGTACTGCTCCATGCTGTCCAGCGCCCTTGGCATGCTGCCGGTTTTGGGCGGAGCCATGTTCATGACGGTGCGGGTAACCGCCACCTTTTGCCACAGCGTGCTGGGCGATGGGCGCAAATATACCACCCGCCGCATGCGGGTGGTGTTTACCGTGCTTTGCAGCCTGATGCTGATATGCGCTCTGGTTTTGCAGCTGCTCTACCCCGGCCTGTGGGCGGAAAAAGCGGTGTGGATTCTGTTTGCGGTGGTCGCGCTGCTCAGCCTGCGCATCGCCCTGGCGCGGCGGCTGGTGGCCCGCCGCATGCGCCGCACCATCAGCGGCCGCGCCTGCGCCATTTGTTTGGGGCTGTGCGTTGCCGTTCCTCTGGGGGCCATGGCGTGGATTCTGACGGTGAACGTGGGCGCTGCGGACGGCTGGCTGCTGTGGGGCGGCTTTGCGGCCGGGGCCGCGCTGGAAGTGTACTCCCTGTGGCGGGAGCGCGACCTGGTGGCCCTGGAAGGCCTGCCCGACGACATTGACCGGGAAACGGTGGAGCACATTGCCCACGAATTGTACAGCGCCAACGCCTACGGCGCGTTTTCCCGGCTGTTTACGCTGGTGCTGCTGGCGCTGCAACTAACCCTGGTGATGGTGTGCACCCTCATCGGTCTCACCACCCAGGCGCTGTTTACCTGCATGCTGCTGGCGGTAGGCTGTACTGTGCTGGCGCAGGAAGTTTCCCGGTACTGCCTGAAAAAGGCCCCGCAGATTTCAGCCACCCACATGCTGCTGGTGGGCCTGTTTTTGTGGATGTATGGGCTGTTTTTGCTGTACCGGCAGATGGACGACGCGCCCAGCCTGCTTTTGAGCTATGTGGCGGTAGTCATTGTGATTGGCGGCCTCACCATCAGCGTAACGGCGCTGGCGGAGCTGGAGCGCCGCATGGGCAACGTGGCGAAGTATCAGCTGCAAAACCACATGCACGGCTATGCGCAGATTCGCGCCGCCTCCACCGAACTGGCCACCCTGCTTGGGCAAATGCTGGCGCTGATTTTAACCACGGCATTGTGCATGCCCAAGGGCGTATTTCTGCGTCCCAGCCTTTCGGAGCTGACCGGCGCGTTTCGCCCGCTGATGGTGGCTCCGCCGCTGTTGCTGCTGCTGGCGGCCATTGTCAGCACGCTGCATTTTCCCATGAACAACCGTCACTTTCAAAAGCTGGCACGCTGGCTGACCCTGGAGGACGAGGGGGTAGACAACCCGGCCCTGCGTGAGCAGTTGAACGGCGTGGTGGTCAAACGGCACAAAAACCGCTTTGGCGTGCGGCTGATTATCACCCTGCTCAGACCGCTGTACTATCACAAGGTGACTGGCAAGGAGCGGCTGAACGGCTACGAGGACGGCAGCATGATTCTCATTTGCAACCATGGCGAAATTTATGGCCCCGTGGTTGCCAACCTGTACATTCCCATCGATTTCCGGCCCTGGGTGCTGGACAAAATGATGGATGAGCAGGCCATTGTGGAACATATGTATTACGGCACCATGGAGCGGCAGAAATGGCTGCCCGAGCGCTGGAAACGGCCGCTGATTCGACTGATTACCCCCCTGTTTATGTGGATCTTTCACAGCCTGGACGCCATTCCCGTGCACCGGGGCCAGCCCAAGGAGCTGATTCAAACCTTCCGCCAGACCCTGGACGCCATGCAGGCGGGCGACAACATTCTTTTGTTCCCGGAAAACGCCGATGAGCATGAGGAGGGCAAGAGCGGCTTTGTGCGCGACGGGGGCGTCGGCCAGCTGTATACCGGCTTTGCCATGATTGCGCCCATGTACTGGGCCAAGGTACACAAGCGGGCGGTGTTCGTGCCCATTTACGCCAGCAAAAAGCAGCGTACCCTGACCATTGGCTACGGCATCGAGTACAACCCTGAAAACAATGCCGGCGCTGAAAAGCAGCGCATTGTGGACGAACTGCTTGCCGCCATGCAGCGCATGGCCGACGAGGAAACCGCCAAGGCCAGCCGAAAGCGATAAGCCCCAGCCCTCCCGCCGCTTTGCCGCAGGAGGGCTTTCCGCGCATCCAAAAAGCTCGCCTTGCTGGCGAGCTTTAGACTGTTGAAAACCCCTCTACGAGAGAGTGCGTCCGTACACACGGCTACGTTTGTTCGCGGGGAAAATGCTGTGGCATAAGGCTTAGGGGCTCCGCCCTTAAAACCCCGGCAGGAGGCACTGCCTCCTGCATCTCCACTTTTTCAGCAACCTGAGCTTGCCTGGCGGCGAGCTTCAGACTGTTGAAAAAACCTGAGAGGTATCGGAGGGCCGCGGCCCTCCGATTTTCATTCCGAAACCGGCGGCGTGTACGTCGGTTTCGGCTGCCTTGCGCAGCAAGGCTTTCCTTACGCGCTTTGCGCCCGGCGAGCAGTCAAAACGCGCCTCTCGCCCCAAAAAAACGCCTGACGGCGTTCTTTTGGGACGGCCCGAGTTTTCCGCTTTCGTAAGAAAACGGGAAACGGGCTCATTCTTGTGTTTTGCGATAACGCACCACTTTGGCGGGCACGCCGGCCACCACGGCGTAGGGAGGAACATCCCTGCTTACCACAGCCCCGGCGCCAATTACGGCGCCTGTACCAATCGTTACGCCCGGCAGGATGGTCACCCTTCCGCCAATCCATACGTCGTCCTGAATATTTACGGGCTGCAACGGTTCAAAGCCCTGTTCGCACATGGGAATATCCAACCGGTCTATGCGGTGGTTGCGGGTATAGATGACGCAATCCGGCCCCATCATCACATCCCGGCCAATGTGTACGCCCTCGCCAATGGAGGCGTTTATCCCGATGCCGGACCGGTCCCCCAGGGTAACGAGACGGCCGAAATGGGCGTGACGTTCCACGTTCACATCATCGCCGCAGGCGGCCAGCATATGCCGGGCGCAAAAGGCGCGCAGCTTCCTGCCCAAAACGCTGCGTCTGGAAACGGGCAAATGCTGGGCTACCAAATCGTAAACCACAACCGAAAAGAGGCGGATGGGCTTCATGATTTTCCTCCTGGCGTAGCGCCGTTAGTCGTTCACACGGTCGTCGTTGCGCTGCTTTACCATGGCGATGGCTTCGGCAAAGGGGAAGGTGCCCAGGTTCGCGCCCTTGCGGTCGCGGATGGTGACGGTCTTTTCCGCCGCTTCCCGGTCGCCCAGTACAAACATGAAGGGAATTTTCATCATCTGGGCTTCGCGCACCTTGAAGCCGATCTTCTCGTTGCGCAGGTCAATTTCGGGACGCAGGCCCGCGTCCTCCAGCGCCTTGGTAATTTCCCGGGCCGCCTCGTCGCTGCGCTCGGTAATGGTCATCACCTTCACCTGCACGGGGCTGAGCCAGGTGGGGAACGCGCCGCCGAAATGCTCGGTCAGGATGCCGATGAAGCGCTCGATGGAGCCGAACACCACGCGGTGAATCATGACCGGGCGGTGCTTTTCGCCGTCCGCGCCGGTATAGGTCAGGTCGAAGCGCTCGGGCAGGTTCATATCCAGCTGGATGGTGCCGCACTGCCAGGTACGGCCCAGGCAGTCGGTCAGGTGAAAGTCAATCTTGGGGCCGTAGAACGCGCCGTCGCCCTCGTTAATCACATAGGGCACGCCCAGCTCGTCCAGAGCGCCCTGCAAACCGTTGGTGGCCATTTCCCACATTTCATCGGTGCCGATGGAATCGGCCGGACGGGTGGACAATTCCACATGATAGGGGAAGCCGAAGCGAGTGTACACTTCGTTAATCAGGTTGTACACGCCCTTAATTTCGTCCTTGATTTGCTCGGGAGTCATGAAAATGTGGGCGTCGTCCTGAGTGAAGCAGCGCACGCGCATCAGGCCGTGCAGCGCGCCGCTCTTTTCATGGCGGTGCACCAGTCCCAGCTCGCCGGAGCGGATGGGCAGATCGCGGTAGCTCCACAGCCGGCGCTGGTACACCAGAATCCCGCCCGGGCAGTTCATGGGCTTGATGGCGAAGTCGGTATCGTCGATTTTGGTGGTGTACATGTTTTCCTTGTAGTGATCCCAGTGACCGCTGCGCTCCCACAGGCCGCGGTTGAGCATGATGGGAGTTTTGATTTCCTCATAGCCCGCCTTGCGGTGCAGCTCCCGCCAGTAGTCCTCCAGCAGGTTGCGCAGAATCATGCCCTTAGGATAGAAGAAGGGGAAGCCGGGGCCCTCGTCGCGGATGTCGAACAGATCCAGCTCGCGGCCCAGCTTGCGGTGATCGCGCTTCTTGGCCTCCTCGATGCGGTCCAGGTGCTCCTGCAGCATTTCCTTGCTGGGGAAGGCGGTGCCGTAGATGCGGCAGAGCATCTTGTTGTGCTCGTCGCCGCGCCAGTATGCGCCGGCCACGTGCGTCAGCTTGAAGGCTTTCAGGTAGCTCAGGTTGGGCAGATGGGGGCCTACGCACAGGTCGGTAAAATCGCCCATTTCATAGAAGCTGAGCACCTCGTCCTCAGGCAGGTCCTCAATCAGCTGTACCTTGTAGGGCTCTTCCCGGCCCTGCATGTAGGCGATGGCCTCGGCCCGGGGCAGGGTGTAGCGGCGGGGACGGATGCTCTTTTTGGCCATGTGCTGCATTTCTTTTTCGATTTTGGCCAGGTCCTCCATGGTAAAGGCGGGCTCGATGTCAAAGTCGTAATAGAAGCCGTCGGCAATGGCGGGGCCGATGGCCAGCTTGGCCTGGGGATACAGATGCTTGACGGCCATGGCCATCAGGTGGCTGCAGGAGTGAAAGAACACCTTGCGGCCGTCGGGGTCGTCAAAGGTGACGGGGGTTACGGTCTGGCTCTTTTCCACAGGGGCGAACAGGTCGGCCATTTCGCCGTCCTCCAGCTTGACGGCCAGGTATTTTTTCAGGTCGTCGGGCATCTGGGCCTTGATGAGATCGCCTACGGAGGAATGATCGGCTACCTCGTACACCTTGTCAAACAGCTTTAGTTCCATGATTCGTTTGTCTCCTTTCCATCTTTTCGGGGACGAAAAAACGCCCGTCCCCACAACGTGTGCGGGGACGGGCGCTGATACGCTCGTGGTTCCACCCTGCTTGAAGGCCGGAAGCCTCCACTCATTGGCTGGCGCTGTAACGCGCGCCGCGCGACGCCATCGGCAGGTGGTGTCCGCATGCCCGGTTCCCTCTGCCGCTTGCAGCCGGGGCGGCAGTCTCTGAGAAGGAAAAAACGGGGCGCGGCGCGTCCTGCGTCATTTGGATAAGGGAATGATAGCACCCCGGAAAGCGCTTGTCAAGCAGGGAGTGCCGGGGCAGCAGGGCAACAGCATTTAAGAATCAGCCGAAAAGAATCCGCAAGAAAGAGTCAGGGTCAAGGCAGGCCCAGTAACG
>CAKTUS010000114.1 GCA_934621485.1 uncultured Clostridia bacterium
TTTGAACCGGTGACCTCATCCTTACCAAGGATGCGCTCTACCTGCTGAGCTACATCAGCACACGCTGTATAAAGTTGTCGGGACGTTGCATAGAGTGAATCCTTACCAAGGATGCGCTCTACCTGCTGAGCTACATCAGCATGCCCTCTGAACGAGCAACGATGATATTATACACAACACTCGTTCATTTGGCAAGAGTTTTTTGAAAAAAATTTGTTAGGCGTTGAAAAAAGCTGCCGGTTGCTGAAAAAATGGAGATACAGGAGGCAGCGCCTCCTGCCGGGGTTTTAGGGGCGGAGCCCCTAAGCCTTATGACGCAGCACTTTCCCTGCGAACAAACGCAGCCGTGTGCACGGACGCGCTCTCTCGCAGAGATTTTTTCAACAGCCTGGAGTTTTAGGGCTCCGCCCCTAAAACTTGTGCCATATGCTTTCCCTGGAACCAGCGTAGCCTTGTTTTCGGGAGCGCGCTCCTATGGGTTTTTCGCCAGGCAGAGGCGTTGAAAAAACGCCGTTCCGTCCTTTTTTTCCTTCAAAAGCAAGCGTCCTCAGCCAACCGGCGATTCAAACATTCGTAAAAGCGGGCCAGATGCAGGCCGTCTACCAAAGCGTGGTTGCACAGCAGGGTTACGGGCAGCAGCACGCGGCCGTCACGCTCAAAGTAACGGCCCCAGGTCAAGCGTGGATTGCTGTCGGCGGGCGAAGGCGTGGGCTGCGTTAGCGCCGTATAGCTCAGCCAGGGCAGCGTGGATACAAACAGCAGGGGCAGCGGATCGTTTTCTTCAATGCCGCCCGTTTCCGCCGCCCGCTGCTGCTGCCGGCGGGCATAGGGCAAGAACGCCTCACGCTCCATGCGGCAGTCCAGTTCGCAATAGCTGTAGGTGCCGTCCGCACGGGCTACGGTGTGGGAGGTAGGGCAAAACGCATACTCCACAATGCCGTCGTTCAGGATGCGCTGCCGCAACTGGGGCACATCGTTGGCCGCCAGAGCGGCGCAGCGCAAAAAGCTCAGGAAAAACGGCTCTCCGCGCCGCTTGAGCGCTGCCTGAAAAGCAGTGACATCCACCTCCACCGTGCAGCCCACATAGGGATTTGCCATGCGGCGGAAGTATTCAAAATGCGTTCGCCGCGGATAGGTTGCCAGATCGATGGTTTTCATCAGCAGTTCCCCTTTTTTCCTTCGTCCTTCCGTTCGCTGATGGCCTGCCCTACTTTTGCCAGGGTGGGCAGCACCGCCCGCACCACCTCGCTGGCTCCGGAGGAAAACAGCGAATGAATCATGCGGCGCACATTGCGTTTCACGCCAGGTTTCAATTCGCGAATCGCCTCCAGCATGCGCAGGGCGTTTTTATGCCAGTCCGACGTCAGGTCGGTTACCAGCTGCGCCTGAGAGGCGTCCACCACCTGGCACAGCGTGTCCACCAGCAGGCGGCGGTCTTCGTTATCCATGGTAGCCAGCCAGGCGTGCATGGTTTCATCAGTAATCTTGCCGCTCATGTCCAGGTCGTCCATGCATTGAAAGCAGCCGTTTTTCACCTGCCAGGTCATGGCGTCGTGCTGCAAAATACCGATCGATACAGATTTCACCACTGTGTAAACGGGATGATAGCTTAGCAGCATGCCCACGACGCTGCTTTGGGGAATGTAGCTTTCAATGCGGCCGCTGATGCGCTGATATCCCGGGCTATGCAGGGTTTCTTCATCCAGGCCGGGCCCGTCGAAGCTGTACACCCGGCGGATATGACGCTGCGTTTCCTCATCTGTGCAGGCGCCCGCATACACCGCCAAATTGCCGCCCTTGCTATGGCCGCAGGCAAGAATATCGCCGCCTGTTTCCTTCGCCAGCCGCCGCACATAGTCCGCCGCCTCCACCTGAGAGGGCACCGTCATAAAGCTCATGTTCAGGTCTTCCTTCCAGCCCACCAGGGTCAGGTCGGTTCCGCGAAAGGCCACGCAGCTCTGGCCGTCCTCCAGCAGCCAGGTACAGGCGCAAAACTGCATTTCCCGCTGGTTGTCAATCCGGTTGATATAGTTTTTCATGAGCCAGTCCCGGTAACGGGGCTGCCCGGCGCACACCTCAAACAAACGGTAACGCTTTTGTTGAAATTGGTCCAGCCCCTCGTATTCCACATGATCACGCAAAAACTGCCACCCTTGGGCTACCGTGCAGGTTTCGCCCTTGTCCAGCCTGCCCTCCATGGGCATATATACCAGCTGGGTTAAAATCAGGCCGTCCAGGGCGTCAAAGGGCCTTTCCGCCAGGCGTTGTGCGCCGCAGTAAAGGACGTGGTCCTGAATGTTGGCCATGAGACTATCCCTCCTTGCTTTGTGTCAAACAGCTTTCAGTATAACAAAGTGCAGCCGCGGGCGCAAGGTATTGATTATTCGCGGGTATCGGGCGTATAATAAAAATGGTTTCGTTTAAGCGTAGCCATGTAGGAAGCGAGGAAAAACCATGAATACACCCCATATCCGCGATTATCAGGGCAAGCATATCCACATGATTGGCATCGGCGGCTCCTCCATGAGCGGCCTGGCCCAGATGCTGCTGGAAAAAGGATACCGCCTCACCGGGTCTGATAATCTGGAAACCTATACCACCCGCCATTTGCGCGATGAGCTGCACATTCCCGTCACCATTGGCCATAAGGCGGAAAATGTGCACGGGGCCGACCTGGTGGTGTACACCGTGGCCATTTTGCCCGACAATCCCGAGCGGGTAGAAATGGAGCGTCTGGGAATTCCCAGCATTGAGCGGGCCACTTTGCTGGGCCAGCTGATGGAGGGCTACGGCGCGGCCATCGGCGTTTGCGGTGCGCACGGCAAAACCAGCACTACCTCCATGCTGTCCCAGGTGCTCATGGAATGCGGCCTGGATCCCACCATCCATATTGGCGGTCAGCTGGACTTCATCGGCGGCAGCACCCGCATCGGAAAGGGCGATTTGTTCCTGGCGGAAGCCTGCGAATTCAACGCCAGCTTTTTGCACCTGCGGCCTACTGTAGCGGTGGTTTTGAACATCGACGCGGATCATCTGGACTTTTACAAGGATATTGACGATATTCAGCAAACCTTTGGCAAGTTTCTTGCCCTGCTGCCCAAGGACGGCTGCGCCATCGGCAACGGAGACGACCGGCGAGTGGTGGAGCTGCTCAACGGTCTGGCCTGCCCCCGCTACACCTTCGGCTTCGGCGAAGGCTGCGATTACCGTCCCCTAAACCTGCGCTATGACGACCTGGGCCGCGGCAGCTTTGACTTTGCCTTTGGCGACACGGTGCTGGGCCATGTGGAAATGCAGGTAGCGGGCGATTTCCAAGTGTCCAACGCCATGGCGGCCCTAACCTGCGCCCATACCCAAAATGCGGACATGACCGTGGCCTGCCGTGCCATGAGCGATTTTAAGGGCGCTCACCGCCGCTTTGAGCTCACCTCCGTGGTGGAGGGGGTAAAGCTGTACCACGACTACGGCCACAACCCCACCGAAATGCGCAATGTGCTGTCTGTGGCCAAGCTGCAGCCCCACAACCGCTTGTGGGCGGTCATGCAGCCCCACACCTACAGCCGGGTTAAGCGCCTGTTTCACGACTACCTGACCTGCACCCAGGCGGCAGACATCACCCTGGTCACGGACATCTACGCCGCCCGGGAAAAGGATCCCGGCGACATTAAGGCCGAAATGGTGGTAGAGGGCATGAAGCAGCATGGCGTCAACGCCGTCCATACGCCCTCCTTCGACGATACGGAAGCCTATCTGCGTAAGCACTGGCAGCCCGGCGACCTGGTGCTCACCATGGGCTGCGGCAACATCAACCAGCTCAACGACCAGATTTTGGCCCATGAAAAGGAGAAGGAACATGCCTGAGCTTCTGCCCGGCCGCTACCGGCATTTTAAGGGCAATGAATATGAACTGCTGTTTATCGCCACTCATTCCGAAACCCGGGAGCCTATGGTGGTGTACCGAGCCCTGTATGGGGAAGGCGGGCTGTGGGTGCGCCCGGCCGCCATGTGGCAGGAGCAGGTGCAGCGAGACGGCTATAGCGGTCCGCGGTTTGTGTATCTTGGGCCAATGACTTCCGTTTGATAACAGAATTGTAAAAAACGGCATGTTTTGTTACATTTTTACGAAACATGTCGTTTTTTGCTTGTCAAATTTTTCACGGTCTCTTATAATAGCTGTCGTAATATGCTGTATCGATCCCAAAATCACCATACCCGACAGCTTTTCATTCGGCTGTGTTTTCATGGACCCGGCAGGCGTATGCCTGTTTGGTGCGAAGGGGTTCGCGACCCTTCGCCGATAGCGATCCAAATCTTCTTTGGAGGTGCGTTCTCATGACTGGTATTCCCCTGTTAATTGCGTTCGTCGTTGCCATCGTCCTCATGATCGTGGCAATCTCCAAGTGGAAGGTTCACCCCTTCCTGTCCATCATGGGTGTGTCCCTGATTCTGGCCCTCATCGCCGGTATCGACATCACCAAGATTCCCAGCGTCATCGGCGCAGGCTTCTCCGGCACCTTTACTTCCATTGGTATCGTCATCATCCTGGGCGCTCTGGTGGGCATCCTGCTGGAAAAGACTGGCGCGGCTCTGAAAATGGCCGACTGCGTGGTGAAACTGGTTGGCAAGAAGCATCCTGAAGCCGCCATGATTATCATGGGCTGGATTGTATCCATCCCCGTGTTCTGCGACAGCGGCTTCGTTATTCTCAACCCCATCCGCAAGGCGCTGGTCAAGCGCACCGGCAAGTCCAGCGTGGCCTGCAGCGTGGCGCTGTCCATGGGTCTGTACATCAGCCACTGCTTCATTCCCCCCACGCCGGGCCCCATTGCCGCCGCTAACACCCTGTTTGGCGAAACCGGCCTGAACACCGATGTGAACCTGCTGCTGGTTATGGGCATGGGCGCGCTGTGCTCCATCCTGCCCATGATTGCCGGCTACATCTTCGCCCTGTTCATCGGCAAGAAGGTAAAGGCCCGCGATGAGGCGAACGCCTCCGAGGTCACCCAAACCTATGAAGAGCTGGTAGCCAGCTACGGCAAGCTGCCCAACGGCTTCATGTCCTTTGCCCCCATTGTGGTGCCCATCATTCTGATGGGTCTGTCCAGCGCGCTGAGCATGGCCGGCGCTTCCGTGCCCTTCCTCGCCTTCCTGGGCACGCCTATCATCGCTCTGGCGGTGGGCCTCATCCTGAGCATCATCATGCTGGCCACCTCCGGCAAAATCGGCGAGTTCTATGATATCACCAACGAAACCCTCAAAACCGTGGGCCCCATCCTGTTCGTTACCGCTGCCGGCGGCGTGCTGGGCAAGGTGATTTCTGAAAGCAACCTGATTAACTTCATCAAGGACCATGCCGTTACCCTGGAAACCATGGGCCTGCTGTTCCCCTTCCTGCTGGCCGCCATTCTCAAGACGGCGCAGGGCAGCTCCACCGTGGCCATCACCACCAGCGCCGGCATCATCGCCCCGCTGATGACCACCTTGGGCTTTGTAACTCCCGTGCACGCCGCTCTGGTGGTCGTAGCCATCGGCGCCGGCGCTATGACAGTGTCTCATGCCAACGACAGCTACTTCTGGGTGGTTACCAACTTTGGTGAAATGGAAACCCAGGACGGCTACAAAACGCAAACCCTGGGCACATTGGTGATCGGCATTGCCGCCATCATCAACGTGCTGCTGGTGAGCCTGATCTTCTAAACTCTTTTCTACGGCGGGCCGCTGTTCTCCGCGCCAAAAGGGCGTAAAAGCAGGAACATTGCTTGCAAATCGCGAAATAACAAGCAATTCTGCGGAGAAAGCGGTCCGCTTTCTTTGCTATTTGGGAGGATGACTCATGAATCAAGATGCAAAGCAAATCATGAATTCTGCTCTGCGGGATGCGTTGCCCGGCGCTGCCGTGTGTCAGGCGCTGGAAAACATTCACTTTCACGAAAACGGCCGGCTGGTGGTCATTGCCGCCGGAAAAGCCGCCTGGGAAATGGCCCGTGCGGCTGTGGAACGGCTGGGCAGCCGGATTGATTCCGGCGTGGTGGTTACCAAGTACGACCATTCCAAAGGCGCTCTGCCTCCCCTGCAAATTTACGAGGCAGGCCACCCCGTGCCCGATGAAAACAGCTACCTGGCTACCGGAAAGGCTCTGGAAGCGGTAAAGGATTTAACCCCTAATGACGACGTGCTGTTTCTGCTGTCCGGCGGCGGATCCGCCCTGTTTGAGCAGCCCCTGGTGCCCGCCGAGGAAATGGCCGACCTCACCAAGCAGTTGCTGGCCTGCGGCGCAAACATTGTGGAAATGAACACCCTGCGCAAGCGTCTGTCTGCGGTCAAGGGCGGCCGTTTCGCCCTGTGCTGCGAGCCTGCTCATGTGTACACCGTGGTTCTCAGCGATATCATCGGCGACCCGCTGGACATGATTGCTTCCGGTCCCGCCTATCCCGACACCTCCACCTGCCAGGAGGCCATTGCCATTGTGGAGCGCTACGGCCTGAAGATTTCCGCCCGGGCCGAGGTGCTGCTGCGCACGGAAACACCCAAGGAGCTTCATAACGTGACCACCTTTGTAACCGGCAGTGTGAAGCAGCTGTGCCGAAGCGCTGCGGAAACCTGCCGTCAGCTGGGGTATGAGCCCGTCACCCTCACGGCGAGTTTGAGCTGCGAAGCTCGGGAAGCCGGGGCGTTCCTGGCCTCCATCGCCCGCGATCATCAGTCTGACGGCAAGTCGCTGGCCTATCTGGCTGGCGGCGAAACGGTGGTACACCTGACCGGCAATGGCAAAGGCGGACGCAACCAGGAAATCGCCCTTGCGGCTGCCGAGGGCATTGCAGGCTGCCAAAACACCTGCGTATTCTCCTTTGGCAGCGACGGCAGCGACGGCCCTACCGACGCCGCCGGCGGCTATGTGGACGGCGATTCTGCCGCCAAGCTGGCCGCTGCCGGGATAGACCCCCGTGCCGTTCTTCAGAACAACGACGCCTACAATGCGCTCAAGGCCATTGACGGCCTGATTGTGACCGGCCCCACAGGCACCAACGTAAACGACCTGGCCATTGTCCTCATCAAACGATAACCGCCAGGAATGCAGCCCTGCTTCCCCGTTCGTTTTTTGGGGGGAACGGCTGAAAAACGCTTCTGCGTGAAAGGAACAGAGGGCTTGCGCCCTCTGTTCAGCTTGTCAAAAAAGCTCACCTGCGGCGATCTTTTTTCGTCAGAAACTGCCGGTAATGTTTTCGACGTAGCCGAAAACGCCCCGCCCGACCGGCAAAGCCGGTCGATACGAATATAGTCAGAGGGGCTGTGGCCCCTCTGACAAC
>CAKTUS010000115.1 GCA_934621485.1 uncultured Clostridia bacterium
CGTGTGGATCCCAGTGCCATGTTTGTGGAACAGCCCATGTACAGCACTAGTGGTATTGAACGATATAATCAGAAGAATATTGAGCTTGCGAAACAGATGCTTTCCGAAACAGCCTATCAAGGCGAACCGGTGGTATGGTATACGACCAAGGATTACCCTTATATGTATCGGATTGCACTGGTAGCATCCGAGCAGATGAAAAAAGCGGGCTTCAATGTTGAACTTCGCGTAGTGGATTGGGCTACAATTGTACAGCGCCGTACCGATCCCACGGAATACGATATTTTCAGTGGCGCAACTACCTTTACGCCAGATCCTGGGGTTCTACCGCACTTGGATGCTACTTGGCCCGGCTGGTGGGAAAATGCAGATAAGGACAAGGCCATTGTTGCGCTGAATTCTGAAACTGATCCCATAAAGCGTCAAGCAATTTGGGATGAATTTGAGGAAAAATACATTTGGGGAGATGTTCCATTTATTAAAATTGGTGATTTCTTCCTGCTGTCTAGTCGCAGCCCGAAATTGATGGGATTTGAAACTAGCCCGTTCGCTTTCTTTTGGAACTGCTGGATGGAAGATTGAGTTTCTATCGTATGCAACGGGCCGGAAGGAAAGTTTTCCCTCCGGCCCGCTTAAAAAAATCGATGGCTGCCTGACAATATTACGGGAAAGCTGAAAGGGTGAAAATAAATGTTAGTCTATATTGGTAAACGCTTGTTGCAGTTAATTCCAACCATGTTGATTCCGGCAGTGATTGTTTTTATGCTAATTTTTTTCTCGCCTGGCGATCCGGCTAGTATGATGCTTGGCCCTGATGCTACAGCAGAACAAGTGGCTGAGCTTTCCAGTAAAATGGGCTATGATCAGCCAGTTCATGTTCAAATTATACGTTGGTTTAAAAACCTTTGCAAGGGAGATCTTGGCGAGTCTGTGTTTCTAAACCAACCAGTGACGGAGGCAATTGGAGAACACTTGGAAACGACGCTGATACTTACCCTATATTCCATGTGCATTGCAACAGCGCTCGGCGTATTCTTGGGTGTTATGTCCGGCGTAAAGCGGGGTACATTAGTCGATCAGATTGGTATGGTTTTTTCAGTGATCGGCGTATCTGTGCCAGAATTTTGGTTGGGCCTTAACCTAATTCTGCTTTTTGGCGTTACTTGGCATGTATTACCTCACTGTCAGACGGATGGCTTGCCAATTTTCGAACGCTTTTACTTCCTTCGCTTTCCCTAGGCCTTACGCAATCTGCTTTTATTGCTTGAATGGTTCGTTCTTGTGTATTAGAGGTTATGGATCAAGACTATGTGCGAACTGCACGTGCTAAAGGAATGCCCCAAAGGAGAGTCATTTTAAAACATGTTTTAAAAAATGCTATGGTTCCTACAGTTACAGTGGTTGGTATGACTTTCTCGGTTTTGGTAGGTGGTGCAATCGCCATTGAAACCGTATTTAATTTGCCTGGTATAGGCAAACTGCTGATGAATGCAATTTTGCGTAGAGATTATCCATTGATTCAGGGAATCGTGCTCTATATTTCTTTTGCGTACATCATTGTAAACTTGTTGATGGATATCCTCTATGTTTACATAGATCCTCGTATTGAGTATTGACGGAAGGTGTAAAAATGTCAAAACCCATTTTAGAGGTTAAAAACCTACAAACTGGTTTTCAACTTGAAAACAATATTGTAGTTCCAGTAGATGGTGTTTCTTTCCAAGTGAAGGAAGGCGAAACGCTGGCGTTGGTTGGCGAATCGGGTTGCGGTAAGTCGGTAACCTCTCTGTCGATTATGAGATTGCTTGCGCAACCAGCTGGTAGAATTCTGGATGGACAGATTCTTTTTCAAGACAGAGATTTGGCTAGATGTTCAGAGAAAGAAATGCAGGAAATACGCGGAAATACCATTGCAATGATCTTTCAAGAACCCATGACATCGCTTAATCCTCTAATGCGCATAGGTGATCAGATCGAAGAAGAACTGCTTCTACATAAAGCATTAAGCAAAAAGCAGGCACAAAAACGTGTTTTGGAATTGCTTGAGTTAGTAGAAATACCTACCGCAAAAACCCGCCTGAAGCAATACCCACACGAACTTTCTGGCGGAATGCGCCAGCGGGTTATGATTGCTATGGCTTTAGCCTGTAATCCGAAGTTATTGATTGCAGACGAGCCAACCACAGCATTGGATGTAACAATTCAAGCTCAGATTCTAGATTTGCTGAATCGCTTGCAAAAAGAGCTAAAGATGTCCATCATGATGATTACGCATGACTTAGGTGTAGTGGCAGAAGTAGCGGACCATGTGTTGGTTATGTATGCGGGCACCGTTGTAGAGTATGGAACTGTACACGAGATTTTTCAAGCTCCACAGCATCCGTATACTAAGGGCCTTCTGCGTTCGCTGCCCAATTTAGAAGAGGACGAGCAGGAACTATATATTATTCCAGGGACAGTGCCAAATTTGGCAAAATTGCATCAAGGGTGTCGTTTCGCGCCTCGTTGTGAATCAGTCTGTGATGCGTGTTGGCTTGCCGAGCCAAATGGGTATGAAAAGAACAACCATTTTGTTCGGTGCTTGAAAGACAATGAAAAATGAGGGCATGGCGATGAACAAACAAGTTTTGATGGAAGTAAAAGATCTTTGCAAGTTTTTTCCGGTTCGCAAAGGCGTGTTGAAGCGAAAAGTAGGCACGGTTAAGGCAGTGGACCATCTTAGTTTGCAGTTATATGAAGGCGAAACTCTGGGACTCGTAGGCGAATCTGGTTGTGGAAAATCAACGACGGGGAGGCTGATTCTGCATTTGCTGGAGGCTACAAGCGGCAGCATTTTTTTTGAAAATAAAGATGTGGCTCGTCTTTCTCAGCCCCAGATTCAACAACTACGCCAAAAAATGCAAATGATTTTCCAAGATCCCTACGCCTCGTTGAATCCAAAGATGAACGTTGAACAGATCATCACAGAACCATATCTAATCTATGGTATTGGTACGCTTGAACAACGCAAAGAATGGGCCTTAAATTTGATTCGCGATGTAGGATTGAGCGATTATCATCTAGAGCGCTATCCTCATGAGTTTTCTGGTGGGCAGAGGCAAAGAATTGGCATTGCAAGGGCACTCGCTCTGCATCCAAAGCTTATTGTATGCGACGAGCCTGTCAGTGCACTTGATGTTTCGGTACGCGCACAAGTCCTCAAAATAATGAAAGAATTACAGACAAAATATCATTTGAGTTATCTGTTTATTTCACATGATCTATCAGTCGTAAAACATATTAGCGACCGAGTAGGAGTCATGTATCTAGGTAGACTTGTTGAGCTTGCTCCTAAAAAAGAACTGTTTCATCTCCCTGCCCACCCTTATACCCAGGCACTTTTGACAGCTATTCCCATTCCAGATCCAGAAAGGGTGCGAAATCGTATTGTATTAAAAGGTGATGTGCCTTCTCCGTTGAATCCGCCAACCGGCTGTGTTTTTCATCCAAGATGTAAAAATTGCCAACAGATATGCAAAGAACAGGTGCCGGATTTTCGTCAGATAGCCCCTGGTAGATTTTGTGCATGTCATTTTGCTGATGCAAAAAGCGTTATTTAAAGTTCGGAAATATCGGCATCAAAAAAACACAAATGGTTTTAATTCTTGCTCCATTTGTTAGATAGGTATGATATACGATCTAACAAGTGGAGTTTTTGCTCTTGAATTTATAATCTAAGTGCAACAGCAAAAAGTGGCATCAGAGCGACCATCCCGTTACAATAGAGGCTGCGAGCAACTAAAGGAAAGGAATGAAGCAATAAAGCACTATACGCATCTAAGTATAGAGGAGCGCGAAAGTCTACTGTTAGGTATGCGGTTGTAAAGTTTTTTGCTTTCGACCTTCTTAGCCGTAGGGGAGAAGGCTCAAATGGCACGTTTCTGATTGTCCAGTTCCTTGTGTGCCTTCTTATTGAGCTTTTCACGTAAGACGAATTTCGCCATGGGGTTCACGTTCTTTCGAGCAATGGCAGTAGGGTAAGAATACCACCAGCAAAGCTGGTGGTTGGTTTGCTGAAAAACGCCAAGCTTTCGGAAGAAAACAAGGCGTTTTATTAATGCTTTGGAATACCCCAAGGAAGCGGTTTCCCCCAATTTTTGTGCTACGGTATAAGATGGTAAAAAAGAGCCGTTTAACAACCATCAAACACGAAAGCCGTGAAAACAGGCTTAAAACCCGCGCATCACTCTTCTTCCGCCGAAATTCAGACGGCGGAAGAAAGTGGAAAACGTTGTCAGGAGCAGGCTTTTGTCAGCAGGCGCTTGTAGGTAACGTCCATTCCCCAGGCGCCAAGGGGAGCGGTAATCAAAATGGATAGCACGGCAACCGACAGAACCAGCTTGCCGCAGGGCAGGCCAAGCGCCAGCGGTACGCCGCCAATGGCGGCCTGCACAGTGGCTTTAGGCAGGTACGCAATGATGCAGAATAGCCGTTCCCGGTAGGTTAACCGGGTGCCGAGCAGGCTGAGCCATACGCCGGCGGAACGAAAAACCAGCGCAAGAAAAAGAAGCCCAATAGCGGCAATTCCCGCTTCCAGGGTATAGCGCAGGTCGACCGCCGCCCCGACAAGGCTGAATAACAAAACCTCCGCTGCCAGCCAGATTTCCCCGAAACGACGCGAAAAGCCCTGAACGCTTTTCGCAGGCTGCTTCATCTGCAAAGCGCAGGCCATGCTCATGACGGCCAGCAGCCCCGACATGGGCACGCGCCCTTCCAGCCAATCCTCTGCCGATACCAGCAGAAAAGCGCAGCCTAATATCGCAAGGATTGCAAGGCCCGGTTGTGCAGACTGCCTCTTGGTGAAAAGCCAATGCAGCCCCCACCCAAACAGCAGGCCCAGCACAACGCCGCACACAATGGACACGGGAATACTGGCAAACGTTAGCAGCGATAGGCTTTGGCTTTGGCACAGGCCCACAAGGGCCGTAAACAGCACGATAACAAAAACATCGTCCAGCGACGAGCCCGCCAAAATCAGCTGCGGCACCCGTTGCTTGACGCCATAGCCTTCTTCCATCAGCTGTACCATTTTGGGAACCACTACTGCCGGCGATACCGCCCCCAGCACCGAGCCCATCAAAGCCGCTTCCAAGAACGTTACATGCAGAATGGCTGGAGCAAACATCACAAAGGCAAGCATTTCAAATGTGGCCGGCAGACAGGACAGGAGTAAGGCGGGCCGTCCGACGGCTTTGAGATCACGAACGTTGAGGGCCAGGCCGGCCTTAAGCAGAATAATGATAAGCGCCATCTGCCGCAGCTGGGACGAAAGGCCAAGCAGCGCCGGATCCAGTACATCCAGCACATAGGGGCCCAGCGCAATGCCGGTGAAAAGCAGGCCCACAATACGGGGCAGACGGATATGCCGGCAAATGTCCGCCATGGCTAGTCCTACCAGAAACAGGTATCCCAGGGATGCAATCATGAAAAAAACCTCCTTCGCACGCAAAAAGCCGACGACTTCTGCGAGCGTATGTCACAGAAGTCATCAGCTTTGAAAAAGCGGTTCAGGTTTCCCTTGGGAGAACTTCATTCCCAAAAAGCATTGTAGCTCGCGCAGCGCTGTTTGTCAATGGAAAGTTGGCAAAGCGCGGGTGTGGCGCGCCATGGCCCAGGCCGCATAAACGGCCGTCGCCAGCTCAGTGATGGGCATGGCAAGCCATAAAGCGTTTGGACCCAGCATACCGGGCAGCAGCAAAATCAGCGCGCCGCTGATGAGAAGGCCGCGCATAACGGAAACAAGGAAAGCGGCCCTTGGCTGCATGATGGCCTGAAAATAATAGGTGGAGAAGATATTGAACGGCAGGAGCAAAAAGGAGAGCGCATAGGTGCGAATCATGGCGGGGGCTATGGACAAAATGGTTTCCGTAGGACTCATGAATACCTGAATGTACAGGTTGGGCCAGGCGCAGCTCAACGCCGTCCAGAAAACGGCAAAAAATGCGGTGGTCCATAGCGCATAGCCAAGACACTCACGAATCCGCGCGCTTTTTCCCGCGCCAAAGTTGGTGGAAAAAATAGGCTGCGCTGCCTGCCCAACGCTGTAGGCGCAGCACTGCACAAAGGTGCTTACGTTAATGATGGGGCCGTAAACGGACAGCGCATCGGCGCTGAGATAGGTCATAATCTGACGGTTGAACAGCACGGTCAGGATTCCCATGGCTACATCAATGAAAAAAGAGGAAAAACCGGTTATGCAGATAGCATTCAGCTTTTTCCAAAGCTGCTTGGGCCAAACCAGGCGCAGCGTGTTTTTGCGGGTGAAAAAGTGGCTGATCATCACGGCAAAGGAAATGGCCGCTCCGATGGCCGTGGCCAGTCCTGCGCCGAAAACGCCCATGTTGAGACTGAATACGCAAAAGTAGTCTCCAAAGACGTTAAAGACGCCGCCCGCCAGCACGCTCAGCGTGGCCAGGCCGGGATTGCCGTCGTTGCGCAAAAAAGCGGCGAGCATCTGGTTTAGCAAAAACAACGGAAACACATAGGTGATGGGATGCAAATACCGCTGAGCCAAAGGCAGCAGGGCGTCATCCGCGCCAAAGAAGCGCAAAACCGGCGTTTTCCAAAGCAACAGCGCTCCCCAGGCCAGCAGGGAAAGAACGGCGGAGCCGATAACCGCCGCCGTGAAAAACTGGTTTTCCTCACAATCCTGTTTCTGCATGCCTCGTTGGGCGCTGAAAAGCACGCTTCCGCCTATGCCCATCAGCAGGCCCAGGCTGTAGATGATGTTCCACACCGGCGCAACCACCGCAAGGGCCGCCGTGCCGCTGGGCCCTTGGTACTGGCCCACCATGGCCATATCGACAATGGTGTAGATGGATGAAATGAGCGTGCTGCCAAAAGCTGTGGCCAGATAGCGGAAGTAGAGGGGCCGCATTTTTTCGGTTAACAGATTCATGACAAGTACCTCCTTCTGACAAAAAAAGCCGGACAAGAAACAGACATTTCAGTCTGCGCCTTGTCCGGCTTATCGTTTCCTTGAACGATTCGCCCTCTAGCGAATGGGGCCATTATAACAGGTTTGCAGGAAAAGTCAACCCTTTTCAGGGGCGGAAACAGGGCAACAGCATTTAAAAAGTGATATAATGGAGTGGTATGAAGATAGAAGAATTGCGGGAAAAACTCCAGGAACT
>CAKTUS010000116.1 GCA_934621485.1 uncultured Clostridia bacterium
GACTTATTTCGTCTCCGTCTACTACATGGCAAATAAGAACGATCAGGGTATGCTTGATGATGAGGCGTTCTGCTGTTTCCTGAATAAGATCACTGCATTCATCTGGGCATATGCTGTTACCAATCCCGGCGTTAACGCTCTGCGTACACCAATCTTTGCGGAGATGGTCAACATCGTGAACGGACAACCGGTAACCTTTAATGAATTCTTGTTCCATACCCAGCAGGTACAAAATGCATTCCAGAACTATGTATTCAGCAACAACCGGGCGATTACCAAATCAATGCTGACATGGTGGGCTTTCCAAGACCCTGAGCAAACGCTTCTTCCGCTTGAGAGCATCTTGGAAATTGAACACATTTACGCACGGAACAGATATGAAAAAGAAAAATCGCTGTCCAATCCGAGGAGTGTTGAGGCACTCGGTAACAAGGCATTGCTGGAGAAGCGCATTAATATTCGCGCCTCCGACTATCGCTTTGATGACAAGAAAAAGTATTACGTTGGTTTTGAAAACGCTCGTAAGCAATTGAAAGAAGGAACAAAAATCAAGGAACTTACAGATCTGGCTGCCAGTGCCTCTGACTTTACTGAGTCTGATATCGCCCAACGTAATGCCAAGATCATCTTTGGTTTTGTAGAATTTATGCATAGCAACGGCTTGCTGAGCGAGGACTGAAACATTTTAACGATACCAAACATTTTAACGATTACAGAAAGGGGTGTCGGTTTTGACCACAACAGCGGCAACAGCATATAGGCATAACACCGTTTTACCCCTGTCCTTCTGCCTTCCAAAACGTGAAAAAGCCCAGAAATCAAGCGACTTCTGGGCTTGTGGCACACATAATCCCTGTATCAAAGATAGAGTCTTTATAGACCCGGCGTGCGGCAGCGGAAACTTCCTGACGGAAACCTATCTGTCACTGCGCAAAATGGAAAACGAAGTGATTCGTCTGCTGCTGGATTCGCGTACAGCGAATACAAAAACGGAGCAGGCCAAAATCACTGCCGGTCAGATCGTCATGGGCATTGGCATTGCCAACCCCATTCGCGTATCCATTCGCCAGTTTTACGGCATTGAAATCAATGATTTTGCGGCGACCGTGGCGAAAACGGCGCTGTGGATTGCAGAATCGCAAATGATGAAGCAGACGGAAGATATTGTCCATATGAATCTGGACTTCCTTCCGCTGAAATCCTATGTCAATATCATCGAGGGCAATGCCCTGCGCATCGACTGGGAAACGGTAGTGCCCAAGCGCGAGCTGAACTATATCATGGGCAACCCGCCGTTTGTGGGGGCGCGATTGATGAGCGAAGCACAGAAGTCTGATCTGAACAGCGTATTTCCGGGCTGGAAGAATGCAGGCAATCTGGATTATGTCTGCTGCTGGTATAAGAAAGCAGCGGATTTAATGAAAGATACAACGGCTAGGGCAGCGCTTGTTTCCACAAATTCTGTAACCCAGGGAGAAAGCGTTTCCCTGTTATGGAAGCCGCTTTTTGAATTAGGCGTACATATCGATTTCGCTCATCGCACTTTCCGCTGGGATAGTGAGGCTGCAATAAAGGCTCATGTTCATTGCGTAATTGTTGGATTCAGCGTTGCACCAAGTGATAAACAGCGTATAATTTATGCCGAGGGAAGACTGCAAGTTGCTAACAATATCAACGCTTATCTGATTGATGCAGACAATGTATTTGTTGATAGCCGCAGCAAACCATTATGTGCTGTACCGGAGATTGGAATTGGCAACAAGCCGATTGACGGCGGCAACTATCTTTTTACAGAAGAAGAAATGCAACTGTTTATTGCAAAAGAGCCAGCGTCTGCCGAATGGTTCAAGCCTTGGTATGGTTCTCATGAATTTATTAATCGCAAGCCGCGTTATTGTTTGTGGCTTGGAAAATGTCCGCCCAATATTCTGAGGCGAATGCCTGAATGCATGAAGCGCGTGGAGGCTGTCCGCAGTTTCCGACTTGCTAGCAATAGCGCAGGGACTGTCAAGTTAGCAGATAAGCCAACGCGATTCCATGTTGAAAATATGCCAGAAGGGAACTATATCCTCATTCCGGAAGTATCTTCCGAACGTCGTCGCTATGTACCTATGGGATTCATGACACCTGACGTGCTATGTAGTAATCTTGTGAAAATCATCCCGGATGCATCGCTGTATCACTTCGGCATATTGACCTCCAATGTCCATATGGCATGGATGCGCACAGTGTGCGGTCGGTTGAAGAGCGACTACCGCTATTCAAAGGATATTGTCTACAACAATTTCCCCTGGCCCACGCCTGGCCCACGCCGACAGATGCGCAGAAAGCTAGGATTGAGCAGACGGCGCAGGCGATCCTCGATGCCCGCGCGCTGTTTCCGGATTGCTCCCTGGCCGATCTGTATGACGAAGCAACCATGCCGCCGGAGCTGCGCAAGGCGCATCAGCAAAACGACCGCGCCGTCATGGAAGCCTACGGTATGCCCGTGAAAGGAATAACCGAGGCAGCCTGCGTCGCAGAGCTGATGAAACGGTATCAGGAGCTAGCCCGCTAATATAGCGAAGAACATTTTGGGGAGAAAGGTGAAATACACGAATGAATATTACCTTTTTGATTGGAAACGGATTTGATCTAAATCTTGGCCTTGATACTCGGTACACTGATTTTCTAAAGGATTACCTTCAAGATGATCCTCGAGACAGTGAAGAAATCAAGAGTTTTAAAGAGGATATTCGAAAGCAAGAAATTAAAAATTCCGATACATCTGAAAGGTTGTGGGCTAATGCGGAACTGGCCTTTGGACATTACACGGATACTGTAGTAACACAGGGTAAAAAAGCAGATTCATTTTCAAGAAGGCGTATTGATTTTTGCAGGAAACTGGCAGCGTATTTGCAGAAACAGGAGAAAAGAGTTTGCATAGAAGGATATGAGCAAACTTTTGTGGAGGCAATCCATAAGTTCCGTTCTGGTTTGACTGAAGTCCAAAATGATGAAGTTGAGCTTTCCCATGGTGCTTTTGAGGGAGGATTTACGTTCAATTTTCTTGTTTTTAATTACACGTGCATTATCGACAGGCTTATAGAAGCCGCTCAAAAGCAAGGAATCCAGTTGGGAACGCGGGGGTATAAGAATACAACGTATCATAATTCATTTGGAAAGACGATCCATGTCCATGGAACAACAGAAAATGATATGGTTTTCGGGGTAAATGACGAATCTCAAATTGCAAATATGTCTCTTTTTGAGGGAGTCTCGCACCGTTATTTGAATTCATTTATCAAGCAAAGGACAAACAAAGGCAACGAGGCAAGAATAGATGAAAAGGCACACGAGGTGATTAAGACCAGTTCTTTTATCTACATTTATGGAATGTCAATAGGAGCAACAGATAAGATTTGGTGGCAGAGAATTGTTGAAAGGATGAAGGCTCAGCCTAATGTTCATGTGTTCATTTACTGCTATGATGCTCCGCAAGACGCTTTAATAAAAGAAGAAAGGTGGTTTTACGAAGATAATAGAAAAAATCAACTTCTTGCATTCGTTGATGGTGATAATAGTGCATTAGAGTCAAGAATCCATATTGTTGATAATAACATTTTTGAGGCATTTACCGATATTGCTACTACAACGGATGCTAATGAGCGTACAGAAAAGGTCATGGAATATGTTTCTTAGACATCTTGGTCTTTTCAATTCTGAATACAAATCGAACTCCCTCCAGCGCATACCGGAGGGAGTTCTTTATCGATGATTATGGGGCTATTCAGTATCTACAAGCTTTTCGACAAGTTTGTATACTTCTGTAAACGGGTTAGCATCGATGCCGAGCGGCAATGTGGAGCCTTTATCTGTATGAAACCTTTCCAAGCGCTTTGATCGATCAATGGCTTTGGAAGTATGAGAAACCAATTGTTCATAAAGGTCATTATGCTTCTCATAATTTGCTATACCAGCATGCTCCAGGGCCCTTCTTACAGCATCATAATCCGGTAAGTGCGCTGTAGTATAGCGCAAATGCAGCAAATACCAGAGTTCAAAGCATGGATTGGATAGAATCAGTTCGAATGATTCTTTTCCAGCTTTTTTCCGTGCTTCAGATAATGCCGCGTTCTTCTTATTCACTGCATCAGCGGTCTGATAGTTCACGTCAGCATCCGCAACAATCCATACTGAATCTCCGATGCTTGGAGAAAGGCCATCGTCTTTGCATATTTTGCTTGCTTTCCTGATCAGATTCGCGTAATCAGTTTTGCTGCCATTTCTGCTGTTGGGAACGACTCTGACCTCTATATTGTTCTGGCGGGTGCGAAAATGAGCAAAGTATTTAGGCTCGGACTTTTCGCCTTCCGTAACAATGAGTATCACAGGTTTGGTCCGCCGATGCTTTGAACCTCTCAGCTCGATTTTTCCTCTGGTCATTAACACCGTCCTCCATTAATAAAAGGAATAGCGCCATAGCGGCCCAGCAAATACCCCTTCTCCACCTTTGCGTCTTTGCGCACAGAGAAATCGACCAGGGAATACAAATCGGTAGCTCCGGTATTTTCATCTTTCTCCGTAAACCAGATTTGATCGCGGCGCATTAAATTGAGATCCAGGAAATTCGTATTGTGCGAAGAAAAAATCAACTGCGCGCCATGCGGGTTGTTTTCTGCACTGTTGAAAAGGGATACTATATGCTGCGTAAGCAACGGATGCAAATAAGCATCTATTTCATCCGCAACCAGCAGGCATCCCGTTTCCAATGCCTTTTCCACTTCACCGATCAGGCGGAAATACGTATTTGTACCCGTTGATTCTTCGGCCATGCTCAGAGGGTATGTGGCACATTCTCCATTTTCATTTTTGACCTGATGTACCGCTTCAACATTATCGAGAACGCCAGTGAGTACTCCTGTAAAGCTCGTGGCTCCATCTTTGATCTTCAGCGCCTGGATGCCAAAATCCGCAACGCGGAGCAACTGTGCGATTTTCTCTCTATATTTGTCATCCAGCAAATCCGCGCCGTTCGTTCCGTAGGCGCTTTCTAATTTTGCATTTGGAATTCGGCAAGAAGCAAACCAATCAAATACAGGCAATACCTTTTTGTAATTCCAGTTTGCTGCCGTAGAGAGGTACAGCTTATTGTGCGTATTACGCTCTTTCAAGCTTTCCTGCAATTCAACATCAGAAGTAAAACGATAGCTGTCTGTATCGCTACGTTCAAAAACAACTGCTTTGCGGCCATTCGGATAGTAATAGAGATACTCGTCTATGATTTTTTGATCATTAGCAGAAAAGCCGTACACATACTTAGTCTGATCCGCAATAAATACAACCTCAAAAACACTTGGTTCTTCAGGCGTGTCCGAATCAAATTTGAAGGGAATACGGCCTGTAGGTATATTAAGCTGCTTCTCATGAGAAGTCAGCACATAATTGACCATGAAATAGAAGGCAAGCAACAGGTTAGACTTGCCGGAGGCATTAGCACCGTAAATGATGCTCGACTTCAAATAGCGCCCCTTGTTCCCCGCATCAATCACATGCTCATCATGTTCTTGATCTTTACTGGCCAGCATTGATAATACGACTTGGCCTTTGATCGAACGGTAATTCGCAACTTTAAACTGGATCAGCATCCATACCACACCCTTAATCTTCTATTCAGCTATATTATAACCGCTTTTCTGCAAAAAATCAACGGAAATGAGGAACTAATTTCGAATATAAGAACGTTAAAATACAAATTTTGAAAATGTTCCAACTCGCCATCAAGCAAATAAATCTCCTAAACGCTGAAAGGCACTGCTGTCGCGATTATTTGCCTATGGCCACATCCGCTTCCATTTTATAGAATTTTATGTACAATTTCGAAGGCTTTATTGATTGCTTCTCAAGCATAGCAGATTGTATTCCTGCAAGAGCATTAAATTCCCTATTGAGTTGCAACGAAACGGCAAAGGAATATGTTTTTCCATGTCAGATTGTGTCTTTTTGCAGGGTTTCCTTCTTATAACACTGCCGACATGAAAGGACATAGAAAGCAAACCTGAGGATTTCGGGAAGCATATCGACTCAAACCGGTAGCTCTTTTGGGGCAGGGGAACCACTCGCCGTCAATGCTCTTGAGAGGGATGGAAAGGAAGGATGAGGGAGGCAGATGGCATGGTTTCGGGGTAAAAGAATAACATCATGCGGGATAAGGGCTTATCGGCATATCGGGCGTCCAAAGAATCAACCCATGTTTGGAGAACAACATTTCCAAAAAGGGAAAAGGAATGGAATACACGGTACTCCTGATATACGTTCAGCATTTGGTCGATTTCCCATGTTCCGCTTGGAAACATATACTTCTCCTTCCTGGTTTCCATGAAAAAGAAGCGCTCGTCAGGCTCGCCATACAGTTGTGTAAGCTGGCTTTCCACATCCATAAACTCCAGAAAATCGGCTTGCAATCGTTCGGGCCAGTCTTCTGGCGTCACCCGGGTCGTTTGCGCGCTACTAAGGAGAATCCTGCTAATTCCCTTGTTTTTTCCTTTAAGGTCTATCTGTAGAGTCCATGGATAGCCAAATTCGAAAACTTCGAGTTCTCCGCGTGAGAATTGGAATGAACAATCCGTCTTTTTCAATAGCGTTTCCAGAACCGCCTCTTGCGTGGCAGTTTCAAAAGGGATTCCCTGATAAAGATGGAGCGATTCATCATTTTCCGCCGAACCGCACCCGACGAAAAAAAGATTACTGAGCATAAAGTTGATGATTAAGAAGACGACCCACATCCGTTTTCGCATGATTGATTCTCCTCCCGTTTAGAGCATTGGGCTAGAAGCTGTTAAATCGTTCCCTATATAAGAGTCTTTTTAAGCGCCAAATGTAACGCTACGACACACATTTGTGCTCCATCTGCCTTTATGGAGCAACGCCCCACATTCTGCGGCATTCGTTCATCACGGCGGCGGTTCCCTATGTGGATGTAAAAACCCTTCAAAGCATTGCCGGACATGCGGACATCAGCACTACCCTGAACCGCTATGCCCACCGGCAGATGGACAGAATCATGGCGGCGGGGGAAGCCCTTCAGGGGATGTATGGAGG
>CAKTUS010000117.1 GCA_934621485.1 uncultured Clostridia bacterium
CTCCTGGAGTTTTTCCCGCAATTCTTCTATCTTCATACCACTCCATTATATCACTTTTTAAATGCTGTTGCCCTGCCGGGCAAGGCTTAGAGTGTCGAAAAAAACCTGATTGGCCGCCATCGCCCGGAAGCAGCGCTTTGCTGGTTTGTGGGAAAAGGACTGTGGCATAAGGCTTAGGGGCGGAGCCCCTAAAACCCCGGCAGGAGGCAGTGCCTCCTGCGCCTCCACTTTTTCAGCAGCCTGAGCCTTGCCGGGCAAGGCCCGACGTACACGCCGCTGGTTTCAGAATAAAAATCGGAGGGCCGCGGCCCTCCGATATATCACTCGGGGTTTTTCGACAGTCTGGACAGAGGAACGGTAGTCCTCTGTTTTTTTAACCAGTTTCCATCGATTTGATGAATGTCGGCGGTGGCATTTTTCAAAACGCAGCAAACCATTTGCTCCCGGGTTTTCTCAACGATGCCGCTTTCGGGAGGGCGTCTGTTGACGGGTGAAGCTGGCGCATATGGTGGTATAGCGCTTGAGCATCGCCCGCGGCAGCGCCGAACCTGCGCCCATTCACTGATACTGTGGGTACACGAACAAGTCCCGGGCTAAGGCGAGGAAACGCCGTGTAACCACTATGCGAATCCGCGCCAGTAGCCTGGGGGCGGCGGGGAATGGGCGAAATCCCGCTGCGGCGTGCGCGGGTAGCCGACGTAGGCGATCCAGTCTACGCCTGTATACAGGCACAACATCTCCCTTTTGTTATAAGCCTTGACCCGCCGGTTTTCGTCAGCGGTTCAACGCTTCCTCTATGGCGGCAATTACGCAATCCAGCACCTTAATACGGGCGTAGTGCTTGTTATTGGCCTCAATCACTACCCAGGGAGCGGCGGCGGTGGAAGTCTTTTGCAGCATGTGGTTAACGGCTTCCTCATACTGGGGCCATTTTTCCCGGTTGCGCCAGTCCTCGTCTGTCAGCTTCCAGGCTTTTTCCGGAGTGTTTTGCCGTTCGTTGAAGCGGCGCAGCTGTTCGTCCTGATCGATTTGCAGCCAGAATTTACGCACAATGGTTCCCTGACTGGTCAGGTCTTTCTCAAACAGGTTCATTTCTTCATAGGCACGCTGCCACTGGGCCTGGGTGCAGTAGCCTTCCAGCCGCTCCACCATCACCCGGCCGTACCAACTGCGGTCGAAAATGGTGATGTTTCCGCTGCTGGGCAGCGTGCGCCAGAAACGCCACAGATGATGGTGCTCTTTTTCCTCGGCAGTAGGAGAAGCAATGGGCACCACCGTAAAACCGCGGGGATCCAGCGCGCTGGTCAGGCGGCGAATACTGCCGCCCTTCCCGGCCGCATCCCAGCCCTCAAAGACCAGCACCATGGACAGACCGTGACGATATACCTCATATTGCAGCCTTCGCAGGGTTTTCTGCCGCTCCTTCAGCAAGGCTTTGTAGTCGCCAGGCAGGGGCTGATCGGGATCGATATCCGAAAGAAAGGGCATGCACAGCGTTTTGGAAGACTCTACACCGGGCAGAGCGGGCACGTCCCAGGGCCGCTGGCCGGCCTTTCGCTCGGCGATGACCCGCTCAAACTCCGCTGTGACAATTTCATACATCTGCTGCTTGCAGGCACGCTTTTCATCTCCGCGCAGCACATGCCAGGGCGCGCCGCTGTCGCCGGTGGCGGACAGCATGCCGTTGTACACGGCCTGCCAGCGGTCGTAATGCTCGTTTTGCTTCCAATCCGCTTTGGAAACCAGCTGCCGGGTGGCTTTCTTTTCCTCCATGGCCTTCAGACGGCGCTTTTGCTCTTTTTGAGGAATATGGAGGAAGAATTTCAGCAGCAGCACGCCGTCGCAGCACAGCATGCGCTCCATTTGGATAATGGACGTCCACGGGTCGGACGGTAAGCTGCCTTCTTGAGAAACCAACCGGGCGCATATGTCGTGATACCAGCTGCCAATGAACAGGGAAAGAGTTCCCTGGCGCGGCATGCGTACCCAGTAACGGTGCAGCGGGGGAAGGCCGGGCTCCTTATGGATGCGCTCGGGCACGTATACCTGATAGCCGCGGGGATCCAGTCCCTCCAACAGTTCGCCGGCCATCAGTCCCTTCCCGGCGGCATCCCAGCCCTCCAGTAAAATTACCACAGGAATTTTGAGCGAACGAATTTCCTGCTGCAAAGCCAGCAGCCGCTTTTCCGCTGCGGAAGCCTCAAATGTGTTTGCAGGTTGGCTCATGGAAGTTCCTCCTTTGGACAGACGAAATCAGAAGGAAAGAGAAACAAAGTCGGTAAAGGTGCTGTCGCCGTAAATATCGGTCAGGCAGAAGCCGTACACGTAATCCGCATCGCCTTCCACTTCCGCATATGCAAAGGGAATCGTGCAATCGCTGCCCACGGTAATGGGGTCGCCTTCAAAGGGTTCTTCCTGCTGCTTCTCGTTTTCATCCCAGTAGATGAGGGAATACTGCGGAATCACCACATCGCCGCTCTCCAGGTCATATACCTGGCGGGCTGGCACGCCATCCTCGCTGTAGCCGTCCGTATAACCGGCCACGCGGCCGCCGGGGGTGTTCTCGTCGAAAATAATCAGCAAATAAGTTTCGCGGCCGTTTACCGTAACCGGAACCAGGGACCGGATATAGCGTTCGTTGAAAATCTGGTCATACAGGCACACCATCTGGCCGTCCAGGGTGGCCCAGCTGCCGTCAAACAGGCCGTAGATGCTGCCGCGGTTCCAGTCTACAATCACATCCTGTACGTAGCCCAGCTCCACATAGCACTCAAAATCCGGATCGCTGACGTCCATCATCAGGTTGGCTTCCACTTTCCCCAGACAATCCAGCTGTTCCTGGGTCAGGGAAACGGTGTAAGCATAGTCGCTGTCGCTGCCTGCAAAGGGGTTGTCCAGGGTAATATCGCCGCCGTCGGTTTGCACGGTCACCTCTGCATCCTCAGAAGCGGAGGAATCCCCGCCCAGCAGGCCGCTGATAAAGCTGTCCAGGCTGGAAACGCTGTCGGTGGTGAAACTGCTGTCCGTGTTGCCGGCCAGGTCGCCCCACAGGCTGGAGGAGGAGCTGTCATAATCCGTGTTAAAGCTGTCGTCCTCCTCGCTGAACAGGGCGCTCAGAAAACTGCCCAGCGAAAAGCTGTCAGAGGAATCCGTATCGTCGCCGTAGAGTTGGTCCCACAACGAAGAAGCGTTTTGGGAATAGGCGTCCTCATCGGTGGCGTACTGGGAGAACCAGTCGATCTGGGCGGATTGGATGCTTTGCTGGCTGACGGCAATATCGTTAAAAATACCGGAGGAGCTGCCGCTGTTCATCTGCTGGGCCATTCCTTTGACAAAGGCGGAGTAATTGGGCGACAGACCCAGCGTTTCGTAATAGGGCATATAGGTGGAAAAACTGCTGCGAGTGGCATAGGGTACCAAAATGCTCATGCCGGACACATTGCTCAGGTTGGAGGTGTAACGGGAATAGACCACCACCTCCGAAAGCGCGTCCTTCAAGGTCTGAGCGGCCTGCGCATCATAACGGCCGTACACGTCGGCAAACACGGTCAGGTCGATCATGTCAGTGGCCACGTCGCTGGACACCTCGCCGAAGGAGCGCATGTTCTGCCTCAACCGGGAAATGGAGGAAAAACCGCCCTGCGCCATTTCACGGCTCAGGGAAGCGCCCAGCGATTCTACAGCCGTTTGCAGAGCGTCCAGTCGGTTCAAATCGCACACCGACAGGGTGGCGTAGTCCCCGCGGAAAAAGCCGCTGTTGCTGCGAATGAAGCTGTCCACAATCTTTTTGCCCAAAGAGGGAATATCGATCCCGGGGTCGTAGGCCAGAGCGTCCAGCCATTGGTCGTAGGCCCAGCCGCTGCCGGGCTCCAGTTCTTCGCTGGCAATCATATAATCGGCAAAAGGCGCAATGTGATTGGACAGCTCGTAGGAGGCCATCAGGCAGGCGTCGAAGCCGATGAACGCCAGCTTTTGCGTGACGCCGGCCCGTTTCATCGCCTTTTGCAGCCCTTCGTAAATTTCCGGGTAATACAGCGGGTCGCCGCTCATTTCATCGTAGCACAGGCCGCCGGAAGCGCCGCTGCCGTGGTCCCACATGATCAGGCCGTAACGGTCAGCGGGAAAGTTTTCAAAGCCGTACGTCAAAAAATCGGCGAAGGTGGAGGCGTCGCCCATGTCGGCATTGCCTACGCTGTCAACCTTGCCCAAGCCATCCTCGTCCAGAAGCCAGCGTTCCACCTTTCCGTCGCTGATGCCATCCGCCTGCCAGCTGAGGGTGCCGCCGGTCTGCACATATACGGTCAGATCGCCGTCTGCCGGAACGCCGGCGGCAATCATTTCCTGCAAATCGGCAGTGGCCGCGCCGCCGTCGCTTTCCAGGTCGGTGCCGCACAGATAAATCATCAGGGTAAAGGTTTCGCCCGCGGCGCCTGCCACAGGAATCATACTAAACGCCAGCAGGGCGCAAAGCGCTAACGACAGCCATTTCTTCATCATAGGTGTTGCCATCTCCTTCGTGCTCAAATATCGATAAACTCGCGAAATTCCCGCATGATACCGATGCCGTCAGGATAGTGGGCGGCAAACTGAGGCACCGCGTGGCTGGGGAAGCTGTTGCCTTCAATGAAGACGGGTCCTTTTTCGGTAATGGCCACATCCCAGGCTACAAAGCGCATTTGCGGCACCTTTTGGGCAGACTTGAGGCACATGGCTTTGGCTTCCTCGAAATAGGGAATTTCAAAGCCGATGATGGGCGTATGGGTGATGGGATGCTCGGTGTAGGTATTGCCTTTTTTGTCTGCTCCTACGGTGAGCAGCTTGCCGCTGGCCAAATCCACCCGGGCCGCCATGCCGCCCTGGTCCACATTATCCATTACGTTGCCGGTGCCGATGCGCAGAAACGCATACACAATGCCCTGTTTTTTATCGCCCAGCAGGGTGGCAATGCGAATGGTGTTCACCGAGGTGGGGCACATTTCCATCATTTTGGGGTGCTGAATGACGCGCTCTTCGATAATGCCAATTTGCTTGTCTTTCAGCTCCTGCAAAAACGCTTCTTCCCGGCCCTGCCACCGCTCGCTGGTAAAGCGCTCGATACCTACGCCGCTGGACCCTTCCAGCGGTTTGGCGATAATGTCCGGATATTGGCGCAGAAAGGCTTTGAAATCTTCCAGCGTTGTATCATCGGCAATTTTCAGCCAGCCCCGGCCCACCTCGTCCTTAAACAGATTGTTGAAGGTGGACTTGTCATCAAACAGATACCAGTAGGCTTTGTCGTTCATGCGGCGCACGATGGTGTTGCTCAGGCCGCGGGTAATCTGGGTGCGGCGCTGAGCGTCATTCAGCCGGTAGAACTGGGCAATTCTGTAATCCACATAGCCCGCGTTGTATTTCAGCGCACAGTGAAGCATATCGCACAAAAGCCACAGACGGCTTTTGCCGCTGCGTTCCTTCAAAAGTGCGGTGGTTTGCCACATGGCCTTCCAATCCATACGCGCAAGGCGCTTGAAAAAGAAAGAAAGCTTGGACATTGGGTTGGCCTCCTTGCTGATCTGTTTTGCAATGGTTACACGTTGAAGCGGAACAGCACAATATCGCCGTCCTTCATCACATAGTCCTTGCCCTCGCTGCGCACCAGGCCCTTGTCCTTGCAGGCGCTCATGCTGCCGAGGGCTTTCAGGTCGTCAAAGGCCACAACCTCGGCGCGAATAAAGCCGCGCTCAAAGTCGGTGTGAATCTTTCCGGCGGCCTGGGGCGCTTTGGTGCCGTTGGTGATGGTCCAGGCGCGGCATTCATCCGTGCCGGCCGTCAGGAAGGAAATCAACCCCAGCAGGGAATAGCACGCGCCAATCAGCCGGTCTAGTCCGCTTTGTCCAAGACCCAGCTCGTTTAAGAACTCCTGCTTTTCCTCGGGCTCCATTTGTGCAATTTCTTCCTCGATCTGCGCGCTGACGGTAAACACCTGTGCGCCTTCGGCCTGCGCCACCTGACGCACGGCCTGCACATAGGGAATTTCCTCCATGTCGGGTCCAATGTCGCTGTCGGCTATATTGGCGGCGTAGATGACGGGCTTGTCGGTGAGCAGGAACCAGCTGTCTACCACAGCTTTTTCATCCTCGGTCATAGGGAAGGTGCGCACAGGCTTGCCTGCTTCCAGATGAGCCTTCAGCCGGGCGCCGAGCTCCGCCTCCAGCGCTGCCCGCTTGTCGCCGCCCTTCAGCATGTGCTGGGCCTTGTCCACCCGGCGCTCCACGGTTTCCAGGTCGGCAAAGATCAGCTCCAGCTCGATTACTTCAATGTCGCGTTTGGGGTCGATGGAGCCGTCTACGTGGATGATGTTCTCATCTTCAAAGCAGCGAACCACATGCACGATGGCATCCACCTCGCGAATATGAGAAAGGAACTTGTTGCCTAAGCCCTCGCCTTTGCTGGCTCCTTTGACCAAGCCGGCGATATCCACAAACTCTACCGTGGCAGGAGTGACCTTCTTGGGATGATACATGTCGGCCAGCACATCCAGCCGGCTATCGGGTACAGGTACAACGCCGGTATTGGGCTCAATGGTGCAAAAAGGATAATTGGCGGCCTGTGCGCCGGCACGGGTGATGGCGTTAAAAAGGGTGCTCTTTCCTACGTTTGGGAGACCTACGATACCAAGTTTCAATGCGTCCACTTCCTCAGTACAGACTATTTGCAACAGGTAGTATAGCCCGAAACAGGAAAAAAAGCAATTTCTTTTCATTATAATGGAGATCATTATAATGGAGATACTGAAGGCACGCCAGACACAGAGAGAAGCAAGAAAAAATGCGGTGAAGCGCGGATAAGTTGGGGTAAATAGTATGAGAAATCCATCATACGAACATTATAATAATAGATAAAATATAATGTTCGTACGATAATACAAACGCTGTAAAACCGTTGTGCTACAAAGGTTCGTGAATATAGAAAATTGAAAAATTTCTCGAAAAAAGTTGAAAAAAGGTGTTGACGAAAAAGGGAAAGCGTGCTATTATGTACAAGCTCGCTTGAGAGCGCCGAACC
>CAKTUS010000118.1 GCA_934621485.1 uncultured Clostridia bacterium
GTACAAGGCTTAGCGCGTTGAAGAAGCAGAAATCCAGGAGACCCCGCCTCCTGCCGGGGTTCTAGGGGCGGCGCCCCCCTAAGCCTTGGCGCGTTCCCCATGAGCCAGCTCCGATGCCCAACAGACGGGTCTATGCCGCCGCTTTCTCACCGAAGCGGCGGTCAGGCCGTCAAAAAAGCTCGCCAGGCGGCGAGCTTTTCTGCCGAGAAGCGCGCTTTGCCTACTCGCCTGCGGCTCGCCGGGCGGCAAAGAGCGTAAGGAAAGCCTTGCTGCGCAAGGTAGCCGAAACCGACGTACACGCCGCCGGTTTCGGAATCAAAATCGGAGGGCTGCGGCCCTCCGATGTCTCCCATGGGTTTTTCACCAGTCTGGCCGCTTTCTCACCGAAGCGGCGGCTTTGGGCTTATTTCAGCTCGGAAATCACGTTTTTCAGCCGCTCTATGTCGCCGTCGGCAAAACAGTGGCCATGCAGCCCGGCTACCTGCGCGCCCTCCACATTGCACAGCATATCGTCCACAAACAGGCACTCGTCCGCCTTTAAGCCAAATTTCTCGCACAGCCGGTCATAAATGGCCTTGTGGGGCTTTACCAAATGTTCCTCGCAGGATAGCACAATACCGTCAAACTGGCTCAGGAAAGGCATTTTGTACTGAAACTGGTGAAAGGAAAAGCCTACGTTGGAAAGCAGATACAGGTGATAGCCCTGCTCCAGCAGGCTTTGCACAAAGGGCCGCATTTCCGGCTTGGGGTACAGCCCGTCCAGGGTCCAGTCCGCCAAAATCGCCTCGGCCACCGCTCGCTCCGCCGGATCGGGCAGGCGCTTTTCAAGCACCTGCATGTAGCCTGGGTCGTCCGTCAGGCCGCCGTCCACATACTGGCCCCATTCCGGATGACGGAAGATGGCCTGGCACAGCTTTTCGGCCAGAGCCGCGTCCTTGGCGTGGCGCATACAGGGCAGCATGGGGTCAAAGGTCATCAGTACCATGCCCATATCAAAAACAATATTGCGAATCATGACGTTTCCTCCCAAAACAATCAGGGTAGCTCGCGGGTCAGGTCATACATGAAAACGGCCGCAGCCACCGCCGCATTCAGCGATTCCGCGCCGCCGCGCATGGGCAGGCGGTAGCGGTGGGTACACAGGCTCAGGGTTTCCGGTCGAAGGCCCGCGCCTTCGTTGCCGATCAGCACGCATTGGCGGGGCGGCAGCGGCCCGCGCCGGTAAAAGGGCTGGCCGTCCAGCGCGGCGGCAATGGTGGCGTAGCCCCGGTCGTTTAACGCCTGCACCGCCTCCTGCGCGTTGGCCGCCTGACAAACCGGCACCCGGAACACGCTGCCCATGGTAGCCCGCAGCGCCTTGGGCCCAAAGGGGTCGGCGCAGCCGGGGGTCAGGATGCAGCCGTCAAAGCCGGCGGCGTCCAGCGTGCGCAGCACGGTGCCCACGTTGCCCGGGTCCTGCACATTTTCCAAAAGCACCAGACGCTGGCCCAACCGGTCCAGCGGCGTATTCTCCGGCAGGGCGCACACGGCGGCAATGCCCTGCGTGGTTTTCACCTGAGAAACAGCCTCCAGCACATAGCCCGGAACCAAATAGCTTTCGCATCGCGCCAGATCCGTCAGGGCGGCAAAATCCCGCCCTTCCTCCACAAACAGGGCCTGAACCCGTTCGGGGCAGACCCTGAGGGCCTCGCCCACCATGTGTTCCCCATCCAGCAGGAAGGCCCGCCGCTTCTGGCGCTCCCTGGCACTGCTCAGGGCCCGGGCCGCCTGCACGGCAGGGTTTTTCACACTTTGGACGGCTTTCATCACATGCGCTCCGGGGCTTCCATGCCAATCAGGAACAGCCCGGTCTTGACGGTGTCCTTCACCGCCCTGGTCAGCAGCAGGCGGGCCTGGCGCACGCCTGCGTCGTCGTCCAGGATGCGGTTTTCATAGTAGAACTTGTTGTAGGCTTTGCACAGCTCCGTTACCGCACGGGTGACGATGCTGGGCTCGTAGCGCTGGGCAGCCTCCCGCACGGTTTCGGGGAAACGGCTCAGCTGACGCAAAAGCTCCTGAGCGTAGTCGTCGGCAAGGGCGCTGTAATCAGGCGCGGCCTCTGGCAGGCCCTCGGCCTTGCGCAGAGCGGAGCAGCAGCGGGCGTGGGTGTACTGCACATAGGGCCCGGTTTCACCGTCGAAGCTCAACGCCCGCTCCCAGCTGAAGTCGATATCCTTGATGCGGTTGTTCTGCAAGTCGGCGTAGATGACCGCGCCGATGCCCACCTGACGGGCCACTTCGTCCTTGTTGGGCAGGTTGGGGCTCTTTTCCTCAATAATCTTGCGAGCCTTTTCAATAGCGGACAGCAGCAAATCCTCCAGGAAAATGATGCGGCCCTTGCGGGTGGACAGCGCCTGACCCTCGTAGGAAATCATACCGAAAGCCACGTGCACCAGGTCCTTGGCCCATGGGTAGCCCATCTTTTCAATCACTTTGAACCACTGGCGGAAGTGCAGATCCTGCTGATAGGCCACAATATAGAGGCACTTGTCAAAGTTGTACTCATCCTTGCGCCACAGGGCGGCGGCAATGTCGCGGGTAGCGTACAGGGTAGCGCCGTCCTTTTTCAGGATGAGGCAGGGCGGCATGCCGGTTTTGTCTTCATCCAGGTCCACGATGGACGCGCCGTCGCTGATGGTGAGCAGGTTTTTGGCCTTCAGCTCGTCGATGACCCGGCCCATTTTGTCGTTAAAGAAGGCTTCGCCGTTGTAGGAATCAAAGGTGACGCCCAGCAGGTCGTACACCCGCTGCGTGTCCCGCAGGGTCAGCTCCTTAAACCAGTTGAACAGGCGCAGAGCTTCCTCGTCGCCATCTTCAATTTTCTTGAACCAGGCGCGGCCCTCGTCCTCCAGACTTGGGTCCTTTTCCGCCTCCTCGTGGAAACGCACATACAGCTTGGTCAGCGCGTCTACGCCCTCTTTTTCCACATCCTCTTTGTTGCCCCACTTTTTATAGGCGCACAGCATTTTGCCAAACTGGGTGCCCCAGTCGCCCAAATAGTTGATGGCAATCGTCTTGTAGCCCAAAAAATCGTAAATGCGGCGCAGGCTCTGACCCAGCATGGTGGTGGACAGATGGCCGATATGAAACCGCTTGGCGATGTTGATGGAGGAAAAATCCAAGCAGATGGTTTTGCCGTTGCCTTCCGTGCCCGCGCCATAGCGCTCGCCTGCGGCCAGCACGCTCTCCAGGGTTTTCTGGGCAAAATTGTCCCGATGCAGGAAAAAGTTGAGATAGCCGCCCTGCTGCTTGGCCTCGCACAGGTCGGGAGCGCTGACGGCCCCGGCCAGCGTAGCGGCAATCTGCGGGGGAGCCATGTGCAGTGCGCGGCTCAGCTTAAAGCAGGGAAAGGCATAGTCGCCCATTTCCTTTTGAGGGGGAATTTCCAAAAAGCCCTGAATGTCCTCACAGGTGGGCAGGCCCTCTACGCCCGCGTAGCAGTTTTCAATGGTTTCCGCGATCAGCGCGGCCAGGCTTTGTTTCATATCCATGGTTTGATGGTTCTCCCTTCGGTTGGTCAGTAGAAAAACAGGGGAGCGTATCCCCAAAAAGAAAACGGAGCGGAAGGCGGCCTTGCCTTCCTTTCACGGCGCCATGGCCCTAACTCACACCTCCGTAAAGCGGTGCAATTGGGGGCTTGCCCTCTCCCGCGAAGCGGTGCAGCCGAGGGCCTTGCCCCTCCTGTAGCCGGAGCCTTGCCCGCCCCTTTCACGGCGTGCGCAAGGCATTTGATTTTTCTGTGTCCAGAAAAATCAAATGTTCTGCGCCATGGCCTTAACCCACGCTTCCCGCGAAGCGGTGCAGCCGGGGGCCTTGCCCTCTCCCGCAAAGCGGTGCAGCCGGGGGCCTTGCCCCCCTGTAACCGGGGCCTTGCCCCCGCCTCTAGGGGTGTAGCGTGGTGCCCATGGGGTCGCCGTTCAAAACTTTCAGAACATTTTCCGCCGGATCCAGGGCAAATACACGCACGGTGGGCACCGCCTTGTCCCGCAGCATGATGAAAGCAGAAGCATCCATCACCCGCAGGTCGCGCTCGGCACACTCGGCATAGGTGGCCTCGGGAATCAGGACGGCGGCGGGGTCCACACGCGGATCGGCCGTATAAACACCATCCACGTTCTTGGCCATGAGAATGGTATCGCATTCCAGCTCAATGGCACGCAGCACCACGGCGCTGTCGGTGGAGAAGCAGGGATTGCCCAGGCCGCAGGCCAGGAACAAAATGTGGCCGGAACGCAGGTATTCGATGGCCTTTACGGTGTTGTAGCTTTCGGCAAAGCGGGGAATATCCACCGCGCTCATCACCACAGCCCTGGCGCCCATGCGCTCCAGCGTGTCGCGCATGTACAGGCAGTTTTGCAGCGTGGCCAGCATGCCCAGTTGATCCGCCGCTACAACGCCCATGTCCGCATTGGCCCCGCGGCCGCGCCACACGTTGCCGCCGCCGATGACCACGGCCAGTTCCACGCCGGTGCGCCGGATATCCAGCAGCATCCGCGCCGCCTGCTTGAATTTTTCGTGGCTGAACAGCCTGCCGTCAACGCCCAGTGCCTCGCCGCTGAGCTTGAGAATTACGCGCTTGTAGTTTGCCGCCATAAGTGCCCTCATCCTTTCCGCATATGGTCAAAAAAGGGCACGCAGGCAAAGCCCGCGTGCCACAAGGTCGTTGCCTGACCGTGAAAAAATCAGGTGAATTACTTCTTGGCAGCCATCTGCGCGGCAATTTCTTCCGCAAAGTTGTCCTGGCGCTTTTCAATGCCTTCGCCGCGTTCGAAGCGTTCGAAGCAAACGATGTTGATGTTGGCGCCGATCTCCTTGGCCACTTCGTCAGCCAGCTTGGAGATGCTCTTGTCGGGATCCTTCACGAAGGGCTGCTCCAGCAAGCACACTTCCTTGTAGTACTTCTCGATACGGCCGTCCACCATCTTGTCCACAATCTTCTCGGGCTTGCCCTCGTTCAGGGCCTGAGCGCGCAGAATTTCGCGTTCCTTTTCCAGGGCGGCAGTAGGCACTTCGGCCTTGCGCACATAGGTGGGGCGGGCCGCGGCAATCTGCAGGGCCACGTCATGATAGAAGGTCTTGAAGGCGGGAGCCTGGAAGGAATCGGGATTGTCGTTTTCCACCAGCAGCAGCACGCCGATCTTGCCGCCCATGTGGATGTAGCTTTCCACCACGCCGCCCTTGGTTTCGTAGCGGGCGAAGCGGCGAATGGAGATCTTTTCGCCGATGGACACGGTGGCGTCGCTCACCAGGTCGGTGATGGTCTTGCTTTCATCGTCCACAAACTTCTGGTTGAGCAGCTCGTCCACATCGGCGGGGTTGGCCTTGGCGATATGCTTGGCCACGTTCTTGCAAAAATTCTTGAAGTTGTCGGTATTGGCCACGAAGTCGGTTTCGCAGTTCACTTCCACGATTACGCCAACGGTAGCGTCGTCGCTGATATAGCTGGCAACCACGCCCTCGGCGGCAATGCGGCCGGCCTTCTTGGCGGCGGCGGCAAGGCCCTTTTCGCGCAGCCACTCAATGGCCTTTTCCATTTCGCCCTGAGCTTCCATCAGGGCCTTTTTGCAGTCCATCATACCGGCCTGGGTCATTTCGCGCAGCTCTTTGACCATCTGGGCAGTAATGTTCGCCATAAAAAATCTCTCCTTACTGTGCGTCATTTTGAAGGGTGAAAAAGGGGAGAGGACGGTTGCCCTTTCCCCTTCAGCGATTCTTATTCCTCAACCTTGGCGGCTTCCTCGGCGGGAGCGGCGTCGTTTTGAGCATCCTGCTCGCCCTGACGGCCTTCCAGCACGGCGTCGGCCAGCTTGCCGGCAATCAGCTTTACGGCGCGGATGGCGTCGTCGTTGCCGGGAATCACATAGTCGATTTCATCGGGATCGCAGTTGGTGTCCACGATGGCCACAATCGGGATGCCCAGCGCGCGGGCTTCGGTCACGGCGATGTGCTCCTTGCGGGGGTCAACCACAAACAAAGCACCGGGCAGCTTCTTCATTTCGCGGATGCCGCCCAGGTTGGCCTCCAGCTTTTCCCGCTCGTGCTGCAGCTTGATGACTTCCTTCTTGGGCAGCACGTCGAACTGGCCCTGCTGCTCCATCTTGTCGATCTGGTTCAGACGCTCCACACGGGTGCGGATGGTGCGGAAGTTGGTGAGCATGCCGCCCAGCCAACGGTTGTTTACATAGAACATGTTGCAGCGCTGCGCTTCGGTAGCGATGCTTTCCTGGGCCTGCTTTTTGGTGCCCACGAACAGAATGGTCTTGCCCTCCATGGCCAGGTCGCGCACGAAGTTGTAGGCTTCATCGGCCTTGCGAACGGTCTTTTGCAGGTCGATGATGTAGATGCCGTTGCGCTCGGTAAAAATGTACTGAGCCATTTTGGGGTTCCAGCGGCGGGTCTGGTGACCGAAGTGCACGCCCGCTTCCAGGAGCTGTTTCATAGAGATAACTGCCATTTGGGGTTCCTCCTTGTTATTTTCCACCCTTTGTGTCGTCCTGCGCAGCCACCGCGCCACCGGCGCGGCACAAGCACGCAATCGACAAAGGTGCGTAATCGCTTAGCAGTATAGCACAAGCAGGCTTGGGTTGCAAGAGGCGCGGCCAAGTTTTCAGGGCAACAGCATTTAAGAATCAGCCGAAAAGAATCCGCAAGAAAGAGTCAGGGTCAAGGCAGGCCCAGTAACGC
>CAKTUS010000119.1 GCA_934621485.1 uncultured Clostridia bacterium
CACGGCGGCGATCCGTCCACCATCGAGTTCTGCCACAATGTGGGCCTGAACTACGTCAGCTGCTCTCCCTTCCGTGTTCCCATCGCCCGTCTGGCTGCCGCTCACGCCGCCATCAAGGCCAAGAAGTAATCAATTCTCCCTTGTGCCGGTTCCGTTTGGAACCGGCGCTCAAACTGTCGAAAAACCCATGGGAGACATCGGAGGGCCGCAGCCCTCCGATTTTCATTCCGAACCCGGCGGCGTGTATGTCGGTTTCGGCTGCCTTGCGCAGCAAGGCTTTCCTTACGCTCTTTGCCGCCCGGCGAGCCACAGGCGAGTAGGCAAAGAGCGCTTCTCGTCAGAAAAGCTCGCCGTCAGGCGAGCTTTTTTGACGGCCTGGTTTCAAATTATGCCCCGGTTTGGTATAATAGAAGCGGGAGGTGGTTGAAAGTGAAAACGACCCAGTGGACCGGTATCCTGTTGCTGGGCCTGCTGCTGTGCATGGCGCTGTTGTGGCCGCAAAGCCCCGCCGTTGCAGACGGAAGCGTCAGCGCGCTCTACATCAACGTGGGCAAAGCGGATGCAGCGTTGTATTTTTTAGGCAACCAGCGTTTTTTGGTGGATACCGGCACAAAGGACAGCTATGACCAGCTGGAGCGTGTTCTGAAAGCCTACGACATCACCCGGCTGGACGGCGTGTTGATTACCCACACGGATAAAGACCATGTGGGGGGACTGAAAAAGCTGTTGAAAAGCGATATCTGGGTGGAGCGGCTGTACGCCGGCACGCTGCACAGCGAAGCCAGTCTGGATGTTCACCCGGTTTATGAGGCGGCGCAAAAGTATCATGTGCCCCTGACCTGGCTTCGCGCGGGCGATTCCTTTTCCGTGGGAAACGGCGTGTTTCAGGTGCTGGGGCCTTTAACCCAGGACGCGGAAAACGAAAACAACAATTCGCTGGTGCTTCAGCTGAAAACGCCGGACGGAAGCTTTCTTTTAACCGGCGATATGGAGCTGGAAGAAGAGGCCAGCCTGACTTCCGAGGGGCTCATTGCCCGGGCGGATGTGTTGAAGGTGCCCCACCACGGGGAGGACGACGCCACCAGCCGCACGCTGGCGCTGCTGGTAAAGCCCCAGTGGGCCGTTATTTCCACCAGCACTGCCGAGGAACCCGACACGCCGGATCATAAGGTGCTCAGCCGTCTGTGGGAGGCAAAGGCCGGCGTAGCCATTACCCAGGAGGCGGAAGTGGGAATCCTGATAACCTTGTCCGAAGGGACGGCCACCGCAGAAAGCATCAATTGGAAATAAGGCCGCACCTCTCCCTACGGCCATACATAGGATGGCATGACGGAAAAACGCTTCCGTCTCAGGCTGAAGCTCGTCTGACGGCGAGCTTTTTGGATGAAAAACGCACTTTGCCTACCCGACTGCATCTCATCAGGCGGCAAAGAGCGCAAGGCTGTCGAACCCGACGTACACGCCGCCGGTTTTGCAGCGAAAATCGGAGGACTGCGGCCCTTCGATTCCACCCAAGGTTTTGGGGCAGTCTGTGACGGAAAAGCTTTCCGCCTGCCATCCTTTTGTTTTGAATAAGGAGGAATTCTGCATGATTCATCCGCCTTGCGGCTGCCAGCACTGCCAGCAGCCCTCCGACCCATATCCGTCTTCCTGTCCGCCAAAGCGCTACCGGCCCTGTCCTCCTACGCCTCCATGCCCGCCGCCGCGTCCGCCCAAGCCCTGTAAGCCGCCCAAATCCGGAGGGGTCTTACTGCCCAAAATCGTAGCCTGTGAGCGCCGAATGATTCCGCGTTTATGCGCCCGACTGGCCCCGGAAAACCTGCCTGACTGTCTTTGCCCTCCCTTTTCGTTAACGAACCTGCGCCCCGGCTGCAGCCAACCGCTGTGGAGTGTGGATAAACATCAGCCGGGGTGCGGCCGCGTTTCGCTGAGCATCACCATCCCGCTGTGCGCGCAGCTGTGCGACAGCAGCGGAAAAACCGTTCCGGTGAGCGGCGACGTTCAAACGGAGATTTGGCTGCCCAGTCACTGCCTGAACGACAACCGTACTCACTTGATGATTCTGCCCGGCGTGCGGCTCCTGTGCGCCGATCCGGATTGCAACGGCGAGTTTTTCAATGTGCAGTTCCAGCTGTCTCTGGAGGTGTATGTGCTGCGCTTTGAGCCCTGTCTGCTTCACCGCCCGGAAGCTGCCTGCCCGGATCTTCCCCTGTATCCGCCGCCGGCAGATCCCTGTGCCTGGCCGGCCCGCTAAGACGCCGGCCCGCCGCGCCGCGGTTTACATGCCCGCCGCGCGCGGCGTTTCACCTGTAAAGGCTTTGTAAACCCGGTGAAACGTGCGCAGGCTGGCAAAGCCGCAGGCAGTCGCCACCTCCATCAGCGAAAGTCGGCTGTCTGTTAGCAGCTGACGCGCCATCACGCAGCGCAGGCTATTGACATACTTGGAAAAAGAACAGCCTACCCGCTGATTAAAAATGTGAGAAAAGCGCCCCACGCTGTAGCCAAAATGCGCCGCCGCTTGTGAAACGCTCATTGGCTCGGCCACATGTGCCTGCAAATAGTCCAGGATTCTGCGCAGCAGGTCGCTTTCTGCGCTGGTTTCGTTTTCTACCATGCCAATCCGCTCAGCCAGCAGCGCCAGCACGGCGGCTCCCAAGCCGTTCAGATAGCGGAAATTGCTTTGATTTTTGGAAGAAAGCATCATTTTCATCAGTACATAACATTCCGAAACCTTGCTTCCCTCCACCACGCTTTGCGCAAAATGGTTCTGTACCAGGGTGGCGCGCAAGGCAGGCGCTATGCCAAGCGGCAGCATGGCCACAATGGTTTCTGAAGCTTCCGGGGTGCTGTAGCCATGCAGCATATAGCAAGAATTGACGATAAGGCTGCCCTTTTGCGCCAGGGTGGCCACGCCGTCCTGCATTACCATCAGCGCCCCCTTTTCCACGTACACCACTTCCACCGTGCTATGGAAATGGGGAATATACTGGTTGTTGGTTTGCCTCCATGCCAACGCATTGGGCATGCTGTCTCTGTCGGCTTCAAAGTAAAAGCGTTCGCTCATGGTTCCTTTCTTCTTTCCCAGAATAGCTGATTTTGACAGTATCATATCACAAACTGGCGCGACAGAAAAGCCCGGTTCCGCTATAATAGAATCATACCTGATCAAAGGAGGAAATAAAAAATGGAAAAGCGTCCCGTTGCTTATCAAATTTACTCTGCCCGTCAGGAAGCGGAAAAAGACTTGGATGCCGTACTGGGCCGGCTGAAGGCCATGGGCTATGACGGAGTGGAATTTGCCGGTTTTTATGGCCACAGTGCGCAGGAAATCAAGGAAATGCTGGACAAGCATGGCCTGATTGCCCTCTCCAGTCATGTCCCTTTTGTGCAGATTGAAGCGGACATGTTCGGCGTAATCGCCTACCATCAGGCAATCGGCTGCCGCTTTATCGCGGTTCCCTACCTGGATGAAGCCACCCGCCCCGGCAGCGCGGGTTTTGCTCATGCCATTGCGGTCATCCATCGTTTTGCACGGCTGATGAAGGAAGCGGGAATGACGCTGCTGTATCACAATCACGACTTTGAGTTCATTTCCCTCAGCGGCATGTTCGGCCTGGATTTTCTGTATGAGGCCGTGCCGGCTGACCTGCTCAAAACCGAGCTGGACGTTTGCTGGGTCAAATATGCAGGTCAAGACCCTGCCGCTTATCTTCGCAAATACGCAGGCCGCTGCCCTGTGGTTCATCTGAAGGACTATGTAGGCGTAAAGCAGAACGACTCTGCCCCCTATGCCCTGATCGGTCTAACGGAAAACGAACAGAAAAAAACGCAGGCTTTTGAATTCCGTCCGGTAGGCTACGGCTGCCAGGATGTGCAGGCAGTGCTGAACGCCGGTATCGACAGCGGAGCGGAGTGGTTTGTGGTGGAGCAGGATCAGTCCACAGGCCGCACGCCGCTGGAGGCCGCCGAGCTAAGCATTGGCACCCTGAAAAAGCTGGGCTTAAAATAATGCAAAGGAGTGCAACCAAGATGAGCGATGCTGTGCTTTCCAACTTTACTCAAACCATACACGAAGAACGGGTCTACAACCGAACCTTCAAAGTGGGCATCATTGGCACCGGCTGGATTGCCGAGGCGCATGCCGAAAGCTACCTGAACCAGCCCGATGTGGAGGTGGTGGCGCTTGCCGACCTGATTCCCGGCAAAGCGGAGGCTTTCAAAAAGCGCTATGGCTTTGAAAACGCCCGCTGCTATCCAGACCACGCATCCATGCTGAAAAACGAGCAGCTGGACGCGGTGAGCGTATGCACCTATAACCGCACCCATGCTCAGTGCACCATCGACGCACTGAACGCCGGCGTAAACGTGCTGCTGGAAAAACCCATGTGCGTAACTACCGAGGAGGCCGTGGACATTATTCGCGCAGAACGGAAAAGCAATAAGCTGCTCTCCATCGGCTTTCAGCCCCGCATGGATCCCAACATGCAAATGATCAAAAAAATCGTAGATTCCGGCGTGCTGGGCGACATCTACTACATTCAAACCGGCGGCGGCCGCCGTCGCGGAATCCCCAATTCCACCTTTATCGAGCAGAAAACCGCCGGCATCGGCGCGCTGGGCGATATCGGCTGCTATTCTCTGGACATGGTACTCAACGCCATCGGCTATCCCAAGCCGCTAAGCGTTACGGGCTACACCTCCCATTTTTTTGGCACCAACGAAATGTATCAGTATGCCGACCGCGACCACACCGCCAAGGAAAACGCAGACCGTTTTGACGTGGATGATTTTGCCGCTGCGTTCATTCGTTTGGAGGGAGACGTCATTCTGGACTTCCGCATTTCTTGGGCCATGCACCTGGATACCCCGGGCGACACCGTCATTTTGGGCAAAAAGGCGGCGCTGCGTATTCCCTCTACGGAATGTTGGAACGGCACGGTTGGAGGCCCCATGAAGCTGTATACCGATGTGGCCGGCGCGCAGACCGTAACGGAAATTCCCATCATCTCTACAGACGACAAGGGCTGGAACGGCCTGTTCGACCGCAAGATTCGTTCCTTCCTGGACGCCATTGACGCCGGCGGCCCCGCTCCCGTTCCCTCCAGTCAGATTCTTTACAACCAGGCCATCATCGACGGCATTTGCAAATCCGCTAAGGTCGGTCACGAAATTGCCATCGAGATTCCCGAAATCTGAATGGTATGAGTCAGGCCCACTGACTAAACCGGTAGCTCGAACCGATGAAAAACGCCATGCTTTTTCGTGAAAGCATGGCGTTTTGGCAATGCAGATAGACCCTTTCTGCTCCATTGCTTTCATCAGTCATTGCATCTGTAGTAACTGCATCACTGGAATCTGTCTCGTCTGAATGATACGATTCAGAAGAATTGTTCAGCAAATCATCAGCAAACAATAAACGATATGTGATTCTATCCACTTCATCTGTTTCACTTAGTCCATTATCCTTTTGAAATTCTTTTACTGCTTTTTCTGTATTCTCTCCAAAAACGCCATCCGCTATATCATCTAAATAGCCAAGCGCTTTTAGCTTATTTTGAACATTCATCACAACGTGAGATTCGCTATTTGTATGGAGAGAACAAATAACATCATATTGCTCAGGAATAGGTGACGGAGTATTGGATGGAGATTGTGTTGGCGGCGCTTCTGTTTACGGCTGCTTGAAGAGCAATAGTAGGCGTTCGAAAGAAAATAAAGGGTAAGTCCAAATAAAGAAGCCGGAACTAAAGCGCATTTTCACCCGCGCCCAGCTCATGGAGGAATTCTGGGATGCTGAAACGGATGCAACTCTGCGCTCCGTAGATGTTTATGTTGCAAGACTGAGGGATAAGCTCTCAGATTGCAGGGATTTTCAGCTGGTTACCGTTCGAGGCATAGGCTATAAGGCGGTGTTCTGATTTTGAAAAAGCTTTCTCGATTTAAGCCCAACAGCAGCCGCTTTTCCTGGTGGCAGTATCTGTTCTCCTTTGTTCTGTTTTCGGCGCTGACAGTCCTGCCGGTTCTGATGTTCAGCGGCTGGAATATGATTATCTACAGGAAAATATGCCATCTGGTTTTTCCTGTATTGAGCAGCTGTTGCGCTGATTCTCTGCCTTGTGACCGCTTACCCAAAATATCAGGCAGTTGACAAGCCCATGCGGATGCTCGGCGATGGAGCGAAGAGGTGGCCTCCGGCAATTTTTCCATGTACTTAAAGCCGCTGAACCCGGCGAAGCACCAGAACGACGTGGATCGGATGTTTCGGGATTTCAACATCATGGTACTGGAGCTTGGAGCTATCGAGACCATGAAGAATGACTTCTTCGCCACTGTTTCCCATGAGTTCAAGACGCCCCCCTTGCCATCATCCAGAACTACGCCAGTGCCTTGGAAAACGACGGGCTGGACGACGAGACCCGGCATGAATACTTGGAGACGCTGCGCACTGCTTCCGGGAATCTGGCGGAGAGGGTCACGAATATTCTGCGCCACTGGCGTGGTGGTATGGGGCGTTTACAGAAACGAGGGTTTCCATTATCCCGGTTATTTGATATGTACGCC
>CAKTUS010000120.1 GCA_934621485.1 uncultured Clostridia bacterium
CCTAAAACCCCGGCAGGAGGCACTGCCTCCTGCACCTCCGCTTTGTCAGCAACCTGTGCATTGCGCAGCAAGGCTTTCCTTACGCTCTTTGCCGCCGGCGAGCCGCAGACGAGCAGGCAAAGAGCGCTTCTCGTCAAAAAAGCTCGCCAGACGGCGAGCTTTTTTGACGGCCTGACGACGGCTGCTAACGGCCGTTGCCTCCGCCGGATGCACGCTTCTCCTCACCCCACGGCCAGCGTCGGAGGAGCCGGCGGACGCAAACGCCCTAGCCACCACGATGCTTGCGCGTCGATCCGCCATTCTTTTTTCAACGTTCCGGGCCGCCGGATTTGCAAATTCGGCGGTTTTTCTATATCATAAAGAGGCACACTGTTTTCTGTACAGCGCAAGCAGCAATGATGGGAGGAATCTGGTTATGGAAGGCAAGCTGAAAAACATTGCCAAGTCGGAAGTCATGGTACTCAAGGAACTGGTGGCCTATCAGAACGGCCAAATCGTCAGCAAAACCCTGGCCCAGAACGATGCGGTCAGCATCACGCTTTTTTCCTTTGACAAGGGCGAGGAAATCAGCACCCATGCCTCCGGCGGCGACGCCTTTGTTACCTGCCTGGACGGCGCGGGCCAAATCACCATTGACGGAAAGGAATATGAGCTGCACGAGGGCCAGTCCATTGTGATGCCAGCGGGCCATCCTCACGCGGTGCTTGGCAAGGACAGGTTTAAGATGTTGCTGGTGGTGGTATTCTAAAGGCCAAGAAAGCAGCAGGAGGGAGCCGGCATGGATATCGCATTTTTCGACGCAAAACCCTACGACCGTCCCGCCTTTGAGCGTTATGGCGCAGAAGGCGGCCTACACTTCAAATTTTTGGAGGCCAAACTGAACCAGGATACCGTGGAGCTGGCCCGGAGCCATGCAGGCGTATGCGTGTTTGTAAACGACGTGGTGGATGCGTTGGTGATTGACCGGCTGTACGATTTGGGCGTGCGGGCGATTGCGCTGCGCTGCGCCGGTTTTAACAACGTGGACGTGCGCCACGCCTTTGGCAAGCTGCACGTGATGCGGGTGCCGGCCTATTCGCCCTACGCCGTAGCAGAGCATGCCATGGCCATGCTGCTCACCTCCATTCGCCGGATTCACAAGGCGTACATCCGCACCCGGGATTTCAATTTCAGCCTGAACGGACTAACCGGCTTTGACCTGCACGGCAAAACCGTGGGCGTCATTGGCACCGGGCGCATCGGGCGCGCGTTTATCGACATTTGCCGCGGCTTTGGCATGAAGGTCATCGCCTATGATAAGTTTCCCGCCGAAGAAATCGACTACGTAAGCCTGCCCCAGCTATACGCTCAAAGCGATATCCTTTCCCTGCACTGTCCCCTGACCGAGGATACCTATCATCTGATTGATGACAGCGCCATTTCTCAAATGAAAAAAGGCGCGGTGCTTATCAACACATCCCGCGGCGCGCTCATCGACGCGGAAGCCCTGCTGGAAGGCATCAAAGCCCGCCGAATCGGCGCGGCCTGCCTGGACGTATACGAGGAGGAAAGCGATATCTTCTTTGAGGATTTCTCCGGCCACATTGTGGAGGATGATGTTCTGGCCAGGCTGATTTCCATGCCCAATGTGATTGTCACATCTCATCAGGCATTTCTGACCCAGGAGGCGCTGGACAGCATTGCCGCCACCACGGTGGAGAACCTGCGCACGTTTTTCAGGGAAGGAACCTGTCCCAATGAGTTGTGCTATCACTGCGGCCGGGTGGATGAATGCCGCAAGCATCGCTTGGAAAAGTGCTTTTAGCTTGCCGGGCGGCATGAGCCTGGCGCCAGCCTGTCAAAAAGGAAATCAGAGGGCCTGCCGCTGAGCAGAGACCTCAAAAAACCTGTATGAGCGTGTGTGCCCGCGAATATCGCTACGCGGTTTCACGGAAAAAAGCGTTTCGGCGCATGGCACAGGGGCTTCGCTCTAAAACCCCGGCAGGAGGCAGCGCCTCCTGCGCCTCCACTTTTTCGACTGTCTGGGAACCTGACGGCGGCCTTTTCTGCCGAAAGGCGCATTTTGCCTATTCGCCTGCGTCTCACCGGGCGGCAAAGTGCGTAAGGAAAACCTTTCTGCGCAAGGCTCAGGCCATCGAAAAACCCTCTACGAGAGCGTGCGTCCGTGCACACGGCTACGTTGGTTCGCGGGGAAGGGGCTGCGGCATGAAGCTTAGGGGCTCCGCCCCTAAAACCCCGGCAGGAGGCAGCGCCTCCTGCGCCTCCACTTTTTCAGCAACCTGAGCTTTTCTGCGCAAGGCTTTCGAGCCTGCGACGTACACGCCGCCGGGTTCGAAATGAAAATCGGAGGGCCGAGGCCCTCCGATACCATCCAGGGTTTTTCGGGGAGTTGTCAGAGGGGCCGCAGCCCCTCTGACTGGATTCGTATCGACCGGCTTTGCCGTTCTGGCGGGGAGTTTTCAACTTTGCCGAAAATATTCCTACAGTCCTTCGTCAGAAAAGCTCGTCGTCAGACGAGCTTTTTGGACGGCCCCGGGCCTACCATGCGGCAGGCCCTTCTTGTTTCTTTTCTCCTTACAGCGCCGCAAAAATCCGCGCGCCTCTGCGGCGCAGCCAGCTCAGGCAAGCCGCTCCAAGCAGCAGGGTAAGCGCCGTGCAAAGCCCCAGATAGATTTTGGCATCAACGGCATTTCGCAGCGCATAATACAGTGCGCCCAGGGCAATCACATAGACCCAGCCGCCCAGCATACCCAGCACAACGCCCGCGCTTTGCTTCACCACAGCCGTTTCACTGGTCCAGTGCAAATTGGGCGCTTTCAGGTTGATAACCAAGCCCAGGCAGCCGCACAGCCCGCACATTGCCTGCGGCAAAATCACAAGCCACACGGCCGTCAGCGCCGTAGGCTGCAACACGTACAGCAGCGCCAGGCTGCCAAGCAGGGCAGGCACGCCGGTCATCATCCAGGACAGCTTCAGCTTGGCCTGAAGCACCTGCCAGGGCGTTACCGGCAGGCTTTGCGCCAGCCACAGGCTTTTGCCCTCCAAAGAAACCGAGGGAGCCGTCAGGTCGTTCATGGCCACCGTCAGGCACAGCACGGCGCAGGCCAGCATTTCCAGCAAGGACGGCGAAAGAAACGCCTGCACCGGAGTCAGCAAGGCAAGCCATTCCCGTCCCTTGATGAACAGCGCCGCCGCCAAAAGCGTCATAAACAGCGACCCAAGCGAGCAGTTCAGCATATACGTGGCGCTGGACAGGTAGCGCCGCCATTCCCGGCTCATCAGCGCTCCGGAAACGCTTTTCACTTTCATGGGTTTGCGGCGGTATTCCCTGCGGCCCGTTCCACGGCTGCCTGTGGCCAGCTTCAAAAAGCTGCGGGACATCACCGCGCACACCAGGGCAAATACGCCCAGAATCACCGCGGCCGCCTTCAGCAGCGCCAGGCCGTCTCCCGCGCCGGCACAGCCGAACAAGTACAGCGGATACGCCCCGCCCCTGAGCATTTCACCGTAGAACGCGGCGTTATTCACCAGGGTTTCCAGCAGTTCCTGAAACCGGAAGCACACGGAATAATACAGTCCCATGAAAACCACCGATACCAGCACCGTGAGCAGGCTTTTGTTTTTCAGGCGGCTGTTCATCCGCGCCACCACCCAGCCAAGGCCGCAGGACAGGCACAGCACCACAATACTCAATAGCAGGGCTGCCGCCAGGGCGCACAGCACGCCGCCCAGTCCCGGTTTTTGCGCAATGAAGTACACCGCCAGCGCAGGAACCAGCACAACGCCGCTGTACATTAAATCCATCAGATACACGCCCAGCAGCCGGGCGACCAGAATCTTGGGCACCGGAATGGGCAGGGACAACAGCAAATCGTTATCCTTTGCCTGATACAGGCTGGAAAAGGTGTTAAACACGCTGCCAAGCACGCCCAGCAGCAACGCCAGCATGCTCATAATGAGAAAATACAGCCAGGACAGCCCGGCGTCAAAAAGAGGCCTTAGCGCCCAGCCCATGCCAAAGAACATGGCCGCCAGCATCAGCATCAGCAGGCCGAACATCCCAATCATTCCGATGGCGGCCGCCCGGGAACGGGCTTTGCCGGTCTTGCGGTTGCTGAAAAAGCTCTGGTTCAATTCCAGCAACTGTTTTTTCAGAAGGGTTTTCATCATTCTTTCTTTTCCTCCACAAGCTCCAGGAATACTTCCTCCAGCGATGCGTCGCCGCGCACCCCTTCCATATCGCCGGAGCGAATCAGCTTGCCGCCGCGAATAATCGCCACCTTATCGCACAGCTTTTCCGCCACCTCCAGCACGTGCGTGGAGAAGAAAATGGCCCCGCCCTGGTCGCACAGCTGGCGCATCATGCCCTTGAGCACGTGAGCCGCCTGCGGATCCAGGCCCACGAAGGGTTCGTCCATCAAAATCAGCTTGGGTTGATGAATCCAGGCGGCAATAATGGCCAGTTTCTGCTTCATGCCGTGGGAATAGGCGGAAATGGGCTGGGCCAAATCCGCAGTCAATTCAAACGTTTCGGCGTATTGGGCAATGCGCGTCTCCCGGTCCGCCTTGCTTACGGCAAACACGTCCGCAATGAAGTTCAAGAACTGGATGCCGCTCATGTATTCGTACAAATCCGGGTTATCCGGAATATAGGCCATTTGCCGTTTGCAGCCCAGGGGATTTTCCTTGATAGACAAACCGCCAACGGTAATCTGGCCCTCGTCAAAGGGCAAAATACCCGCGCAGGCTTTCAGCGTAGTGGTTTTGCCAGCGCCATTATGGCCGATGAAGCCGTAAATTTCTCCGGGCGCGATATGCAGGCTAAGCTGGTCCACCGCTTTTTTCCCATCATAGGATTTGGTCAAGTTTTGAATGTTCAGCATGTTTTCGTCTCCTTCTGCTGGAATCGGGGGGATAAACGCGCCCAACCGGCGTTGGGCTTTGGTTCTTTTATCATATACCACATTCACCCACCGGAGCGCAATGCCAACCGTTCACGCCATACAAAGCGCCGTGGCATTGCCGCAAAAAATGCGCGGAAATGTCATCTTTCGCTTGACAGCGACAGCATGGTTTGGTATCGTTAAACAAAACGTCGAAAGGGCGGTTTGATATGCTCGTCATCGGAATCTGTGGAGCCAGCGGCAGCGGAAAAAGCACGTTGGCTTCGGAATTGTGCCGCGCCATTGGCAAGGGATGCCTGGTCATCAATCACGATTCCTATTATCGGGACCATCCCGGCCTTACGCTGGAGGAACGCTCGCTGCTGAATTACGACGAGCCCGAAATCTTCGATCACGACCTGTTTTTGGAGGATATCAAGCTGCTGCTGAACGGCAAGCCCATTACCCGCAAGCGCTATGATTACGCCCAGCACCGCCGGGCCGATACCGACGAGCTGATTTACCCGACGGATGTGCTGATCATTGAAGGCATCCACGTGTTCTATGACGAGCGCCTGTGCGAATTGATGTTTTTGAAGCTGTATATGAGCGTGGAGCCGGATATCTGTCTGCTGCGCCGCATCAGCCGCGACATCAACGAGCGCGGCCGCAGTATCGAGAGCATCTCCGTGCAGTATTTATCCACGGTGAAACCGATGTATGACAAGCATATTCGCAATTATATCGAACTGGCGGACGTTATTGTCGCCCACGGCGGCCGCAACGCCCGCATTGTGGACATTTTGGCCGGCTATGTGCGCGATGAGCTGAGCCGCCGCCAACAGGACTAACCGCACCGGCTTTGGATCGCCTACGTCATTGAGCAAAAAACGGGTTTTTCCGGCGGCTTCAGGCCGGTTCGCATAGCTCTGCGCCATTCCTTTATCAGGGATGGAAAGCGCCCTGCTTTCATAAAAGCAGGGCGCTCAGAGTGTCGAAAAAAACCTGATTGGCCGCCATCGCCCGGAAGCAGCGCTTTGCTGATTCACGGGGAAAGTACTGCGGCATAAGGCTTAGGG
>CAKTUS010000121.1 GCA_934621485.1 uncultured Clostridia bacterium
TCCCCTTGCATTTTGAAGGGAAATCCGATATGATAGACAATGTTGGAATCCGTTTGAAAGGGGAGAGGTTCCCTTGCATGAGAACCGTTTGAAACATATCCGCAACTTTTGCATCATCGCTCATATCGATCATGGCAAAAGCACGCTGGCCGACCGTCTGTTGGAAATGACCGGCGTGTTCGAGCAGCGCCAAATGGTAGACCAAATGCTGGACTCAATGGAACTGGAGCGGGAGCGTGGCATCACCATCAAGTCAAAGGCTGTGCGCATGCAGTATCAGGCAAAGGATGGGGAAACCTATACCCTGAATTTGATTGACACGCCCGGTCACGTGGACTTCAGCTATGAGGTGAGCCGTGCCCTGGCTGCCTGCGAAGGCGCGCTGCTGGTGGTGGACGCCACCCAGGGCATTGAGGCTCAAACCCTGGCCAATGTGTACATGGCGCTGGAGCACGATTTGGAAACCGTGCCCGTTATTAACAAAATTGATTTGGCTTCCGCACGGCCCGAGGAAACCAAAAAGGAAATTGAGGACGTAATTGGTTTGGACGCCAGCGACGCGCCGATGGTTTCCGCCAAAACCGGTTTGAACTGCGAGGAAGTGCTGGAAGCCATCGTCAAGCACATTCCCGCTCCCAAGGGCGATGAAACCGCTCCCCTGCAGGCGCTGATATTTGACGCCTATTACGATAACTACCGCGGGGCCATTTGCTTTGTGCGCGTAATGCAGGGCTCCGTAAAGCCGGGCATGCGAATGAGGCTGATGCAAACCGGCTGTGAGTTTGACATTGTGGAGGTTGGCACCTTTGACCCCGGCTATCATCCCTGCGATGAACTGTACCCGGGCGATGTGGGGTATATCGCTGCTTCCATCAAAGACGTGGCAGATACCCGGGTTGGCGATACCATCACCGATGCAAACCGTCCGGCAGCGCAGCCCCTGCCAGGCTACCGCAAGGTAACGCCCATGGTGTTTTGCGGCATTTATCCTGCCGACGGAGCGGATTATGACAACCTGAAGGAAGCGTTGGAAAAGCTGCGCATGAACGACGCCTCCCTGTCTTTTGATCCGGAAACTTCCGTGGCGCTGGGCTACGGATTCCGTTGCGGCTTTTTGGGTCTGCTGCACATGGAAATCATTCAGCAGCGTCTGGAGCGGGAGTTTGACTTGGATTTGGTGACCACCGCTCCCAGCGTCATTTATCACGTGTTTAAGACTGACGGAACCATGGTGGAAATTGATAATCCCTCTAATTTGCCGCCTGCGGGCGAAATTGAGCATATGGAGGAGCCCTATGTAACCGCCACCATCTACACGCCGCAGGAATTTGTGGGCGCCATGATGGATATTGCCGTGGACAAGCGGGGCGTGTTCATCGATATGCAGTATGAGGGCGAGCGGGTCAAGCTGATTTATGAAATTCCGCTGAACGAGATTATTTATGAGTTTTTCGATCAGGTCAAGAGCCGCAGCCGCGGCTACGCCAGCTTCGATTACGAACTGCACGGCTACAGGGAAAGCGAATTGGTAAAGCTGGATATTCTGCTCAACGGCGAAATCTGCGATGCGTTCTCCATCATTGTGCACAAGGACCGGGCCTATCCCAGAGGCCGTTCCATTGCCGAAAAGCTGAAGGACGTAATTCCGCGGCAAATGTTTGAAATTCCCATTCAGGCTGCCATCGGCGGCAAGGTCATCGCCCGGGAAACCGTGAAGGCTATGCGTAAGGACGTGCTGGCCAAGTGTTACGGCGGCGACATTACCCGTAAAAAGAAGCTGCTGGAAAAGCAAAAGGAAGGCAAAAAGCGCATGCGGCAGTTTGGCACAGTGGAGGTGCCCAGCGAGGCATTCCTGGCCGTGCTGAAGATGAACGACGACAAATGAGTTTGTATCTGAAGCGCCTGGTCTTGCCGGATGCGGAGCAGGAAAGCAGCTTTGCCATGGGCATAAGACGCACCTGCTATGACAGCTTTTATCCCTTTGGCACGCTCAGCGCCAAGGGGCTGGTTCAAGTGGAGTTTGAGCCAGTGACCCTCTTGTGCGGCGGTAACGGCAGTGGGAAGTCTACTTTGCTGAACGTGATTGCGGAAAAGCTGAGTGTGAAGCGGCAGAGTCTGTATAATCGGTCCAGCTTTTTTGAGGATTACCTGGCGCAGTGTGAAGCGGCGTTGTCAGGGCCGTTGCCCGAGAGCAGCCGCATCATTACCAGCGACGATGTATTCGATTTTATGCTGAATCTGCGGGCGGTTAATCAAGGGATTGACCAGCGCCGGGAGGAAATATTTCAGGAATACTTGGACGCGAAGTACAGCGACTTCCAGTTGCGCTCCATGGCAGATTACGAGAGGCTGCGCCAAATGAACGATGCCCGGCGCCAAAGCCAGTCCCGTTATGTGCGTCAGCGGCTAAAGAAGAATGTGCGGGAACATTCCAACGGCGAGAGCGCTTTGCTGTACTTCCAAGACCAGATTACAGAAAACGGACTGTTTTTGCTGGATGAGCCGGAAAACAGCCTTTCTCCGCAAAAGCAGCTGGAATTATGCCGTTTTTTGGAAGAAGCGGCGCGCTTTTACGGTTGCCAGCTGATCATCGCCACCCATTCGCCGTTCCTGCTGGCGCTGCGCGGAGCGCGGGTGTATGATTTGGACGCTGAGCCGGCCCGTGTTTCCCGCTGGACCGACCTTCCCAATGTGCGAACCTATTTTTCTTTTTTCCAGGCCCATCAGGAGGATTTTTGCTAACAATGCCGATTTTTCCTGAAATATGGCCTCAAACCCTTGTCAAAGGCAAAAATGCGTGGTATAATAGTCAAGCTGTAAAGAATGCAAACTCCCGTTAGGAGGTGTAAGTATGGGCAAGTTTTGTGAGGTATGCGAGAAGGGCATGATGAGCGGCCATAACGTGAGCCATTCCAACCGCAAGACCAATCGTGTTTGGGCTCCGAACGTACAGCGCGTTCGCGTGCTGGTGAACGGTCAGGCGAAGCGGCTGAACGTGTGCACCCGTTGCCTGCGTAGCGGCAATGTGCAGCGTGCTCTGCCCACGAAGTCCAACGTTGAGGCCTAATGGGAGGATCGATTGGACATACAAAAACACCCCGCCGTTTGGCGGGGTGTTTTTGTATGTCCAAAACCTGTGGAAAGTATGAGAGGGTAGCAGCGCAATGGGCGTAGGACTCTCTGGCGTTCGTTTTCTTCATTTTCTTCGCCTTTCTAACACACTTTGAATGAAACCTATGAGCGCTATTCTGCGCCTGCTTTTTTAGTCTCTTGTTTGTCGCAATCTGAAGCAACTCCATATCGGGCCGTTCTTAAGCCTGCTAGAAAAGCGAAGAAATCCGTCAATCCCTCTTAATTGAAATAGACTGGCTGTCAACTGGGTCGTTTCAAGCTGCATCCCGCCAGTTTTTCATAATAGCGTAGCAGCGCGCTATGATCCTCTTGACCCCTTCCATCGGCATGCAAGTTTTGCAGCATTTCCATTACCGAAGCAGTCAGCGGCAGAGACGCTCCCACGGCATGGCCCGTTTCAAGAGCATTGTTCAAATCTTTGATATGCAGGTCAATGCGAAAGCCAGGAGTAAAGTTCTGCTCCAGCATCATGGGCGCTTTGGCCTCCATTACCGTAGAACCTGCCAAGCCGCCGCGGATGGCCTGGAATACCAAATTGGGGTCTACACCGGCTCGGGCGCTGAGCATAATTGCCTCCGAAAGGGCGGCGATATTACAGGCCACAATGACTTGATTGGCAAGCTTGGTCGTATTTCCAGCGCCAATTTCACCACAGTATACCGCGCTGGAACCCATCGCCAGTAGTAACTCTTTCACCTGATGGAAGACGTCCTCAGGCCCACCAACCATGATGGACAGTGTTCCGTCAATAGCTTTAGGTTCACCGCCGGATACAGGCGCATCCAGCATTTTCACGCCCTTTTGCTGGCAGGCACAATTTATTTCCTGAGAAGCCAGCGGCGCAATGGAGCTCATATCGATCAATACGCAGCCCGGCTTCGCGCCTTCCAAAACGCCGTTTTTTCCAAGTACGGCTTCCTTTACGTGAGGACTGTTTGGCAGCATGGTAATCACACATTCGCTATCTCCCGCTGCTTCCTTGCTGCTTGCAGCCCGGCATGCCCCGGCAGCTACAAGTTCTGCCACAGGCACAGGATTGCGGTCGTATACCGTTACAGAGTAGCCTGCTTTCAGCAGGTTCTTGGCCATCGGTTTTCCCATAATGCCCAAGCCAATAAAGCCTATCTTCATTTTTCATTTCTCCCTCTCTCTGTGTTCAAATGCGGTTCAGGCTTTCAACCAGTTCGTTAATCGCACTTCGATCAATAGCCCCTCCGCTCAGGGAAGCCAGTGCGTGCAATGGCGTGTCCCGAATCATGGCTTCCGCCATCTCGGCTGAAACTGCCGCCCCCTCGTCAGGTTCTTCCGGGAACAAGCCCATAGCAGCGATATATTTGCGAACCAACTCGGCCCGTTTGGGTTGCTTAAGCAACTCACCGCAGGGCGTATCGCCGGTCACCGGTACATTGAGCTGCTCATCCCGAACCTCCAGCAACGCAGTCAGCCGAATATCCCGGCTGGACGCAGCAGCCTCAACAGCATACCGGCCTCCCTCGATACGCCACTGATGGATTTCCTCTTCCCAGTAAGCAAAGGAACGCCTGTCTAGGATAGTCGTCACAGTGCCCGTTTCACCGGGAGCCAAATCAATCTTTCCATAGCCTTTCAATTCACGTACTGGACGATCAATAGAGGTCTGAACAGGGCGAATGTAAAACTGGACAATTTCCTTACCCTGCGTGCAGCCTGTATTGGTTACATCAACCGAAACGCTCAGATTTTCCCCATCAAAATGCTGCTTGGAAAGGCGCAAATTGCTGTAGGCAAATGATGTATAGCTCAAGCCATGTCCAAAGGGGAATAGTACGGGCATCTGCCTTTTGTCGTAATATCGGTAGCCCACATAAATTCCTTCACTATATTCCACCTTTTGGCGACCGCCTGGGAAATCAAGATAAGCCGGCGTATCTTGAAGGCGAACGGGGAATGTTTCCGCCAGCTTTCCACTTGGCGATGCAAACCCAAACAGCAAATCCACCACTGCGCCTCCAACAGCCTGACCGCCCAAATAGGCTTCCAGTACCGCGTCAACCTGATGAATCCACGGCATTTCCACAGGAGCGCCATTGTGCAAAACTACAACCACATTTTTCTGCACAGCCGTTACGGCGTTTACCAAATGGTTCTGGCATAGAGGCAGGCGCAAGCTATCGCGATCATAACCTTCAGATTCGATTCGCTCTGGCAATCCAAGGAAAAGCACCGCCACTTCCGCCTCGGCAGCCGCCCGAACCGCAGCAGCCTCAAGCGCCTCATCAGGTTGGTCCGAATCCAGGGAAAAGCCTTCCGCATAGCTTACTTCTGCCACACTACGTACCGCCTCCATGGCGGAAAGTACTGCGGAACAATGAATATGGCTGGAACCTCCGCCTTGGAACCTTGGCTTCTTAGCAAACGCACCTATAAAGGCAATCTTTTTCTTAGCCGAAAGGGGCAGCAGCCGATGATCGTTTTTCAAGAGCACCATTGCTTCACGACCAATGCGGCGGGCAAGTTCGTGCTGCTGCTT
>CAKTUS010000122.1 GCA_934621485.1 uncultured Clostridia bacterium
CCTGTAAAGACAGGCTCAAGGAGGAAATTTCATGCAAGCAGATCGCACCACACCCTTGTCTGCCCAGGAACGGCAAAACCTAAAAATCACCGATATTCGTTTTTGCGACATTGACGATATGCCCAAGCGCTGTACCCTGATCAAGATTTACACCAATGCCGGTATCGTGGGTTACGGTGAAGTGCGCGATGCAGGCACCAAAACCTACGCCGCCATGCTCAAAAGCCGCCTTTTGGGCGAAAATCCCATGAATGTGGATAAAATCTTCCGCCGTGTCAAGCAGTTTGGTTTTCATTCCCGCCAAGGCGGCGGTGTATCCGGCGTAGAAGTGGCCTTGTGGGATCTGGCCGGTAAGGCCTGGGGCGTGCCCTGCTGGCAGCTGCTGGGCGGCAAGTTCCGCGATAAGATCCGCGTGTACTGCGATACCGATGTGGATGGCAAGCACACTGGCCATGATATGGGCCTGGCCCTGAAAAAACGCATGGAAAGCGGCTTTACCTTCCTGAAGATGGATTTGGGCATCGGCCTGCTGATCGACGAACCCGGCACCCTGACCGCGCCTCTGGGCTTTCTGGACGAAATGAAAACTTACGCCAGTCATTCCGTCAACGCGCCTCACGGCTCCATGGACTTTTCCCAGATGACCCGCAAGTCCTATGATATCAACACCATTGCTCATCCCTTCACCGGCATCCATCTTACTGAAAAGGGTCTGGATATGCTGGAAAACTATGTGCGGGAAGTGCGCGAGGTGATCGGCTACGACGTGCCCCTGGCCATTGATCACTTCGGCCACATCTGCGTGGAGGATACCATCCGTTTTGCCCGCCGCATTGAAAAGTACAACCTGGCCTGGATTGAAGATGCGGCTCCCTGGCAGTATACCGACCACTATGTGCGCCTGCGCAACAGCACCACCGTGCCCATCTGCACAGGCGAGGACATTTACCTGAAGGAGAGCTTTGACAAGTTGATGTCTGCAGGCGGTGTATCCGTGATTCATCCGGATATTCTGACTGCCGGCGGTATGCTGGAAACCAAAAAGATTGGTGATCTGGCCTACGAACGCGGTGTGATGGTAGCCCTACATATGGCGGAAAGTCCCATCGGCGCTATGGCGGCTGTGCATGCGGCTGCGGCCATGCCTCAGTTTATGGCGATGGAGTTCCACTCCGTGGATGTGCCCCATTGGCAGGATATCGTCAACGGCTTGCCCAGACCGCTCATCCAGGACGGCTTCATTACCGTGCCGGATGCCCCTGGCCTGGGCATTGAAAGCCTGAACGAAGAGAAGATTTCTCAGCTGGTCTGCAAAAACATCCCGGGTCAGTGGGAGGAAACCAGCCAGTGGGATAAGGATATCTGCAACGACCGCTTGTGGAGCTGACAAGCGCATAAAGGAGGAATGACCCTTGCTGTTCAACACTCGTGAGGAAATAATCGCCATGACCCCCTTGTGGAAGGGGGAACGTTTTGAGGACGGTCGTCCCAAAGTGGCGGATAAATACCTGGATGCGTTGTACACCATGACATTGGAGGAACTGTGGAAGCCCATCTTTGTGCAGGGTTACGAAAGCAACTTTATTGCCATGAAATCCCTCCACCCGGAGTTTAAGGAGGATGGCAGCCTGAACCGCAAAATGGTGGGCCGAGCTGTAACCGCCATGTGCGTCCCCGCCCGGCCTGATTACAATGAGGCCATGTTCAACATGGCCCGTGAAAGGGGTCTTAACGGTACCCCCAATCAGTGGGTGATAGACAAGCTGCAAAAGCGCGATGTGATCGTGATTGATATGTTTGACAAGGTGTACAAGGGCACCTTCCTGGGTGGTAATCTGACCACCGCCCTGCACAACAAAACCGGCAATGGCGGGGCGGTAATCTGGGGCGGTATCCGCGATATCGAGCAGATGCACAAGGTACCTGATGTGCAGGTGTACTATCGTGGCGTCGATCCAACGCCCATTCGCGACTTTGCCATGACCGGTTACAACGTGCCCGTGCGCATGGGCGATGGCCGTGACGCAGCTATCTGCCTGCCCGGCGACGTAGTATATGGCTGCTCTGGCGGCGTGCTTTTCATTCCGCCGCACCTGGTGGCAGATGTGGTGGACGGCGGCGCCAAAACCCAGGTGAAGGATATTTTCGGTTTCCGCATGATCACCGAAAACAAGTTTACCACTGCCCAAATTGACAAAAACACCTGGAGCGAGGAAATGCTGGACCTGCTGGTCGATTTCATCAAGACCGATCCCGAAGGCGAACCCTATCGTAACCTGGACTGGACCCCTGAGTATAGCCTGGCCCGCAATGGCGACCCCAACGACACTCAGTCCGCCCTGTAAAAACGGCGTTTTCTTCCTCTGACCATTCCCGGAGGATAAGCGGCCTCCGGGAATGGTGGCGCTAAAAAAGAACCTGACAGAATTCGCCTGGCCATGGAACCGGAATACAGCCTGATGATGAAGCCGCACCTGGGCGGCAGGTTGCGGGTGATCTGCTGTCTGACGGCGGGAAAAAGATGGAATATGATCTCGCTTTTGAACGCGGATGATGAGTATATCATTTGGAAATGGCCTATGCGGCTGATTCAAGAAAAGCGTCCAATCGTCTGGCGGTTTAAGCATCAGCTGGTGGCGCCGGGCCTGCCGGTTATGGATGGCGTCAATTGCGCAAGGAAGCATGCGAAAAATACCAGCATATATGAATCGTGCGGATTCTGAGCGGGCCAAGTTGTTTCTGGACGGTACGCCTGCAAGGGGTAAGAGGTGCGCGGCCAGCTGAGAATTCTCCAGCCGCTGCCATGAAGAAAAGATCAAGGAATGATAGCTATGCAGATTGCAGATTACTTTACCGAGCAGGATACCATGGGTCGCCGCCGGGCTAAACAGGTAGGGGTGAATTACGGTGTTCTGCGCCTGCCGGAGCGCTCTGGATTTGACCTGACCAGTGCGGAGCACTGGAACGCCTATCTGGATGGCTTTCGCAGTGATGGTATCATCCCTGTGGTGATCGAGCCTCTGCCCAACGGTTTATATGACACGGTAAAGTGCGGTCTGCCCGGTCGGGACGAAGCCATGTACAAGCTGAAAAAAATTGTGGCGTTGATGGGGCGCTTTCACATTCCCACTCTGTGCCTGAATTTTATGGCCCATGTGGGCTGGTATCGCAGTCGGCAGAATTATCCGTTGCGGGGCGGAGCGCTGGGAACAGCCTTTGACATAAAGGATTACGTTCCCGCCGATGATTTCGCCATCACACAGGAGCAAATCTGGGCCAATATGGAAAGCTTTTTCCGGGAGATTGTGCCGGTGGCAGAAAAGTATCAGGTGCGTCTGGCCTTGCATCCTGACGATCCGCCGGTACCCGCCCTGGGAAACGTAGGCCGGGTGCTTACCTCATTGCAAAGCATAGACCGGGCCGTACACCTCGTGGATAGCCCCATGCTAGGCGTTACGCTGTGCCAGGGCTGCTACAGCGCCATGGGTGAGGATGTGGACCTGGCCATTCGTCACTTTGCTGCGCAGAACAAGCTGTTTTTCGTACATTTCCGTGATGTGAGAGGCACACGTGAATGCTTTCATGAAACTTTCCATGATGATGGCCAGACTGATATGGCCCAAAGCGTATATACCTATCTGGAGGTGGGATTTGTCGGCCCTGCGCGGGTGGATCATGTGCCCACCCTGGCTGGGGAGGAAAATGTGCTGCCCGGATATGCACAGATGGGTCGGCTGTATGCCATTGGCTATTTGCGCGGTTTGCTGGAGGCTGCTCAGAAACAAAAAAGCAGCGTGAACATGAAATGTTGAGATGCCGTAACGAAGGTTTTGAAAACAAGTGGTAAAGGCAATCGGTACGGTATATTGCAGAAAAATCTATCATTATTATTTGGAGAAAACTGCAATGAAATCATTATTGGAAGAAATGGGAGACACATACCACGAGGAAAATGGTTATCTGATTCCTAATCTGGTCTTATCCGCCGAAAAAGAAATGGAAATTGGTTTATGAGGACAGCGTCATTTACGGTATATCAAGCATTATCGCAAAGTGTTATATCTTGATCTGCTCATAAGCGGGGTTACCTTGCCGAACTCGATAAACAAGCCGAAGATATGCTTTTTCGGCTCGCAAAACAGATGGCAGAGCGTGAGGGTGCGACTGAACAACCAATGCCCAGATTCGCCGTCGCGGCGGTTTTGTCCACTTCGCCTTTTTGGTTTACAATGGTCTTATGCACTTGCTTTTTCTCCTTTGGTTGTCGCTGCCCTTTGCGTATGATGAACGTCTGCTTCTTTTAGAAACGCCAATGCCCGAAGGCTTTTTCCAGGCCTTCGGGCATCGTTTCCAATAGTGGCGGCGCTATACATACGACCGTGAAATCCCCAGCCTGTCGGCAATTTCATGCTGAGGATGCACCACGCCGTCCTCCAGGCCGTAGCGCATGGTCAGCACCAGGCGTTCCCGCTGAGGCAGATGGGGCAGCGCGTCCCGCACCTTCTGCAGCGTCAGGCGGCGGCGCACCTCGTTTTCCACCAGGTCCGGCGGGGTGCCCAGCAGGTCGGCAAAGCATACGGTGTTTCCGTCGCTGTCGGCTCCCAGCGGTTCGTCCAGGCTTACGTCTGACTGTTGCTTGCGGCTTTGCCGCAGGCTCATGAGGATTTCATTTTCAATACATCTCGCCGCGTAGGTGGATAGCGATGCGCCGCTATCCATATCGTAGCTGCGTACGGCCTTAATAAGGCCCACCGCGCCGATGGAGATGAGGTCGTCAAAGGTGCAGCCGGGCACCTTGTACTTGCGAGCAATATGCACAATGAGCCGCATATTGTGCTCAATCAGCCATTGACGGGCCTCGTCGTCGCCCTGACGCATGCGTTGCAGCGCATCGCGTTCTTCCTGAGGCGTCGGCGGTTTGGGAAAGCTTTGCCTTCCCGAAATGTAGCCCAGCAAAAACAAGCAATCACGGATAAGCCAAAACAAAAATGCCGAAATCAAAATGCATCCCTCCTGCCAAAAGCTATGCGGAGAGGGAAACAGACCATGCGAAAAACCTTCGCTTCGTTGTAAATAATGAAGTAGGACAGTATAAGAACGTAAAAAGAGACAACGGCGAACCGAGGGGATTTCTCTCGCAATGCTTATCGGAATATGCTATGGTTATTTTATATTCACCATGCAATGATACTTGGCAGAAGGTGCATTATGCCAAGAATACTTAGAATATATGAGAAAAACCTGACCATGTTTCACGTGTGATGAGATTGTATTCGCTAAAATGTAAGTGAGGCAAAAGGGCGCGAAAAAGTTAGCAGGCTCGGTAGAAAAAACGAGCCATTG
>CAKTUS010000123.1 GCA_934621485.1 uncultured Clostridia bacterium
AATCACGGCTCAGGTAATCCCGGCCGTTCACCTGGGCCCAGCCGCTCAGGCCGGGCCGAATGTCGCTGGCGCCGTATTGGTCGCGCAGCATCATCAAATCGTACTGGTTCCACAAAGCGGGCCTGGGGCCGATGAGCGCCATATCGCCCTTGAGAATATTCCACAGCTGGGGCAGCTCGTCCAGGCTGGTTTTGCGCAGCACCTTGCCGATGGGCGTAATGTACCGGCCCGCTCCATGCAGGTCGTTGGTGGGAACATCCTTGGGGGTTTCCGTACTCATGGTGCGAAACTTGTAAATTTCAAACAGCTGCCGGTGGCGGCCATAGCGCTTTTGACGAAAGATGACCGGCCCCTTGCTGTCCAGCTTAATCAGCAACGCAATCAGCAGCATCAGGGGACTGAGCACAATCAGGCCGGTCAAAGCAATCAGCAGATCCAGCAGCCGCTTGACATATCGTTCGTACATAGGGAGCCTCCTATGGTTGGGATAGCGAGACGTGCCGCCTCAGCTTTTCCAGCATTTTGGGACCGACGCCCTTCACGGAAAGCAAATCCTCCACATAGAGAAAGGGGCCGTTTTGTTCCCGCTCTTCCAAAATGCGCCGCGCCAGCTCCGCGCCGATGCCGGGCAGCGTTTGCAGCTGTTCTGCATTGGCCTGGTTCAAATCCACACCGGGTCCAGGCGCTTCGGTGCATATAACGGCCCGCGGCCCCGACGGAAACAGCGCCAGGCTGCGATTTCCCGGCGGCGCGGTTCTGTGGGCCGCCGTCAGTGTCAGGCAAGTCAGAAGGAGCGCTGCGGCCATCGCCCAGCCTGCTGCGCGGAAAAATGGCTTTTCCATGTTTCTTACGCCTTGCGTACCTTTTGCCCGGCCTTGGTATCCTCCAGAATAAACCCCATGGCGTGAATGGCGTCGCGCAGTTCGTCGGAGCGCTTCCAATCCTTGTTTTTGCGGGCCTGAGCGCGCTCATCCACCAGCGCCTGCACATCGGCGGGAACGGCGTCCTCCTGCTTCATCAGCAGGCCCAGCACGCCGCAAATGGCGTTCATTTTGTTCTGCCCCATTTCCACGGCGGCCTTGCTCACGCCGCTCTGGGGCAGCTTGTGCACGCCGCGCACCAGCTCAAACAGAGCGGCCAGCGCGTCCGCCGTGTTCAAATCGTCGTCCATGGCGGCCGCAAACTTTTCCTCGGCCTTTTCGCACTCATCCATAAAGGCGCGTTCGGCTTCGTTGGGCTCCCGGTCCTCAGCCGTCTTAGCCAGGAAGGCCAACTGATCCCGAGCAATGTAAAGGCGTTCCAGACTGCTGGCGGCGGCTTCAATCAGCTCCCGGCTGAAGTTGATGGGGCTGCGGTAGTGCGCGGACAGCATAAACAGGCGCACCGCCTCCAGATCAAACTCCTTGGCAATATCGCGCACGGTGAAGAAGTTGCCCTTGGACTTGGACATTTTTTCGTTATTGATGTTGATAAAGCCGTTGTGCATCCAGTAATTCACATAGGGCTTGCCGGTAGCGCCGGTGGTTTGGGCAATTTCGTTTTCATGGTGTGGGAACAGAAGATCCTTGCCGCCGCCGTGAATGTCAAAGGTGTCGCCCAGATAGGTGGTGCTCATGGCCGAGCACTCGATATGCCAGCCGGGACGGCCCATGCCCCAGGGGCTTTCCCAGGCGGGTTCGCCGGGCTTCTGCGCCTTCCACAGGGCAAAATCCAGCGGATCCTCCTTCTGCTCGTCCACGCTGACCCGAGCGCCGCTTTCCAGATCCTCCAGGTTCTGGCCGCATAGACGGCCGTATTGCGGAAACGCCTTAACCCGGTAATACACATCGCCGTTGGACTCATAGGCCAGGCCCTTGTCCACCAGCTTTTGAATCATGGCGATGATTTGGGGAATATGCTCCGTGGCCCGGGGATGCACCGTAGCCGGACGGATACCCAGCGCCTTGGCGTCGGTGAAATATTCGCCGATATACTTTTCGGCCACTTCCTTAACGGTAATGCCTTCCTCATTGGCTCGGCGAATCATTTTGTCGTCGATATCCGTAAAATTCTGTACAAAGGTTACGTCATAGCCGCGGTACTCCAGATAGCGGCGCAACACGTCAAACACAATGAACGGCCGGGCATTGCCAATGTGAAAGTAGTTATACACCGTGGGGCCGCAGGCGTAAATGCCCACCTTTCCCTCATGAATGGGGTGGAACTCTTCCTTTTTACGGGTCATGCTGTTATAGATCTGCATGGTTTTTCTCTCCTTCTTCTCTCGGTAAGACCCCTGGCTGTTCATCCTGAGCGCAGCCCTCGCACTGGCCGTTGCAGCGCTCGCTTCCATCCAGATTCCACAAACACTCTTCGTAACCCAGCTGCCGGGCGTGCTTTGCCAGGCAGCTTTCCAGCAGGGTCAGGCGTTTCACCAGCGCCTCCATACGATCCAGCATGGGGTCGGGCAGGTTAATCTGGTCCAAATCCACGCCGCCCGGCGGGGTGGGCTGCTTCTTTTTTACAATGCGGCCCGGATTGCCCACGACGGTGCAGTTGGGCGGCACATCCTTGAGCACGATGGAGCCTGCGCCAATCTTGCTGTGATGCCCAACGGTAATCGGGCCCAGCACCTTGGCTCCTGCGCCGATGGTAACGCCGCTTTCAATGGTGGGATGGCGCTTTCCCACATCCTTGCCGGTGCCGCCCAGGGTAACGCCCTGATAAATGGTTACGTCGTCGCCAATGATGGTGGTTTCGCCAATGACAACGCCATCGCCATGGTCAATGAAAACCCGGCGGCCGATTTCCGCGCCCGGGTGAATTTCAATGCCGGTCTGGTGACGGGCCCGCTGGCTGAGCCATCTGGCCAGCAGCACGTGGCCCTTTTTGTACAGGGCGTTGGCCTTGCGGTGAGCCTTCAGCGCCTTAAGACCCGGATAGCACAGCCGCACCTCCGCCATGCTTTTGGCGGCGGGGTCGCGCTCCAGCACGGCCTGCCGGTCTTCCCGAACCAGTTGTTTCCAATCACTCATGGTTTTCTTCCTCGTTCCCGCAAACGGCGTCGGCCGGTTCCTGAGCCGGCTGCGCAATGCGGTAGTCGCCGGCAAACACGCCCTGAATGTCTTTGAGCATGGTTTCCTGAGCGTTCAGTCCGCCCGGGCCCCTGCGATGCAGCACGTATTCGCCATTCCCGCGGCGCCAGCGGCATTTTTCCGTATCGTTCCATTGCAGCTGCAGCACATTTTCCACAGCCTGCCGAAGGGTCTCGTCCTTTACCGGGAACATCAGCTCCACCCGTTTGTACAGGTTGCGCTGCATCCAATCCGCCGAGGACAGATACACCTCGTGCTCGCCTCCGTTTTCAAACAGGAAGGCGCGTGCGTGTTCCAGATAGCGGCCCACAATGGACCGCACATGGATATTGTCCGTCAGCCCCGGCACTTCGGGAATCAGGCAGCAAATGCCGCGAATGATCAGGTAGATTTCTACGCCTGCCTGACCGGCCTCCATCAGCGCCCGCATCATCTTGGGATCGCAGAGCGAGTTCATCTTGGCCACAATACGGGCCGGGCGGCCCTCTCTGGCGTGGCTCATTTCCCGCTCGAACAGGGTGAGTAGCTTGGACTGCAGCATATCGGGCGCTTTAACCATTTGGTGCATTTCGCCCTCTTTGCCCTCCAGCAGATCAAAGAAGGCAACTGCATCGTCCGTCAGCCCCGGATCGGCGGTCAGCAGGCCAAAGTCGGTATACAGCTTGGCGGTGCCGTCGTGATAGTTTCCGGTTCCCAAGTGTACCTCACGGCGCACCTGGCCGTTTACCTCCCGCTCAAACAGGGTAATCTTGCTGTGCACCTTCAAATGGGGCAGACCGTAAAGCACCCGGCACCCCGCCCGACGCAGCCTTTCGCCCCAATACAGATTGTTTTCCTCGTCAAATCGGGCATGGGCCTCAAACAGCACCGTTACGCTCTTGCCGTTTTCCGCCGCCTGCGCCAACGCCGCCACAATGGGGCTGTTGCCGGACACGCGGTATAGCGTTTGCCGAATGGAGCGCACGGTTGGGTCTTCCACGGCACGCTGCATCAGATGCACCACCGGCGCAAAGCTGTGATAGGGATGATACAGCAACCAATCCCGCCGGTCGATCTGGTCGAACACGTCCTCGCCCATCAGCTGCGGCGTTTCCGCCGGCGCGGCTGGCGCATATTTCAAATCAGGACGTTTCACAATGCCGTAGAGGGCCATTATCATCTTATTCAGGTCCAGCGGCCCGGTAACCCGGTAGCGGCGCTCCATCTCCACCCCGAAGGTTTTCATCAGCAGGGTGAGCATTTCCTCGCTCATGCACTCCTCGGCTTCCAGGCGCATCACCTGACCGGTCGGGCGCTTGGCTAGCATCGTCCTGACGGCGCTTTCCACATCCTCCTCTGTGCGCTCCTCCACGGGAAAATCCTGGTTGCGCAGCACACGGAAAGCGGCGGCATGCTCCATTTCCTCCTTGCCAAACAGGCGGGACAGGTTCAGCCGCACCACATCCTCCAGGCGAATCAGCCGCTGCACATCCTTATCGCAGGAAATATCAAACAGCCTGGGCAGCGCGGCGGGCAGGGAAATCAGCCGAAACTGAGCCTCCCGCTTGCGGCCGCGGGCCAGCTTTATACAAAAATACAGCTGCTTTTGGCGGCGGTGGCTTTCCTCCAGGCTTTTGGCCTTCAAATACGGGCGAATTTCTTTTTCAAACAGGCTTTTTACCCGGGCCAGAGCCTCGTCGTTCAGTGAAAAAGCCGGGTACAGCTGCACGCCCTCCAGGTACAGCTCGCTGCGAATCCCTTCGTAGAGCATGTACTGCACGTTGTTTTGGCGCAAAATCTCTTTATTGACCCGGCGATACAGCGTTTCCGCACGCATACCGCCCTGAACCCGTTTGTCCCGCTCTTTGCCCTGCGCCGCTTCGTATACGCCATGGTAACGCACCTGCATAAACTCATCCAAATTGGAGGTAACGATGGATAGAAACTTGGCCCGCTCCAGCAGGGGGTTATCCGGGTTATCCGCTTCCTCCTGCACCCTGCGGTTAAACAGCAGCCAGCTCAGCTCCCGGTTTTGAATCGCTTTGCGGCTTTTCTTCCGTACATGTGCCGTAGCCATGGCGCCTTCCTCTCCTCTATCAAGGTATCATTTGTCATTATAACACAGGATGAAGGCATCGTAAAGCAAAACAACCGCTCCGGCAGGGCAACAGCATTTAAAAAGTGATATAATGGAGTGGTATGAAGATAGAAGAATTGCGGGAAAAACTCCAGGAACT
>CAKTUS010000124.1 GCA_934621485.1 uncultured Clostridia bacterium
GGCGACGAGGACTGCCCCCGGGACGAGGAAAGCGCCAACCTGTGGCGCAGCTGCGGCGTGGCCGACGACCATCTGTTCTACCTGCCCAAGGAAAATAACTGGTGGGGCCCCGCCGGCATCACCGGCCCCTGCGGCCCGGACACGGAAATGTTCATCATTACCGATAAGGAGCCTTGCGGCCCGAATTGCTCTCCCGCTTGCTCCTGCGGCCGCTATCTGGAAATCTGGAACGACGTGTTCATGCAGTACAACAAAAACGCCGAGGGTAAATTTGAGCCTCTCAGCCAGAAGAACGTGGACACCGGCATGGGCCTGGAGCGCACCATCTGCGTGCTGAACGGCAAAAAGAGCGTGTACGACACCGACGCCTTCACCGGCATCCTGGCCAAGATTGCGGAGCTGTCCGGCAAAACCTACGGCAGCGACGAGGCCACCACCAAGGCTTTCCGCATCATCGCCGACCATATGCGCACCTCCACCTTCATCATGGGCGACGACCGCGGCGTAAGCCCCTCCAACGTGGACCAGGGCTACGTGCTGCGCCGCCTCATTCGCCGTGCGGTGCGCTACGGCATGGGCATCGGCATGCCCGACGGCTTCACCGGCGAAATTGCCAAGGTGATTATCGCCCAATACTGCGAGGTGTACCCCGAGCTGAAGCGCAACGAGCACTTCGTGCTGGAGCAGTTGTCCCTGGAGGAAAACCGCTTTGCCAAGACCCTGCGCCAGGGCGAAAAGGAATTTGACAAAATTTACAACAATGTGTGCCAAACCCGCGCTACGCTGGAGAGCATCCTCAGCGCCGAAAACAAACTGGCCCAGGCTCAGGAATATGTGCAGACCAAGAAGCTGCGCCCCTCTCCCGACATGCTGCCCATCATTGAGGCGGCCAACGCCGGAGACGAGGCCGCCGTGGCGGCCGCTGTGAAGGCCCGCATGGAAAGCCTGAGCATGATGGACGGTCGCAGCGCTTTCAAGCTGTACGACACCTACGGCTTCCCCATTGAAATGACCATGGAGCTGGCCAGGGAAAAGGGCCTGACCGTGGATCAGAACGATTTTGCCCAGCGCTTCAAGCAGCACCAGGCCACCAGCCAGGCGGGCGCGGAGCAGCGCTTCAAGGGCGGCCTGGCCGACCACAGCGCCCAGTCTGCCCGTTTGCATACGGCCACTCACCTGCTGCACGCCGCCCTGCGCAAGGTGTTGGGCGACGAGGTGGCCCAGAAGGGCTCCAACATCACCGCCGAGCGCCTGCGCTTCGACTTCTCCTTCGGCCGCAAGATGACCAAGGAAGAACTGGCCGAGGTGGAACGCCTGGTGAACGAGGCCATCGCCGCCAAGGCTCCCATCACCTGCCGGGAAATGACCGTGCCCGAAGCCAAGGCGGAAGGCGCCATTGGCCTGTTTGCAAGCAAATACGGCGAACAGGTGAAGGTGTACACCATGGGGGCCTTCTCCAAGGAAATTTGCGGCGGCCCTCACGCCGCCAATACCGGCGACCTGAAGAGCTTCAAAATCCAGAAGGAAGAAAGCTCCTCTGCCGGCGTACGCCGCATCAAGGCCGTTATCGGCACCGCTCCCGATGAGGAAACCCCCACGCTGTAATGGTTTTCCAAAAAGCTTGCCGTCAGGCGAGCTCAGGCTGTCGAAAACTCCCTGATTGGCCACCAGCGCCCGCGAACCAGCGAAGCGCTGTTCGCAGGGAAAGTGCTGCGGCATAAGGCTTAGGGGCTCCGCCCCTAAAACCCCGGCAGGAGGCGGCGCCTCCTGCACCTCCACTTTGTCAGCAAGCTTTCAGCTTGTCAGAAACCCGATAGGAGAACCCGCGTCCGCAAGCATCGCTACGCCGGTTTTCGGGAAAACAGGATGGCACAAATCTTAGGGGCTCCGCCCCTAAAGCCCCGGCAGGAGACGGCGCCTCCACCTTTTTGACAGCCTGACGCCAGCTCTGCAGGTGGTTATTTTCCGCTAAAGCTAACAATAAAAAATCGGAGGGCTACGGTCCTCCGATACTACCCATGGGTTTTTTGGCATCAGGTTGATTTTTCTTTCGGCCCTCGCGCCGCTTCAGGCGGCGCTTAGCCTCTGGCCAGGTCGGCGGCGGTAATGGTAACCGCCTGACCCGGCAGGATGTCGCCGGCCACAATCTTGCGGGCCAGCATGGTTTCCAGATGGCTCTGGATATAGCGCTTCAGAGGACGAGCGCCGTATACGGGGTCGAAGCCCGCGTCGGCGATGGCCTCCACCGCGTCGTCGGTCAGGGTCAGGGTGATGTCCTGCTCCTGCAAACGCTGCGCCAGATGGTCCACCATCAGCCGCACAATCTGGCTGATCTCGTTCTTTTCCAACGGCTTGTAGAACACAATGTCGTCAATTCGGTTCAGGAATTCGGGGCGGAACTGGCTCTTGAGCAGGGCAGTTACGCTATCCCGCGCCTCCTGCGTAATTTCACCGTTTTGGATTCCTTCCAGCAGATACTGGCTGCCCAGGTTGCTGGTCATGATGATGATGGTGTTCTTAAAGTCCACGGTGCGGCCCTGGCTGTCGGTAATGCGGCCATCGTCCAGCACCTGCAGCAGGATGTTGAACACATCCGGGTGCGCCTTTTCAATTTCGTCCAGCAGCACCACGCAGTAGGGCTTGCGACGCACGGCCTCGGTGAGCTGGCCGCCCTCCTCGTAGCCCACGTATCCCGGAGGAGCGCCCACCAGACGGCTGACGGAGAACTTCTCCATGTACTCGCTCATGTCGATACGCACCATGTTCTTCTCATCGTCGAACAGGCTTTGGGCCAGGGCCTTGGCCAGCTCGGTTTTGCCAACGCCTGTGGGGCCCAGGAACAGGAAGGAGCCGATGGGCCGGTTCTCATCGCTGATGCCGGCGCGGCTGCGCAGGATAGCCTCAGAAACCTTCTGTACGGCCTCGTCCTGACCGATGACCCGCTTGTGCAGCTCGGCAGGCAGCTGAAGCAGCTTCTCCCGCTCGCCCTCCTTCAGCTTGGTCACGGGAATCCCCGTCCACCGGCTGATGATTCGGGCAATTTCGTCCTCCGTTACCTTGTCGCGCAGCAGACGATCCTCGCCCTTGTCCCGCTCGGCAATTTCCTCCTCGGCGGCCAGCTGCTGCTGCAGGGTGGGCAAACGGCCATATTTCAGCTCGGCGGCCTTGCCCAGGTCGTAACTGCGCTCGGCGGCGGCAATTTGGCCGTTTACCTGCTCGATTTCCTCACGAAGCTTGCTTACCTTGGTGATGGCGTCCTTTTCGTTTTCCCAGCGAGCCTTCATAGCGCTGAACTTGTCCCGCAGCTCGGAAAGCTCCTCGTTCAGGTTTTCCAGCCGGCGCATGCTGCCCTCGTCGGTTTCCTTTTTCAGGGCCGCCTGCTCAATTTCCAGCTGCATAATCCGGCGGCTTACCTCGTCCAGCTCGGCGGGCATGGAATCAATTTCGGTGCGGATCATGGCGCAGGCTTCGTCCACCAAGTCGATGGCCTTGTCCGGCAGAAAACGGTCGGTGATGTAACGGTTGGACAGGGTCGCGGCGGCAATCAGCGCGCCGTCGGTGATTTTTACGCCGTGGAACACCTCGTAGCGTTCCTTCAGGCCGCGCAGGATGGAAATGGTGTCCTCCACAGAAGGCTCGGTGACCAGCACAGGCTGAAAGCGGCGCTCCAAGGCGGCATCCTTTTCAATGTATTTGCGGTATTCGTCCAGGGTGGTAGCGCCAATCAGGTGCAGCTCGCCCCGGGCCAGCATGGGCTTGAGCAGATTGCCCGCGTCCATGGAACCCTCGGTTTTGCCCGCGCCCACAATGGTGTGCAGTTCGTCGATGAAAAGCAGGATCTTGCCTTCGCTCTTCTTGATTTCCGCCAGAACGGCCTTCAGCCGCTCCTCAAACTCGCCCCGGTACTTGGCGCCTGCAATCAGGCAGCCCATGTCCAGGCAGAACACGGTGCGGTCCTTCAGGCTTTCGGGCACGTCGCCCCGCACGATTCGCTGAGCCAGACCCTCGGCGATAGCGGTTTTACCCACGCCGGGTTCGCCGATCAGCACGGGATTGTTCTTGGTTTTCCGAGTCAGGATACGGATGACGCTGCGGATTTCGTTGTCGCGGCCGATAACCGGGTCCAGCTTTTGAGACCGGGCTTCGGCGGTTAAATCCTGGCCGTACTTGGCCAGTACATCGTAGGTATCCTCCGGGTTTTCGGTGCTGACGCGGGCGTTGCCGCGCACGCTTTGCAATACCGGCAGGAAGCCCTTTTCATCAATGGCGTAGCTGCGCCAGAACTCCGCCATGGCGCGGCTGGGCTTTTCCAGCAGGCCCAGGAACAGATGCTCCACGCTCATATAGTCGTCGCCCATGCGCTTTGCGCGCTCCTGAGCGGCTACCATGGCTTTTTCCACATCGTTGCTGATGTAGATTTTATCGGCTTCCCGCGCCTGGCCCGTTACCTTGGGCAGGCGGGCCACCATGGTTTCCAGACGGCTGGCCAGCTCATCCGGCTGTTTGCCCATTTTGCTCAGCAGCTGGCGAATCAGGCCCTGCGGATCAGAAATCAGAGCATAGGCCAAATGCTCCTGCTCCATTTCCTGATTTTGATACTGAACCGTCAGGCTCTGGGCATTTTGCAAAGCTTCGCGGGTTTTTTCAGTATAGGATGGGGTATTCATATCAAACGCCTCCTTTACGGGAGAAAAGGTCTTTGGATGAAGGTCAATGATTACTGACTTTCTTTGACCTTCGATGTTAGTATAGCACGAGCGGTTGATTTGTCAAGGGGTGAATTGTGAAAAAAGTGTGAAGCTTCCCGGGATTCGTTTTAGCAAGTTGAAAAATCAGCAAATGCAGATGGAATCAAAACGCACAGAAACAGCAGAAAAAAATGGAAATTTCAT
>CAKTUS010000125.1 GCA_934621485.1 uncultured Clostridia bacterium
TTGACCACTCCATTCTGGCTGCTATCGGCAACGCCATCGCCTGGATCTTCACTCCTCTGGGCTGGGGCAACTGGCAGGCGGCTGTGGCTTCCATCACCGGTCTGGTGGCTAAGGAAAACATCGTTGGTACGCTGGGCATCCTGTACGGCGGCGGCGATACTTCCGTGTACGCCAATCTGGCGCAGGCCTTCACCGGTCTGGCCGGCTACTCCTTCCTGGTGTTCAACCTGCTGTGCGCTCCCTGCTTCGCGGCTATCGGCGCCATCAAGCGGGAAATGAACAACGCCAAGTGGACCTGGGCGGCCATCGGCTATCAGTGCGGCTTCGCTTATGTGATCTCCCTGATGGTTTACAACATCGGCCTGCTCTTCCAGGGTGTGTTCAGCTTCTGGACCGTGATCGCTATCGCGCTGCTGGCTGGCTTGATCTACCTGCTGGTCCGCAAGAATCCCTATGACGACGAGCATTTGACTCAGAAAGTGAGCATGTAACATGGCAACGGCAATTGTCGCTCTGGTTCTTCTCCTGATCGTGGGCGCGATCGTGTACGGCATGGTGAAGGATAAAAAGAAGGGAAAGCATTCCTGCGGCGGCGATTGCGGTAACTGCCACGGCGGATGCCACTGAGAAGACCTCCGGGGATGCGGGAAAGATCCCGCATCCCCGTTTTATATCTGCGCTTTGCGGAAGAGAGGAGGAGCCTCATGTCCGTTTCGCTGATCCGCTGCCTGCTGGCAGTACTGGCCCTGTCGGAAACCTGCGACGCCGTCGCTTCGAAGGACGTGGCCCATCTGCTGGGGGTGAAGCGGCCCACCATCCACCGCTCGCTGCAGCTGCTGGTGGAAAAAGGACTGATCAAAAAAGAACTGTACGGCGACGTGTTTCTGACGGAAGAAGGCCGGGCCAAGGCCCGTGCGCTGGAAACCCGGCGGGACGATCTGTCGCTGCTGTTTGCCCGGCAATTCGGCCTTTCTCCCGAGGAAAGCGTCAAGGCAGCCTTTGCCCTGATGAGCGAATTGAGCGACGAAAGCCTGGAAAAGCTCCGGGGATAAAAACCATGGCCCCGCCGTTTTGGAAACAAAACGGCGGGGCCGGATAGAATTTGATCCTCACTTGAAATGGCAAAGAAAACATGATAGTATATTGATTGAAAAAAATTTTTCAAGGAGGTCGCTATGGCTGATATGGAGTCGGCATTGATGGTTAAGATACGAGCTTATCAATCCACGCTGCCTCCGGCGGAAAAACGGATCGCGACGCATATTATTGAAAATTCTAGAGAAATCATCCATATGTCGATTACGGAACTGGCAACTGCAAGCAAGGTCAGCGATGCGACGGTCGTACGTTTTTGCCGGAAAGTGGGAATGCGTGGATATCAGGATTTGAAGGTGCAACTGGCTCAGGATCTGGTTTCTCCGGTGGAAAGAATTCAAGCGGACCTTGCGGACACGGATTCTGATACTGATATTTTGGAAAAAACCTTTGCGGCAACGATCGAATATACGCTCAGAATTTTAGACCGGGAGCAATTTGTTCAGGCAGTGAATGTAATCAGAAATGCACGCGTTGTTACGATTTATGGCTGCGGCAACTCGGCCTCCGTAGCAATGGACCTGCAGCATAAGCTGATGCGTCTTGAAATGAGCGTGATGGCCTTCAGCGATACACATTTGCAGTGTATTGCGTCTACCCAGATGAAACAGGGCGATGTGTGCATCGCCATCAGCCATTCCGGCTCGTCCAAGGATATCGTTGAATCGGCGAAGATCGCAAAAGAAAACGGGGCAACGATCATTTGCATAACGGCGGTTGGCAGCAATCCGTTGAGCGCACTGGCGGATATTCACCTAGATACGGCTTCGAACGAAACACGGTATCATATTGTCGCATTGTCTTCAAGAATTTCCCAATATACTATTATTGACAGTCTGTATTCTGCACTCGCCATGCGCAGCTCGAGAGATAGAACGATGTCGGACAGCAAGATTATTGAAAAAGCCCTAGCCAGTAAAAAATACTGACGAAGGGCAGGACTGGAATGCTATTTTGCTCAGAAGGTCAAAACAACCTTTAATGCTTTCTTCTCCCGTATGACATCAAACCCTTTTTTGATATTCCTCGATGGGAAAGCGATGCGAGATCAGTGACTTGGCATTCAGTGTACCATTGAGCACACCGTCGCAGATCGCCTGATGCGTTGCGCCTTCCTTACAGTGTACCGGAAACTGCAAAAACCGAAGCGCCCAGTTTCGCATGCCCTCCAGCGGAAGCTGGATATTTTTTTCTGTATGAAGGCCGTAAACGGTGATCTGACCATCCGGTCTTAAAAAGCGCATCCCCTGATGAATGGTCGCTTCACACCCGATAGTATCAATATAATGATCCATTCCTTTTTTAAGAGTGGCCAGCTCGACAAGGTCTTTTTGATCGAAACGGTTCATAACGCGATGCGCGCCGTTGCGCTGAAGAAGGGCTAACGTCATGGGATTTTGCCCGAGAACGTTGAATTCAGCCACGCCAAATAAATGGCTGACAGCCTGCATGCAAATTGCCACGGGACCATCGCCGCAGACCAATAGCCTGTCTCCATTGCGAATCCCCATCCGTTCAAAAGCTGCGAATACCTCCTTCAGCGTAATGGTGATCGCGGCTTCCTCAGGAGAAATACCGGCAGGGAAAACCTGCTGCATCAAGCCGATGGTATATTTTTCTGCATCGGGATAGCCGTCCTCAACCATTGCACGGTAATCGGTCACAATGCCGTAATCTGAGAAAGCCCCCCAGTTGCTGTAGTATTTTTCGTTCTTCCTAACAATTGACCGCGTTACCAGATCGCCGACGCGGTAATTTCGCACTTTTCCACCGCATTTTACTATGTACCCGGCTGATTCGTGACCAAGCATCAACGGATAGTTCGGAGCTTCGGCGAGGCTTCCTGAAAGGATCTCATTGTCTGTGCCATTGCAGATGATACAGTATTCGTTTCGCACTAAAGCGTCGTATTCGGTCATTACCGGCATGGGGGCGTCCACATCGAGCATCAAGATTCCGGGCCGTGTTACGATCAAATGGCTGGCAGGGATGGTTCACAGAGGACGGAAAGGCCAACTTCAACGATCCTGCTGCGATCGAAGCAGCCGAATACTACTGCAATCTGTTGAACACCTATGGCCCAGAGGGCGTGGGAAGCTACAATTGGACAGAAGTTCAGACGCTGATGCAGCAGGGGCAGGTCGGCATTATTATCGATGCCAGCAACTTCAGCGCACGTCTTGAAAATCCTGAGGCCTCCACGATTTCCGGAAAGATCGGCTATGGCACTGTTCCGAAGTCCGACAAGACTGGCAAAGCGTGTCCCGGCGTGTTGAGCTATGGCTTGTACATTCCCGCCGAATCGAAGCATAAGGATGAAGCCTGGCAGTTTCTGAACTGGGCGCTAAGCAAAAAGACCCAGCTCAAAACCGCCCTTATCGGAACCCGTGAGGATGTTACCCGCAAGAGCGTTATACAGCAGCCTGAATACATCGAAAAGGATGCGATCGGCAACTATCTTGATATGAAGTCCACTTCTTATGAAATCGGCTGCAAGCACTATCCCTGCATCGTTCCTTTTGAAGAAGTGTCTCATGAGGTTTCCGTGACACTCAATACGCTGCTTACGCAGGGCGGTGACGCGAAGGCACTGTTTGCAACGCTGAACGACAAAATCGACGCGATTATGCAGGAAAACGGTTTCTGATTCTTTTTCACAGCAAAATCGCAAAGACAAATAACGGGCAATACGGTAATTGCCGTATTGCCCAGGTTTCATTTTTGAAAGGGGTTTACTGCATGCACACAATGACGCGAAAGGACAGAAAAGTTTGCGCTGGTATGCTCCTGCCAGCGGTCATATTCTTGCTTGTTGTTACGGCGTTGCCAATGCTATATGTTTTCTTCGCAAGCTTTTCAAATTGGCGGCTGACAAAGTCGGCTTATCCTGTTCTGACAGGCCTTCAAAGCTGGCGAGCTATGTTCAAAGACCCGTATTTCTATAATTCACTTTTTGTAACGCTCCGATTCACTGTTTGCAGCTTAGTTGCGGAAATAGTGTTTGGGGTTGCAGTAGCACTTCTGCTGGCCAGAGAATTTCCCGGCAGGGCGATCGTGCGTAGTTTCGTTCTGATTCCCATGATGGTCACACCGACCGTGGTTGGGTTGATGTGGCGTATTATGCTCAACAGCGATTTCGGCATAATCAACTGGCTGCTTGAGCAGATGGGATTTAATCCCCCTGCGTGGCTGGCCAACAGCAAAACTGCGCTCTTATGTTTGACGATCGTGGATATCTGGGAATGGACGCCGTTTGTCGCTCTGTCGGTGCTCGCTGCACTGCAGACCCAGTCCAAGGCGACGGTGCTAATGTTTTTCAGATTTTCCGGTATATTACGATCCCGCACATTCAGCCTGTTCTGTTTATCTCTGCCAGTTTCCGTTTGGGCGCGCTACTGCGTTCGTTCGATACGTTCTATGTAATGACATCGGGCGGCCCGGGCATATCAACGCAGAACCTTCCTATGTACATCTATAAGAATGGTTTTTACTATATGAAGATGGGTTATGCAAGCGCTCTTTCTGTGTTCTTAATGGTAATTACGATCTTGATCACGTATTTCTTTGTCTATCGTTCCAAGATCGAAGCGTGAAAGGATGGAGTCTGATATGCAGTTTACAAAGCAGCGTACGGTCCGCCGCTATGTCAGAAAGAAAAATCTGAAGAAGCCCTTGTTGACTTTCATTACCTATATTATGGCCCTCGGTTTTGTTTTCCCGATTTTTTGGATCTTTATGATGTCGCTCAAGACATCGGCGGACTCCTTT
>CAKTUS010000126.1 GCA_934621485.1 uncultured Clostridia bacterium
GTGGGCGACGCCATTCGCGACTCCGCTTACATCAAGTCCGTAAATACGGAAACCGGCGCGTGGGACTTTGTGGCGGTGCAGACCGTAGACTAATGAAAACGCATTATCCTTTCCGTTAGGGCGGCGACGCGCCGCCCGCCCAAGCGGCTTTCCACCGCTGCGGGCGGGCGGCCGTCAGCCGCTCTTGTTTACTGATTTTGAAGGAGGCTCTCGCCATGATGAGCACCGTACTCCCCTATCTGCTGTCCGGCATTTCCGTGGGCGGCCAATATGCTCTGATCGCCATTGGATACACCATGGTGTATGGGATCCTGCGCCTGATCAACTTCGCCCACGGCGACGTGTTCATGGTGGCGGGGATTCTGATGGTTTACATTTCCGCCAGCGGGCTTCCGCTTTATGTTTCCATTCCTCTGGTGCTGGTTTTAACCTCGCTGGTGGGTTTTCTCATCGAACGGGTGGCCTACAAGCCCCTGCGCTCTGCGCCCAGGATGAGCATCATGATTTCGGCCATTGGCGTCAGCTACACGCTGCAAAACCTGGTTTTGTACATCACCGGCGGCCTGAACCAGTATTACCCCAGTATTCCCTTCATCTCCGGTTCGGTTACCATCGGCGGCGCCACCACCAAAATGGTGACCATCGTTACCCCTATTCTGACGCTGGTGCTGGTGGTTGCGCTGGTGCTGCTGATTAACCATACCAAAATCGGCATGGCCATGCGCGCCGTCAGCAAGGATTTTGAAACCAGCAAGCTGATGGGAATCAAAATTAACAACGTGATTTCCATCACCTTTGTGATCGGCTCCTTTCTGGCGGGTGTTGGCTCCATTCTGTATTTCACCAACTATACCACCGTTATCCAGACCTCCGGCTCCATGCCGGGCCTGAAAGCCTTTGTGGCCGCAGTGTTCGGCGGCATCGGCAGCGTACCCGGGGCCGTGGTGGGCGCATTCATTATCGGCATTTGCGAAAACATCATCAAGGGTCTGGACGTAATTCTCATCAAGTCCGGCATCACTCACCAAATGCTGGGCCTGACCACCTTTTCAGATGCCTTTACCTTTGCGCTGCTGATTATCATTCTCATCGTGAAGCCTACCGGGCTTTTCGGTGAAAAAACGACGGATAAGGTGTGAGGTGAGCGTTATGACCATTGCCAAAAAAGACTTTCGCATGCAAAGCAGCCGTCCCAGCCTGGGGGCAGTGCTCACCGGCGTGATTGTGCTGCTCGTCTACGGCGCGGTGTTCTGGTTGGAGCAGGTGGTACCCCCCACCAGCATGCTCTTTACCGTGTTGAAAAAGGGAGCGACCTATGCTCTGGTGGCCGTTTCCATGAACCTGCTCAACGGCTTTACGGGCCTGTTTTCTCTGGGGCAGGCCGGCTTTATGCTGATTGGCGCGTATACCTACGCCATTTTCACCATTCCCACCGCCAGCCGTTCCGTGGTTTATCAGTACTATGACGGCGGCGCCATTCAGTTTGCCATGCCCGTGGTGCCGGCGCTGATTCTGGCCGGCCTGATGGCGGCGCTGTTTGCGTTTCTCATCGGCCTGCCGGTGCTGCGCCTGAAAAGCGACTATCTGGCCATTGCCACCCTTGGCTTTGCGGAAATCATCCGCTCTATTTTCCAGTGGGACAAATTGGGTTCCATCACCAACGGTTCCAATATGCTGCGCCTGTTCCCCACCTTTAACGACTTCAACCTCAAGGACGCTAACGGCAATGTAACGCTGTACCTGTCCACCACCATTCCGTTTTTGATTGCAGGCGTGTGCATCGGGCTGATTGTGCTGCTGATTCATTCCAGCTATGGCCGGGCCTTTATGTCCATCCGGGACGATGAAGTAGCGGCCGAAGCCATGGGCATCAATCTGGCCCGGCACAAGCGCCAGGCTTTCTGCATCAGCAGCTTCTTTGCCGGCGTGGGCGGGGCCATGCTGGCCATGTACCAAAACAGCGTACAGGCCAAAAGCTTTACCTCCGCCATGACCTATGAAATTCTGCTGATTGTGGTCATCGGCGGCATCGGCTCGGTTACGGGCAGCTGTCTGAGCAGCTTCCTGTTCGTGGCCTGTTCCGAGTGGTGGCTTCGCTTCCTGGATCAAAAGCAGATGATTGGCGCCTGGGAGGTGCCCTTGCTGCGCAACGGTTTCCGCCTGGTGGTGTTCTCCATCATCATCATGGTGGTGGTGCTGTTCTTCCGTCAGGGCATCATGGGCGCTCGAGAATTGCCGGATTTGATTAACAAACGCAAAAAAGCCCGGAAGGGAGGCGCAGCCAAATGACCAAGACCATTTTGGAATTGGAAAACGTAACCATGCAATTTGGCGGCGTGGTGGCCGTGGACAGTTTGAGCATGCACGTGGATAAGGGCGAAATCGTGGCCCTCATCGGCCCCAACGGCGCGGGCAAAACCACCGCCTTCAACGTGGTAACCGGCGTATACGCTCCCACCAACGGCAATGTCAAAATGCGCGGCAAAATCATCGCTCAGGGGCATCCTACAGGCAAGATGAAAAAACTGTACGGCGGCAGTCACATTGGCGAATATGGCCGGCGCATTGTAAACACCCCGGACAAGATTACCGAAATGGGCGTTGCCCGCACCTTCCAGAACATTCGCCTGTTCAAGGGCATGACCGTGCTGGAAAACGTGCTGGTGGCCCATCACATGCGCATGAAAACCGGGCTGTTCAAGTCCGTTCTGCATTTGAACATGCAGGAAGAAAAACGGGTGCGCCAGGAATCCCTGGATCTTTTGGACATGCTGGGCCTGGCGGAACTGGCAAACGAGCCTGCCGCCTCCCTGCCCTACGGCAAGCAGCGTTACCTGGAAATTGCCCGCGCGCTGGCCACGGAGCCCCGGCTGCTTTTGCTGGACGAGCCGGCAGCCGGCATGAACCCCCAGGAAACCGATGAACTGAGCGACTTCATTCGCAAGATTAAGGACGATTTCGACCTGACCATTTTCCTGATCGAGCATCACATGAACCTGGTCATGGATATCAGCGACCGCATTTATGTGCTGGACTTCGGCCGCCTGATTGCCGACGGCACCCCGGCGGATATTCAGGCCAACCCGGACGTAATTGCAGCTTACCTGGGGGTGGAAGACGAATGAGCATGTTGGAAGTCAAGGACCTGGTGGTCAGCTACGGCGGCATCGAGGCCCTGAAGGGAATTTCCTTTTCCGTGGATGAAGGGCAGATTGTCACCCTGATCGGCGCAAACGGCGCGGGCAAATCCACCACGCTGCGCGCCATCACCGGTCTGGTGCCCATCAAGAGCGGGACCATTCGGTACAACGGCCAGGATATTACCCGGATGGATACCCAGAAAACGGTGGAGCACGGCATTGCGCTGGTGCCCGAAGGACGGCGGGTGTTTTCCAACCTGACGGTTTTGGAAAACCTGAGAATCGGCGCTTATCTGCGGCGCGACGCCGTTCAAATTCAGCAGGATATCGACTACATCTATACCCTGTTTCCCCGGCTGAAGGAGCGCAGCTGGCAGCTGGCGGGCACCCTGTCCGGCGGCGAGCAGCAAATGCTGGCCGTGGGCCGCGCCATGATGACCCGGCCCAAGCTGATTATGATGGATGAGCCCAGCCTGGGCCTGGCCCCTCTGGTGGTAAAGGACATCTTTTCCATCATTCACCGGCTGAGGGAAAGCGGCATCACCATTTTGCTGATTGAGCAAAACGCCAACGCCGCCCTGCACGCCGCCGATTACGGCTTTGTGCTGGAAACGGGCCGCATCATTCTGCGGGGCACAGGCGAGGAGCTTTTGTCCAGTGAAAGCGTTCAGGAAGCCTATTTGGGAAAAAGCAGCAAACGAGCGTAACCGGGCCAGCCGGTGTCCCCTTATGGAGCGCCGAATAGCGCTGCGCTGGTTCACAAAAAAACGTCAAGTTCAGGGGGCTTGGTTCACGATTGCCACGACGGCCGCTAACGGCCGTCGCCAGACTGTCGCCCCCTGGGAGGCACGGAGGGCCGCAGCCCTCCGATTTTGGTTCCGAAACCGGCGGCGTGTACGTCGGTTTCGGCTGCCTTGCGCAGCAAGGCTCAGACTGTTGAAAAACCCTGATTGGCCGCCGTCGCCCGGAAGCAGCGCTTTGCTGGTTCACGGGGAAAGTGCTGCGGCATAAGGCTTAGGGGCTCCGCCCCTAAAACC
>CAKTUS010000127.1 GCA_934621485.1 uncultured Clostridia bacterium
AACAAACGCAGCCGTGTGCATGGACGCGCTCTCTCGCAGAGGGTTTTTCAACAGTCTGAGCTTTGCTGCGCAAGGCTGCCGAACCCGACGCACACGCCGCCGGGTTTGGAATAAAAATCGGAGGGCTGCGGCTCTCCGATACCGCCAGGGACTTGAGCCTTGCGAAGCCGGGCTCGGGTTGCTGAAAAAACCTATGGCGCCACCGCACAATTCGGCGGCGCGTCGGACGTTGCCTTTTCCGCCGTCTGCGGCATGCAGATTTCTCGATTTACCGCCGGTAAACCTTTGAAATCTGCATTTGCATCTGACGAAAATCCATTCGCCAGCTGACCGCCTCATTTGTGCGGTGTTTCCCTATCACAAAAGCAGCTCACAAAACCGCTGGAGTTTTATGCCTCTCGGATTGATTTTTAACCTGTAATAACGCGGGAGAAAGGAAAGTCTCATTTTCTTTCGCTGCGTTGCAGAGAGATTTTGCAGGGGTTATGGATTTCTTTTGGAAGTAAAGACTTTACCAGCAGTCTGAGGCCTTGCGTGGCAAGACTTTCTTCATGAAAAATGATATTTGCGTTCTTTGCCGCCCGGCGAGGAGCGTTTTTTATCGCAGAAGCCGGTCCTGAGATACGCTTTTTAGCGGGCCTGGGCGCGGCATTTAGCAAATGCTGCGCCTGTTGCTATCACTTGCCATGGTTTGGCTGGGACATGCGCGGCAGAATAAGCATGAATGTTGTGCCGGGGAGGAACGCAAACTCATGTCCAGAACCAAGGCTTCTTTTGTGATGATCATGGTAACGGCCGTCACGGTAACCACCCTGTTTCTTTTGCCTTTTACCCCAAGGCTGGCTGTATGCACCGTTGTGGCGCAGCAGGGCGATCTGGTGCGCACGCTGGTGCTGGAGGGCATGGTGCGCTATCGTCAGGAGCAAACCTGTCTGAGCCTTTTCCAGGGCGTTGTTAACGGCGTTTATGTGCAGGCCGGTCAAGCGGTGCATCGGGGCGATTTGCTGTTCAGCCTGGATACCGAGCAGCAGGAGGCTCAGTTGGAAAGCCTGACAAAGGCCCGCTACGCTCAAAGCAGTCAAGGAATGGAATGGCTGGCGGCATGGCAGCAGAATGGTTCGGGCCTGTCGGCAGAACAAATGCTCCGCCAGCAGATTGAGGCTGGAAAAATTCGTGCGAGCGCAGACGGGCGTGTGACGGCGGTATACGTACAGACAGGAGATACGGTGGCAACCGCCAGTTTGCTGGGAATTGTCAGCGGCCGGGAAAAGTGCGTGGTTGCATCGGCGCGGGCGCAGGAAATTCAGGGCGTGCAGCCGGGCGATGCGGCGGCTTTGTCGGTTAAAGGCGGCAGCGTCGCCGCTGTGCTCAGCGCAATCGGCGCGCCGGAAACCAATGAAGCCACGGCGCAAATCAGTCAGCGGCTTACCTTTGTTCCGGGCAACGGGGAATGGAGCTGCTCGGTAGGAGAGAAGGCAACGGTGGAATTGCTGCTGGAACGAAAGGAAAACGTAACGCTGGTACCTTTGGGCGCGGTGGACGGAAAGAATCAGGTATGGGTGGTGGAAAACGGACAAGCCACGCCGCACCTTATCGACCCGTCTCTCCGCAATGAAGCGTACGTGGCCTGCGGTTCTGAGCTGGCCGGTAAACGACTGATTCTTCAGCCGGATCAGTATGCGCTTGGACAGGGCTGTTCCGTGAAGGAGGCCAAGCGCCGGTGAAACGCCTTGATTTTTGGAAATATAGCCTGCGAAGCGTGTTCGCCGCGCCACTTCGCTCTTTTTTAACGGTAGCGGGCATTGCGGTGGGCGTGGGGGCGATTCTGGCGGTGCTTACCCTGGGAGACGCCGGGCAAAACCAGGTCAGGAGCGAGCTCAAACGGCTGGGCATTGACCAGGTATGGCTTACGGCCGCAGAAAACGGCGCGCTCCGCCGGGGAGACGCGGAACTGTTGAGCAGCGCGCTGCATGTGCAGGCGACAGAGCAGCTGTACGTGCCGCTGGAAATCGTGTGTGGCGACAGGCGGGAAAACGGCGTGGCGGTAGGCTGTACGCCGGAGTATCTGGCAGGACTGAAGGCGCGGCTTTCTCAGGGCAGGGAACTGTATGCGCTGGAGTGGGAGGAAAACGGACGCAGCGTGCTGATGGGCCGCAAGCTGGCCGCCCGGCTACACGCACAGATGGATGCGCCCGTTTCCATGGGCGGCGGCGTGTATTGGCTGCGAGGCGTTTTGGATGCTCCGCAGGCGATGACGCAGGTAAATGTGGAGGAAGCGGTGTACATGCCTCTGGACGCTCTTTGCAGCTTGATTGGACAGACGGTGCATGAGATTACGCTCAGCGTACCTTCGCAGCAAATGCCTCAGACGCTGGCAGCCATGGCGCAGCGGCTGATGAGCGAGACTCGGGGCGTGGAAACGGAAACGCTTACCATGCAGGTGCAAATGGAAGCGGCGGCCAGCGTAATTGCGATTTTTGTGGACGTACTGAAATGGGTGGCGGTTATTTGCACGCTGGTTGGCGGTATTGGGGTAATGAATATTCTGCTGGTCAGCGTTCGGGAACGCAGGCGGGAGATTGGCGTGATGAAAGCCATGGGCACCACGCAGGGCCAGGTATGCCTGCTGTTTTTGCAGGAGGCGCTTTTGTATGCGGCGGCGGGAGGAATCCTGGGAATCCTGGCCGGCTACGGGCTGGTTGAAATAGCCGGGCGCAGTATCGGCCTGGCGGCGGTCATTGCTCCGGGCGACTGCGCGCTTGTGGCAGCCGCCGCTCTGGCGGTAGGGCTTTTTTTCGGCGCGGCTCCGGCGCTGCGGGCCGGAAGGCTGCGCCCGGTGGATGCTTTGAGAGATTTGTAGAAACGTTCAAATTCATCAGACTGTTGAAACGCCCTGATTGGCCGCCGTCGCCTGGAAGCAGCGCTTTGCCGGTTCGCGGAGAAAGTGCTGTGGCCTAAGGCTTAGGGGCTTCGCCCCTAAAACCCCGGCAGGAGGCAGTGTCTCCTGCACCTCCACTTTTTCAGCAACCTGATTCATGGTGCTTTTTTATCCGTACTAGACATCATGCACAAATGCGGAAAGCAAAGTTGGTGGAGTCGGCCAATTCCCTTTTCCCTTCTCCTCCGTTATAATACAAACATAACGATAAGCCGTGTTCTATGGGATTGGAAGCATAGAACCGCGGATAGGCACAAAGATGAAGGAGGAACTTTTCAATGGCAAGCGTATCTCTCCAACACATCTACAAGGTTTACTCCGGCAATGTGACTGCTGTGAGCGATTTCTGCCTGGACATCGAGGACAAAGAGTTTATTGTGCTGGTTGGCCCTTCCGGCTGCGGTAAGTCTACCACCCTGCGCATGGTGGCTGGCCTGGAAGAAATCTCCAGCGGCGAACTGTACATCGGCGAAAAGCTGGTCAACGACGTGGCTCCCAAGGATCGCGACATCGCCATGGTGTTCCAGAACTACGCGCTGTATCCTCACATGACCGTGTTTGACAACATGGCTTTCGGCCTGAAGCTGCGCAAGACCCCAAAGGATGAAATCAAAAAGCGCGTGGAAGAAGCCGCCAAGATTTTGGACATCTCTCACCTGCTGAACCGCAAGCCCAAGGCTCTGTCCGGCGGTCAGCGCCAGCGCGTTGCTCTGGGCCGCGCCATCGTGCGTGAACCCAAGGTGTTCCTGTTCGACGAGCCTCTGTCCAACCTGGACGCCAAGCTGCGCGTGGCCATGCGTACGGAAATCACCAAGCTGCATCAGCGCCTGCAGACCACCTTCATCTATGTTACCCACGACCAGACCGAAGCCATGACCATGGCCTCCCGTATCGTGGTAATGAAGGATGGCTTTGTGCAGCAGGTGGATACCCCCCAGAACCTGTACGATTATCCCGCCAACCTGTTTGTGGCCGGCTTCATCGGCAGTCCCCAGATGAACTTCTTCAACGTGAAGCTGGAGAAGGAAGGCAACGATGTTGTGGCCGTCTTTGGCACCAACAAGGT
>CAKTUS010000128.1 GCA_934621485.1 uncultured Clostridia bacterium
GCCCTTTGCGCCCTGTCAGGCGGAAACTGTTCTTTCATGGCGTATTCCGCAGCGCAAAACCGGGTCCAGGGGCTGTGCCCCTGGCGGGGAGTGCAGAGGGCGCGCAGCCCCTTGCGCCCTGTCATGCGGAAACTGTTTTTTCATGGCGTATTCCGCAGCGCAAAACCGGGTCCAGGGGCTGTGCCCCTGGCGGGGAGTGCAGAGGGCGCGTAGCCCTCTGCTACGCGATGGGCTCAAAGTCGGCCGCGCCATGCTTGCAAAGGGGGCAGATGAAATCGTCGGGCAGGACGTCGCCCTCATAAATGTAGCCGCATACTTTGCATACAAAGCCCTTCTTTCCCTCGGTCTGAGGCTTGGGCTTCACATTCTTCTGGTAATAAGCATAGGTCATGGTTTCCCGGTCGCTCATGACGCGGGCCTCTGTTACAGAGCAAATGAACATGCCGTGGGTGCCCAAGTCCACATATTCCTCCACCTGTAGGCTGAGCGCTGCGTTGATGTAGCGGGGCAGAAGGGCTAGGCCGTTGCCGGAGCGTACCACATCCACACCGGCAAACTTGTTTACATTGCGGCCGCTTTGGAAACCGAAGGTTTCAAACACGCTGAAGGGAGCGTCTACCGACAGGCAATTCACATTCATGCGGCCCGTTTGGCGAATGACGTGATGCGAATAGTTGGCCTTGTTAATGGTAACGGCCACCCGGTAGGGGCTGTCGGTTAACTGTGTAACGGTGTTCACAATCAGGCCGTTGTCCTGGCGGCCGTCGTTGCTGGTAACCACATACAGGCCGTAGCCGATGCGGAACAAGGCGGTCATGTCGTGCTTGTCGGCCGCTTCCGTGGAGCGGGCCACGTATTCGCGGCACAGCTCATCCGCCATCCGCTGAAGCGCCTCCCGGTTGTCCGTGGTCATGGCGGAGCGAATGGTAATGGTAGTGTCCAGCCAGGCGATGTTCTTGCTCTTTTCAAACATGCCCTTCATCAGCTTGGCCGCCAGAGGCGCCCAGGAACCGTTCTCAATGAGACCGATGGTGCGGCCCTGGAAGTTTCGCTCAGTCAGGTGGTCGATGAACTGCTTCATGAAAGGGAACAGCTCGGCGTTGTAGGTGGTGGTGGCCAGCACCAGCTTACCGAAGCGGAAGGCGTCAGCCACTGCCCGGCTCATATCGCAGCGAGCCAGGTCATGCACCACCACCTGTGGGCAGCCAGAGGCGCGCAGCTTCTCGGCCAGCAGCTCCACGGCCTTGCGGGTGTGGCCGTATACGGAAGTGTAAGCCAGCAGGATTCCCTCGCTCTCCACTCCGTAGGAGGACCAGGTGTCATACAGTCTTAAATATTCTTCCAGGTTTTCGCTCAGCACGGGGCCGTGGAGAGGGCAAATGGTTTGAATGTCCAACTGGGCGGCCTTCTTCAGCAGCGCCTGTACCTGCGCGCCGTACTTGCCTACAATGCCGATGTAGTAGCGCCGGGCTTCGTCCGTCCAGGGCTCGTCCACATCCAGCGCGCCAAACTTGCCAAAGCCGTCGGCAGAAAACAGCACCTTGTCGGCCGCATCGTAGGTGACCATCACCTCGGGCCAGTGCACCATGGGTGCAAACACAAACGTAAGCTGATGACGCCCCAAAGACAGGGTATCGCCGCTTGCTACCACCAGCTTGCGCCGGCACAGCTCCGCGCCGAAAAAGGCGTCGATCATGGCAAAGGTTTTGACATTGCCCACGACGGTGACGTCCGGATAGACTTTCAAAAAGGTTTCAATGTTGGCGGAATGGTCCGGCTCCATATGCTGCACTACCAGATAATCCGGCTTGCGGCCGCCTAAAGCATCGGAGAGATGATCCAGCCACTGATGCGTGAAATGCTGGTCCACCGTGTCCATCACGGCGATTTTGTCATCCAGAATCACATAGGAATTGTAGGCCATGCCGCCGGGCACAGCATACTGGCCCTCAAACAGGTCTACCTGATGGTCGTTGACGCCGATGTGCCGAATATCGTTGGTAATGCGCATCAATCAAACGCTCCTTTCCGCGGTGTGTCATGAGTGAAGGAAAAAGCTCCTTTTTACATTATACCCTGTTTTGAACCGGGTGAAAACAGAAAATGCTTTCCGCGTTGCGAAACGGGCCAAATCATGATAGAATCAAAGCGAAATCAGGGAAAAGGTGGAGCAAGACAGATGGGGGACGTATCGTTTCAGAACAACGGAAAAATCAAGCTGCTGATTATTGTGGGAACCCGGCCGGAGATTATTCGCCTGGCGGCGGTGATCGACAAGTGCCGCCGGTATTTTGACACGCTGCTGGCCCATACCGGGCAAAATTACGACTATAACCTGAACGGCGTGTTTTTTCACGACCTGGCTCTGGCTGCCCCGGAGATATACCTGGACGCCGTTGGGGACACCCTGGGGCAAACCATGGGCAACATCATTGCCAAAAGCTACGACCTGATGGCGCGGATTCGTCCCGATGCGGTGCTGGTGCTGGGCGATACCAACAGCTGCCTGAGCGTCATTGGGGCCAAGCGGCTGCATATTCCCATTTTTCACATGGAGGCAGGCAACCGCTGCAAGGATGAGTGCCTGCCGGAGGAAACCAATCGCCGGATGGTGGATATCATCAGCGACGTGAACATGTGCTATTCCGAGCATGCGCGCCGCTACCTGGCGGAGTGCGGCCTTCCCAAGGAGCGCACCTACGTGACCGGCAGCCCCATGGCGGAGGTGCTGCGCCAGAACCTGAGCAAAATGGAAAGCAGCGACATTCACGCCCGGCTGGGTCTGGAAAAGGGCAAGTACATCCTGCTATCCGCCCATCGAGAGGAAAACATCGATACAGAGGAAAACTTTATCAGCCTGTTTACCGCCGTAAACCAGATGGCGCAAAAGTACGACCTGCCCATTCTGTACAGCTGTCATCCCCGCAGCCGCAAGCGCCTGGAGCAAAGCGGCTTTGCGCTGGACAAGCGCATTGTTCGCCATGAGCCGCTTGGGTTTCACGACTATAACTGCCTGCAGATGAACGCCTTTGCCGTGGTAAGCGATTCGGGCACTCTGCCGGAGGAAAGCAGCTTCTTTACCAGCATAGGGCGTTCCTTCCCCGCCGTGTGCATACGCACCAGCACCGAACGGCCGGAGGCTTTGGACAAGGGATGCTTCATTCTGGCGGGCATTGATGGAAGCAGCCTGTTACAGGCGGTGGACACGGCGGTGGAAATGAACCGAAACGGCGATTATGGGATTCCTGTGCCGGACTATGTGGAAGAAAACGTATCCACCAAGGTGGTCAAAATCATCCAAAGCTACACCGGCGTAGTAAACAAAATAGTGTGGCGCAAAAAGTAAGCGCTTTTCAAGAGCGGAAGCGCTGGGCTTTCCGCACAGCTGTTTCAAGGAACGACGCCGCTTTGGGGACGGGCAAAGCCGCGCTTATGAAATCTCGCGTCAAAATTCGCGTCCCGGATGACTGATAAGCGATCAAAAAATGAATTTTTGCTTTTCGAAAACGAAAAGCCGTGTCTAAAGGAGCCGGTCAGCACATTGAGAAAGCAGGCGTCGACGAAAGGCTGTTTGAAAATGATGAAACAGGACCTATTTTGAAGCGCTTTGCTTGATGGAATTTTCAAAAAGCGATTTCAAAGGCGCTGAAGCCTGTAAACACATTTCGCACCCGCTTTTTCCCTTTGTTGCCAGTGGGTGAAGCCGGGTCTGAAGACACGGCTTCAGGCCGTCCAAAAAGCTCGCCTGACGGCGATCTTTTCTGCCGAAAAGCGCTCTTTGCCTGCTCGCCTGCGGCTGGCCGGGCGACAAAGTTCACAAGGAAAGCCTTGCTGCGCAAGGCTGCCGAACCCAGCGTACACGCCGCCGGTTTCGGAACGAAAATCGGAGGGCCGCAGCC
>CAKTUS010000129.1 GCA_934621485.1 uncultured Clostridia bacterium
TCAGGGTTTTTGCGCCGCCATGGGGTAAAAGAAAAGTACCAGCCTTTGTATCAAAAGCTGGTACTTACTATGTGTCTGCACCTATATAATGATACAAGTTACGAAACAGAAATAGGGTGCGCAAATTTGCACCTCCTCTGCACACCCCTTGCGCATCCCTGCATTCTCATCCTCTACAGTTTCTCAAAAATTACCTTGCAACGCTTTTTCCAGAACGTGATGCCAAAGGCCGTGATGTTCTCCCGTCCCTCGTTACGCAGCCGCTCGTCGTAGCGCTTTTCTTTGATCTGATTCATCGCCGCTTCGCAGGCGCTTTCCATTCCGGCGAGCGAAGGAGAGTATTTTACCTCAATCACAATGCCTGCATCCGGGTCTTCCGGCTCAATAAGGATGTCGCTGAAGCCGTCGCCCGATTCCGCGTTGGACAGAATCAGCCAGTTAGGTTCGCTCCGCAGAAGCCCTAGCAGCAGACCATGATAGAAATTCTCCTTCTGCTCGTCCTTCGCCTTTGTGTCCAGGATGCTGATCATCTTTTCGAGGATTACTGTTAAGCACTTCTGGATTTTCTCTGCGTTTCCATCTAGAAACGCCTTGCAGAACGCCTGCATGGGCTTTTTGTCTTGGACGATGGTTTCCTTAAACCATTCCTGAATCTGAAGGATGAATACCTCCCGCACCTCACGGTTGGGAATAACAAGTTTATATACGCCGCGCTCTACTTTTCCCGCCTGCGTCAGGTAACCCGTAGTAAACAACACGCTCCAGAGATTATCGATGCTGTTGTCGATTTCGTTGTAGGTCAGCTCCAGTCGCACAGCCTTCTCAATGGCTTCACCTGCGATGAGCCGCTCAATCTCGCCTTGCGTCGTTTTGTCTGCCTTGTCCACGAAGCGTTTCACCAAATCGTTTCCGCTAGTGTTGATCCAATAGGCCTGGGGTTCTGCGTTCGGTTCGCCGCAAAGCCGGTCTACGTGGTTGATCACGTCCCACGGGCAATACACGTCCACACTGCCAAAGCGATAGCCGTCATACCATTGTTTTGTTTCGGCGTAATGCGCTGTCAGGTTATAATCGTCGAGGAGCATTTTCACTTCAGCATCCGTAAAGCCAAAGTGTTCATCAAAGCGACTGTCCGTGATGGACAGCACCTTAAAATTGTTCAAGCCCGTAAAGATACTCTCCTTCGATACGCGCAGGCATCCTGTCAGCACCGCAAATTGCAGGAAATCGTTGGTTTTCAGAGCCTGCCCGAACATACTGCGGATCAGCGCGACCATCTCGCGATAATAGCCATGCTGGAACGCCTTGTCCAGTGGCACATCGTATTCATCAATCAGCAGAACTGCTTTTTGACCGCAATGCTGAAAGAGCATCTGCGACAACAATCGCAGGCTATCCGCCATTTCTTCATACTTGCCAGACAGTATCTCCTCAAATATCTGCTTGTTCTCCGCAGAAACCTTTTCACTCGTTTTTAAGTAATAGTGTCTCGATGCCTCAGTGCGAATGATCGTTTTCAGCATGGTATAGGCGTCCTCAAACGTCAGCCCGTCCATGCCCTTAAGCGACACGAACACCACCGGGAATTTACCCATATACGCTTCGCACAGCGCCGTCTCTCTGGATATCGCCAACCCATCGAACATTGCTTTATCCGCACCGATCTCAAAAAAGGACTTTAGCATGCTCATGTTCAGCGTCTTGCCGAAGCGACGTGGGCGCGTAAAAAGGTTGACTTCCCCCCAATTGTTGAGCAAGTCAATGATTAAACCCGTCTTATCCACATAATAGAAGTCTTCCCTTCGGAGCTTCTCAAAACTGTCGATGCCGACCGGCAGCTTTTTTCGTTTCATGCCCCAGCCTCCCTTCGCCAAACCGTCCATATGCTGTAAGTTTTTATCTGATACCAGTTTCATTTTACCGCAGAAATACTGCTTTATCAAGCGCTTTCGGAAATGTCCAGCATCGTGCGCTGAAAAAGCAGGAATGGGCGCCCTGCGAATGGATAAAAAAATAACTTTCTCAGACAGAAGATTAAGGAAGTGGCTGGAAACAAAAAGCGATCGTTTTACGGTTTTAAGTCTCTCAACTGTTTAAACCGTTATCCAAATATCGTTTCAATGCGTCTTTCCAGTCAGGCAGTGGATGAAAACCCATCTGTACCAGTTTGTTTTTGTCGAGCCGACTGTTTAAGGGACGCTTTGCCCTGCTCAAACCATACTCCGCCGTGGTAACAGGCAGCACCTTCACCGGGCTGCCCGCCTGTCGGAAGATTTCGCATGCAAAATCATACCAGCTGATATAGCCGCCTTCGTTGGTGACATGGTAGTAGCCGTATTTGTCTGTTTGAATCATATCTACCAGCAGGCGGGCAAGATCTGGCGTATAAGTAGGTGTGCCAATCTGGTCGCACACCACCCGCAGGGTATCGTGGGTCTGCGCCAACGTCAGCATGGTTTTGACAAAATTGCTTCCGCTTTGCCCAAACACCCAGGCAATACGCACAATAAAGAAACGCTCCGTGGCCCGGGCTACCGCCAGTTCGCCCTCCAACTTACTTTGACCGTACACGTTCAGGGGCGCATAGTTCCTGCAATCCGGCTGCCAGGGAGTATCGCCCTGGCCGTCAAAAACATAGTCCGTGGATATGTACATCAGGTTACAGCCTATTTGGGTACAGACCTGCGCAATGTGGGCGGTTCCTTCTGCATTTACGGCGTGAACTTTGGCCTGGTTTGCCAGCTCCTCAGCCGCATCCACGGCTGTCCAGGCGGCACAGTGAATGACCGCATCGGGCCGGATTCTGTTCAATACAGCATGGACGGATGCTGTATCCGTAATATCCAGGGACTCATACGCCAGCCCAGGAATGGAGGCGCAGGCGGGGGCCAAATCGCTGCCCACCGCCTGAATACCCCGTTTTCGCAAATCAAAAACGATGTCATGGCCAAGCTGGCCATTAGCACCGGTAACAAAAATTTTCATATCGATGGCTTTGCAGTGATCCTCCACATACAGCCAATCCCGCACGTTTTCTCCCTTGCCGTACACCGGCAGGGGCTTATCATACAGGCAGTTGACAATCATCAGGGGAATCAGCTTCTCCGGAAAATGATAGGGGCCGTAGTTGTTGGAGCAGCGGGATCATGGAGACCGGCAGCCACAGAATTGTATTTCTGTAATTGCATAAACTGTGCTTCTTCCGAAGAATGCCAGCGGTCGTCCGACACGCCGTCCTGACACACGTAAATGTGCAGGTTGCCGTCGCCCGCATGGCCGAAGGAGCAAATGCGAACGCCCAGCTCTTTGCCAATTTCCACGCTCTTCTTGACGAAGGCGGCGATCCGATCCCGGGGAACCACCACGTCGCACTCGTCCATGCTTTCCGTGCTGCCCTTGATGGCCTCCAAAAATGCGCCCCGGGCGTTCCAGATGCTTTCCTTGCGCTCGTCGGTGTCCGCCAGCAGCACGTCCACCGCCCCCAGCTTCAGGGCCAGATCGGTCAGAACGTCGATGGAGGGCGGCAGCGCGTCGTAGCTGGCGCCATCCAGCCGCACCAGCAGATAGGCGTCGGCGCTGGCGTCGGGGAACTGCTTGCCCAGATAGTTTTCCGCGCAGGCGATGACCTCCCGCTCCATGAACTCCACGGCGGTGGGCTCGCAGCCGCAGCGCAGCACCTCGGGCACCGCCTCGATTCGGCAGGCGGATCGCGCCGAGCAGTTCAGCCCGCTGCGCAATGTATTTCCGAACCTCCGGCGACTGCTTATCCATGGTGCCCTTGGAGGT
>CAKTUS010000130.1 GCA_934621485.1 uncultured Clostridia bacterium
CACCTGACCCAGCACAGCCTGCGGGAAGCCATCGGCATGGTGCAGCAGGATGTGTACATGTTCAGCGGCACCGTGTTTGACAACATCGCCTACGGCATGCCCGGCGCTACCCGGGAAAAGGTGGAGCTGGCCGCCAGGCAGGCCGGCGCGCATGAGTTCATTCTGGAGCTGCCCGACGGGTATGATACCTTTGTGGGCGAGCGGGGCGTGAAGCTGTCCGGCGGACAGAAGCAGCGCATCTCCATCGCCCGGGTATTCCTCAAAAACCCGCCCATCCTGATTCTGGACGAAGCCACCAGCGCCCTGGATAACGAAAGTGAACGCCTGGTGCAGCACTCGCTGGAGGAGCTGTCCAAGGGCCGCACCACCTTTACCATCGCGCACCGGCTCACCACCATCCGCGGGGCTTCCACCATCTGGGTGCTTACCGAAAACGGCATTGAAGAACAGGGCACCCATCAGCAGCTGATGGCGAAAAAGGGCCTCTACTACCACCTGTACCAGATGTATACGGAGGACGACGCATGATTTTTTCAAAGGCCACCCCGGAACAGTTTCAGGAACTTTGCACCCTGTATCAGCAGGTGATTCGCGCCATGGAAAGCCGGGGATTGAAGCAATGGGCATGGGATGTATACCCTACCCGGGAGCAGCTGGAAGCGGATGTGGACGCGGGACGTCTATACCGGGCCGAGGAAAACGGCGCACTGGCGGCGGTATTTGCCCTCACCGCCGAGGACACGCCCGAATATGCGCAAATTGCCTGGCAATATGGCGTGCGGCCCGCCGGGCTGCACCGGCTGGCCGTGGCCGAGCCCTTCTTTGGGGTGCAAACGCTGGAGGCCGTGCTTTCCTATGCAAAGGAACAGGCCCTGTCCCTGGGCTACGACTGTTTACGGCTGGACGCCTGCACCGAGGACGAAGACATGGCAGCTTTCTACCGGCAGCACATGACCCGGCAGGCGGGTCAGTTTGCGGTGGAAAATCCCCCGGCGATGAATCTGTGCTTCGAAGCGCCTTTGAGCGCCGCCTGTCCCATGCTGCCCATCCGCATGTATCCGGCCTATCGCCACGGCGACATGACGCCCTGGGGTGGCGAGCAACTGCGAACGGCCTTTCACCGGCCCATTCCCGACGACCGCACCGGCGAGGCCTTAGAGGTGAGCGCGATTCCCGGTCTGGAAAGCCGCACCGATATGGGCGAACCCCTTCCTCTGCTGATTCAGCGGGAGGGCCGGCGGCTGGTGGGCGACTGCGCAGGCCAGCCCTTTCCGCTGCTTTTGAAGCTGCTGGCCGCCAAAACCTCCCTGAGCGTGCAGGTGCATCCGAATGACGCCTATGCCCGCCAGCACGAAAACAAACTAGGCAAAACCGAAGCCTGGGTCATTTTGCAGGCCGAGGAGGGAGCCGAAATTCTGTATGGAATCCGGGAGGGCGTTACCCTGGAGGATTTGCGCCGGGCCCTGGAGGGCGGGGAGGATGTAGAGCCTCTCATTGCCCGGGTATCGGTGCATCCCGGAGATGTGTACTACATGCCCAGCGGCATGGTGCACGCCATCGGCGGCGGCATTTTGCTTTACGAAATTCAGCAGTCCAGCGACGTTACCTACCGCCTGTGGGATTTTAACCGGGTAAACAGCCAGGGCGAAAAGCGCCCGCTGCATATTCGTCAGTCGCTGGATGTCATTGATCCGGCTTTGCGGGGCGCGCAGGCGCAAATGCCCGCCGCCGGAGGCAACGGCCTGACCACTCTGCTGGACGTGCCCGCCTTTTTGCTGGAATGTGCCAGCGTGAACGGCGAGTTTACGCTTCCCTCCGCGCCTCACACCTTCCGCATGCTGACCGCGCTGAACGGCCTGCTGCTAAGCTGGCAGGGCGACGCCATGGAACTGTCCGCCGGCGATACGGTGCTGCTGCCCGCCGCCTGTCCCACCGTAACCTTGATGGGGGTGGGCCGGGCGCTCGTGAGCCAGTGTCCTGAAAAAAAATGAAACAATCAAGCGCCCAGCCATCTTTTCTGGCTGGGCGCTTGACTGTCGAAAAGCTCACCGAAGCTAACCTGTTGGCAACGGTAAAGAGTGAAAAAGCAGGCGCGAAATAGTGTTCACAGGCTGCATGCAGCGTGCGTTTGGACTTCTTTTTGGGTAAACCCGCGTTCCTGCAATTCAAGCCCTCTTCTATGCGCCCTTCTTTTGCCCTTGAACGGAACCAAAAAACTGGAGAGCAGATAAAATCCTCCCTGATGTGGGAGTGTATCTACCGACACAAGCCAAAGACGCTCCATGAAACGAATGAACCGATCGACAGATACATTGACTTCTATAGTCATGAGCGCATCCAAACAAAAACGGGAGCGGCGCCGCCGTCGCTACGCCACTCCGCTTAAAACGGAATACTCCTACATGGGGTTTTTTACTGTCCGCACATTCCGGGCTGTTCACCTCTACCAAAAGATCATCTTCAGCGCTCCAAGTCCGCTTTCCTGCATCTTGGCCGCAGAAGACCGCGAGCATCGCTGCACTTGGAAAAAGGCCGCGAAGCAAAGGATAGAGGCTCCGAACTGCAGCTTTTGTTGTTGTCTTTGCGTCTCAACCGCCGTTACGGTATTCGATATCCGGTTCCATTCCAAATCAGCTGTTTTCCCGTCTGGGCGGAAAAAGAAAGCCGTCCTACGTTCTCACCGGTTTCTTCGTGGCCTGTCGTTTCAAAATCCACAGTCCATACGGGCAAAAGCAGTTTCTTTCCCCTTTGAGAAAACAACGCATATTCCAGCTGCACCTGGGTAATGGCCTCCATCGGCCCCAAATCGCCAAGGCCCTGGTTTTCGTAAGCCTTGCCGGATTCGATTGCCGCAAGCACTTCCTGCCTTACCTGGGCAAAGGGAACCAGCGCCAAATGGGTCTCCGTTTCCTGATAGCTGTGAAAACTGACATGGGCATACCAGTAGTTTGCGCTTCGAATATCCAACGTAACGCTATCGCAGTTTACCGGCAGGCCATTCTGCTTGGGAACAAAGCACAGCAGGTAGGTTTGCCCGTTTTCCCAGTCGGCCACTTCCCCGGAGCTCAGCACATAGTCCGTCAGGGTACGATCAAACAAAGTGCTCACGATACCTTCCGCCGTCCGGCAAGCCTCCTGATAGGACAATGCCCGGAGCTGCGGCACAGCGCGGCCATATCGCCGGCTTCCCTGAAACGCTCCCAGCTGCCTGCTCAGGTTTTCCTCCTCCTGCTGGTCCAAGGGCAGCGACAGGCTCACGCTGTCTGCAAGAATCGTCCGCACCCGATAGCCTGCCATGCGTTCTCCTTCTATGGGCGGACTTTTCTGCACCTGATAGCCGGACACCCATTCCCCCTCGTCCGGTACCAGAATGGGCGCGTCTATTTGAATGGTTTGTCCCTGCGTGGTGGTATAGGTTTCATGCCATCCGTCCGCTGTTTCCTGGCGCAGAGCGGTCAGGGTTTCTTCCGCACAGGCGCCGGCTAGCAGGCACAGGCTTGCGCACAGCAAAACGGCTATTCGTTTCAGCATGACGGGTCTCCTCCCTTTGTTCAATTTGCTTTCCCTTTATTCAGACGGTTTGCCCTGCCAAAAGGTTATAAAAAAGTTCGCCGGCAGCAGCGAACGTAAGGATGCAAAGCCGACGTATACCCTGCCGGTTTCGGCAGCCAAAATCAAGAGCGTCTCCGCCCAGTGTTTTTTGAAAAACGAAAAGCTCGCTTTTCTGCGAGCTTCAGG
>CAKTUS010000131.1 GCA_934621485.1 uncultured Clostridia bacterium
TACGACCTGTACATCGGCCTGGAGCTCGTGGGCACGCTGCGCTGGCAGGACGACTGGCATGGAAAGGAGCACCGCCATGCCTTTTGGGAAATTCTCTACATTGCCCAGGGCGTGTGCGACGCTTTTATTGGCAAGGATATCGCCCTGCATTTGAAAGCCGGTCAGGCCATGCTGGTTCAGCCGCTGGAAGGCCACTGGTCCAAGATGGTGCACGGCAAGGCCACCATGATTTATATCGGTTTTCAGTGCGAAGTGGAGCAAGGCGCGTGGATTGACCGGCTGCCCCGGGGACGGCTGGTTTTGGAGCATGTGAAAGACGCGGAGTCTTTTATTCGCGTGATGCAGAAAATGGCCGCCGATACAGACATCAAAAGCTACAGCGCGCAAATTTTGCAGGGGCTTGTGCCCATTGTGCAGTGGATGAAGCAGGCGGCTGCGCTTGACGGCGACGCGGCTGTCTCCTCCAAGGAGCTGCTGTGCCTGAAGGCGGTGAAATACATTCGCTGCAATATGGAGCGCTTCGTCTCTGTGGAAGAAATTGCCGCAAGCTTGTACGTTACGCCGCACTATCTGGGCACAACCTTTGCCGCCTGCATGGGAACAACGCTCCTGAAATATCAGCAATCCCTCAAGCTGGATCAGGCTTCCGCACTCATCCGCACAGGCTCGATGACGCTGTCTGAAATCTCGTTCAGCCTGGGATTTTCCTCGCTTCAGTACTTCAGCAAGTGCTTCAAAACCTATTTTGGCTATCCTCCCAGCCAGCAGAAAAAGCAAAAGCAGGAATGAGCCCAAAGCTTCGGCGCTTGCCATGCGAAAACCGGTCTTCGGGCCGTCCAAAAAGCCGATGCGCGGAAGGCAGAGCGGCAAACCAATCACCGGGAGCATAACAGGCGTAGTCTCCCTCATTTTGCGCCCCAGCTGCGGGTTGTGAAACGCCTATAACGGTTGTGTCCGCTCTCCCCAAAGCCTGCTGGGGTTTGAAGGCGAAGTTCCTATGCCTTGTGCCGCAGCCCTTTCCCCACCAACCAGCGCAGCGCTGTCCGTGCGGGCGCCGGCAGCCAATACGGTGCAACAGAATAAGCCCGGCTCTCGCATCGCGAAAGCCGGGCTCCGGGCCGTCCAAAAAGCGCGTAAGGCTCAGATTGCTGAAAAAGTGGAGGTGCAGGAGGCGGTGCCTCCTGCCGGGGTTTTAGGAGCGGAGCCCCTAAGCCTTATGCCGCAGCACTTTCCCCGCGAACCAGCGTAGCCGTGTTCACGGACGCGCTCTCTTTTAGAGGGTTTTTCGACAGCCTGAGCCGTGCCGGGCAAGGCTGCCGAACCCGACGTACACGCCGCCGGGTTCGCAATGAACATCGGGGGGATGCGGCCCTTCGATACCACCCGGGGCGACAGCCGGGCTCGTCTATTCTCTGGCAGCAGCGCACGCCGCCTCTTTTCTTGCAGCAAAAGCAGCGTCAGCCGCACAAAAGCGCCCACGAAATGCAAACCGCAGAGCCGGGCGCGAAGCGTGGCGTTGCCGCTTTGCAGCCCCGGCGTTACCACAGGAAGCGGGTTTCCTCATGAGCGCCGTTATCCACCGAAGAGGCCAGGTTATCGGCATGGTCGGCAATACGCTCCAGATTATTCAGCATATCCAGGTACAACATGCCGTTGCGGGGCGTGCATTTTTTGGCCTTTACCCGGTCCACGTGGTGATCGGCCAGCGCTTCGGACATGGCGTCCACCTGGCTTTCCAGCACCTCCACCTCGCTGATCACTTCCGGGTCGGTAATCTGCCTGTCCACAATGCGCACGCTTTTTTCCAGCATTTCGGTTACCAGCCCGGAAAGCTCCTCAATTTCATGTTCGGCCTTGCTGGAAAACTTGATTTTATCCTTTTTGCGGGACTGGCCGATTTCCACAATGTTGGTGGCATGGTCGCCGATGCGTTCCAGGTCGTTTACCACATGAAACAGCGAGCCCACCAGGTACACGTCGTGCTGGCTCAGGGTGAGGCCCCGCACGTCAATCAAATGCTGGGTGATTTCGGCGTTCAGGTAGTCAATCACATCCTCCCGGTTGGTAAACTCCTCCAGCGGCAGGTTTTTGGGCGCAAAGTAATACTGCATGGCAAAGCGGTAGTTGGTCATGACAATATCCGCCATACGCTGCACCTCCCGAAACAGCTGCTGCACAGCCACCGGCGGCGTGGACAGCAGTCGGGCGTCAAAGTATTGCAGACGCATGGGCTCGGAAGGCTCGTCCTCCCCCCGCACAATCAGGCGGGCCAGCTTTTCCAGCAGACCGGAGGCAGGCAGGAGCAGGAGGGTCGTCGCTACGTTAAACAGGATGTGCGAAACGGCGATTTGCAGACGCAGGTTGTCGCCGGCAATGGCCTGAATCCAGTCCACCAGTGGCAGCAGCATGGCCAGCGCCACAAACAGTACCGTGCCAATTACGTTGAACAGCAAATGCACCACGGCGGCCCGTTTGCCCGTGCGGTTTGCGCCCACGGCGGCCAGCAGGGCGGTTACGCAGGTGCCGATGTTCTGGCCAAACAGAATAAACAGCGACGCCTGCAAGCTGACGGCCCCGGAAGCGGCCAGCGCCTGCAAAATACCCACGCTGGCGGCGCTGCTTTGCAAAAGCGCGGTCACCACCGTGCCCACCAGCACGCCCACAAGGGGGTTTTGGGCCATGATCATCATGTCGCGGAAGGCGGGCAAATCGCGCAGGGGCACCATGGCGGCGGTCATGGTATCCATGCCCAGGAACAAAACGCCCAGGCCCATCATGATTTGCCCCAGTAGCTTAAAGCTGGACCGGTTGCCCGCCAGCTGGCAAAGCGCGCCCACCGCGGTAAAGATAACCGCATAGTTCAGCTGGAAGGACAGCATCAGCGAGGTAACGGTGGTGCCGATGTTCGCACCCATAATAACGCCAATGGCTTTGCTCAGCGGAAGCAATCCCGCGTTCACAAAGCCAACCACCATTACTGTGGTTGCGCTGGAGGACTGAATCACGCCGGTAATCAGCGCGCCCACCAGCACAGCCAGTATTTTGTTTTTGGTGAGCGCCTCCAGCAAGCGCTTCATTTTGGGGCCGGCCGCCTGCTCCAGGCCGTCGCCCATGGTTTTGATGCCAAACAAAAACAGTCCCAGACCGCCCAGCAGCGAAAAAATACTCATTGCGTTCATGCGCATGCCTCCTGTGCATGGTTGCGCGCCCTTGCGCACAAAAAAATCCAACTCTTACCCATTTTATGACTTTCTCAGCATATCATACTTCGGCCAACCTGTAAATAGGGCTCTCTTTGCTCCAAAAAAGCTGAAGCGGCGGCTTGAACCCCAGGGCAACAGCATTTAAGAATCAGCCGAAAAGAATCCGCAAGAAAGAGTCAGGGTCAAGGCAGGCCCAGTAACG
>CAKTUS010000132.1 GCA_934621485.1 uncultured Clostridia bacterium
CATCATGATATCGCTGCCCAGCGCATGCTGAATATCCATGCTTACCTCGGGAGAAATAAACCGGCGGCTGCCGTCCAAATGGCTTTGGAAGGTAACGCCTTCCTCCTTGATTTTGCGGATGCCGGATAGGGAAAACACCTGAAATCCGCCGCTATCGGTCAGGATGGGCTTAGGCCAGCTCATAAACGTGTGCAGGCCGCCTGCCTCCCGAATCAGCTCTTCGCCAGGGCGCAAATGCAGGTGATAGGTGTTGGAAAGCATAATCTCCGTGCCGATCTCCAGCATTTCGCGGGGCGTCATGGCCTTGACGGTGGCGGCGGTGCCCACGGGCATGTACACGGGGGTGTGAATTTCGCCGTGAGGCGTATGCAGAAGCCCTAAGCGAGCCCCGCTCTGCTTACAGGTTTTCAACACTTCAAAGGAAAAATTGGGGGTACTCACTTCTCATCCTCCTGTTTGATCCATCTGGCCATGACCTGCCGGTAGGGTTCAAAGGCGCTGCCCCTGGGCAGGCTGGTAAAGGTCATGGTCATTTTCTGCGTGGGGTGAGTCAGGGTAAGTCCGGCGCCCCAAAGGGCGATGCTTTCCCCCTTTACCCCCTGGCCGTAGCGCATATCGTTTACAATCGGGTGCCCGGCATGACTCAGCTGTACGCGAATCTGATGTTTACGTCCGGTTTCCAGGGTCACCTGCAAAAGAGCGGTATGCCCCTGCCGTTCCAGCACCCGGTAATGCAGCCTGGCTTCCTGAGCGCCTTCGGCACCTGAACTGGCCGCGCGCACACCGTTGTCGGTCTTTTGCAGCCAGTCGTGCAGCGTTCCTTCGTCCGGCAGGGTTTCTCCCTGCTCCACGACCGCCAGATAATCCCGGTGCATGGTATGCGTGCGCAGCTGCTCGGACAGGCGGGAAGCCGCCTTGCTGGTACGGGCAAAGGCAACCAGGCCGCCTACAGGCCGGTCCAGGCGATGCACCAGGCCCAAATAAACCTCGCCTGGCTTTTGATATTTTTGCTTCACGTACCCCTTGAGCTCATCCAGCAGGGCCAAATCGCCGGTGCTGTCGCCCTGGGTCAGCTGATTGGGCGGCTTAACTGCAATCAGCAGGTGATTGTCCTCATACACGATTTCAGGCATTGGGCAGCCACCGGGCGGTGGTTCCGCAGGGCAGCACGCCGCCTGTGGTCACCTTCAGGCACAATTCGTCCGCCTCGGTCTTGCCGCCGAAACGGGAGCATAGGCACCGCTGGACGATGTTGCGCAGAACCGACGCGCAAAAGCCGGTGGTATAGCCATTTACCAGGAAAAACAGCGGCGTGTCGCTGAGCACCTGGCTGCACAGTTCCACCAGCGGGTACAGCTCGTTTTCCAGCTTCCATACTTCCCCATTCGGGCCGCGGCCATAGCTGGGCGGGTCCATAAGGATGCCGTCATAAAAGTTGCCCCGGCGAATTTCCCGGCGCACAAAGGCCTTGGCATCCTCCACAATAAAGCGGGTGCTCTCCTCGGGAAGGCCGCTCAAATCGCGGTTTTCCTTGGCCCACAGCACCATGCCCTTGGCTGCGTCCACATGGGTCACATGCGCCCCGGCAGCGGCGCAGGCCAGAGTGGCCCCGCCGGTGTAGGCAAACAGGTTTAGCACTCTGGGCGGACGAGTCCACACCCCGGCGGAACGGATGCGTTCCTGCATAAAGGACCAGTTGGCGGCCTGCTCCGGGAACAGGCCGGTATGTTTGAAGCCTGTGGGCTTCACATAAAACTTCAATTGGCCCAAACCTATGGTCCAGCGGTCCGGCAGCTTTTCGTAAAAATCCCAATGACCACCGCCGCTTTCGCTGCGCTGGTACACGGCCTGGGCCTGACTCCACCATTCCGGCTCCGCTTTCGGCCAAATGACCTGAGGGTCTGGCCGGCGCAAAACAATCTGCCCCCAGCGCTCCAGCTTTTCACCGTCGCCGGTATCCAGCACTTCATAGTCGCGCCATTGATCGCAAAGATACATGCTGCGTCTCCTTACTAACGATGAATCCTCCGGGCGGGCCGCAGGGCCCGCCCGTGGAAAGAGAAAATGCGCTTTCGTTACGCTTTCTGAACGTTCAACGTCGCTTTCTTCCCGTTGATATCCCATTCCGTGCCGTCGTTTTCGGCCCGGTTCATTTCCACAGCCAGCACGTTGCGCATGATGAAGTCGCGGCCGGACTCAATCGCGGCGGCCAGCTCGTCATCCGCCTGATAGGTTACCGCAATGCGGTCGCTCACCTCAAACCCGGCGTCCTTGCGCATGTTTTGCAGCTTGCTGACCACCTCGCGCTGGAAGCCCTCACAAACCAGTTCCGGGGGCAGGTTGCAGTCCAGCACCACGGTTACCTTGTCATCCATCTGGGCTGAGAAGCCGGGCTTCTGGGTAGCCTCGGTGAGCACATCGTCCTTGGTGAGCTCCACCTGGGTGTCATCCAGCGTAAAGACAACATTTTCGCCACGGGCGAAGGTGTCTACCACATCGTTGCCATCCAGTTCCTTCAGCTTTTGACCGATGCGGCCCAGCAGCTTGCCGTACTTAGGACCCAGGGTGCGCATCTGAGGCTTCAGGTTGTAGGTGGTAAAGGCGCGCGCATCCTCGGTGAAAACCACGTTTTTCACGTTCAGCTCGTCCTCAGCCAGTTCGCGGAACGCCTGGTCAAACCGGGTTCCCTTCACGTACAGGCAGGCGGAAGGCTGGCGCACCTTCAAGTTGGCGGCGGAACGGCAGCTCAGTCCCAGGCTGACCACCTCGCGCAGGGCGGCCATCTGCCGGTTCAGTTCCGGGTTCACCAGAGCCGGATCCGCCACAGGGAAGCTGCACAGATGCACGCTTTCCGGAGCGTCGGGGTTCACGGAAATCACCAGATTCTGGTAGATATCCTCCGCCATGAAAGGCACAAAGGGGGCAATCACCTTGCTCAGGGTTACCAGCACATGGTATAGGGT
>CAKTUS010000133.1 GCA_934621485.1 uncultured Clostridia bacterium
CAGATCCTGAAAAACACCCGTACTCCCCTGCACGACCATGTTCGCAAAAACTGCGGTTGGAGCGATGAACAGGTCGTGGCCCGCTGGATGATTTTGCAGGCAGTGGCATCGGCCCTGCTGTTGCTGCTGGTGCGCTGAGCGGCCTGTTGGCAGATTTCCTGAAACACACAAAAGACCTCTCTGGGATCCGGTTCCATTCCGGCTTGCAGAGAGGTCTTTTTTTCATGAGATGCGGCTTCCCCCGCCGGGGCGCAGCGCGAGGCAGGAATCACAGGACGTTTCTTTCTCAGGCTCCATCCAGCGGTAGGCTGTACTCAGGGTCAAACGCTGCGCATACTCCACGGCATCCGGCCTTGAAGCCGAAGCCAGCAGCCACCCGGCACGGACCGGCCGGGCCAGCCGGACGCTTCCGCTCAGGGTCACAAAGCTCTGCCCGGCGGCCTGAATGCGGACGATGCAGCCTGTCCGGGTGCGCAGAACTTCCAGCTCGGCCGGGCCGCAGGGACCCCGGCGGGTATGATACGGCTGCATCCGGTCTGCGGCCAGCCGCTGTTCTGCATCCAGGGTAAACGAAGATTCCGGCTTCAGGCGCAGGTCCACCAGGCATTCCACGGTGCGGATATTCCGCTGTTCCAGCACGGTTTCCACGGCATTCCGGGTGGAATCGCCGCCCCGGAACAGGACCACAGCGGAGCCGTTCCGGGTGATAACCACAGCCGGGGCGTTCCGGCTGCCCACCAGCTCCACCCGCACGATATCCCGGCCAAGGGCACTGCCTGCCCCCACGGCAATGGCTGCTGTGACCAGCAGCGCGGGCAGAGCCACCCGCAGCCGCACCTTGTAATGCAGTGCCAGCCAGCACAACCCGACCAACAGCAGACAAACCACGGCAGCACAGGGCGTTTCAAACCAGAGCTGTGCCCCCGGCCAGCCGGACACCCACAACGCCCAGCGGTTCAAAAGCCCGGTCAGGCCCTCGGCTGCCAAGGAACAGAGCCGCTGCGCCGGGGCCGCAAAGGGAACAAGCCCCAGCAGCGCCGCCCCAAGGCCTGTGAGCAGGATCGGCTCCACCAGCCAGAGCACCGCCACGCCGGACACCAGCGCATACAGGCTGGCGCTCAGGCCCCGGAGCACCAGCACCGGGAACGTGGCCGCCGAAGCGCAGGCCGAAATGCACAGTGTCTCCCATGCGCCATTCCGCAGAGCAGCCATCTTTTGTGCCGCCACACCGCGCTTTTTCCGGGGCAGACCGCTCTGCCGTGCCTTCCAGGCCGCCCGGCTGCGGCGGACACACTCCCCACCGGCCAGCGTACCCAGCACGGCGGCAAACGAGAGTTCAAACCCGATGTCGCAAATGGCGTAACTGTTGCCTGCGGTCATCAGGACACCGGCCACCCCCAGCGAAGTCAGCGCGTCCGGCGGGCCGTACACCCAGACCCCCAGTGCCCCGATCCAGACCGCCACCGCCGCCCGCAGCACGGAAGGCGTGATCCCGGTCACCCCGACCAAAAGCAGCGCCATCCCCGCACGCAGCAGCGCATGAAAGCGGCGGCTGGCGTAGCTGCGCAGCTTCCGCCGGTCCCGCCGCGGGGCCAGACTTTCCAGCGCCTGCAGCTGGCCGACCGCGCCCGCCACGCACGCCGCCGACGCGCCCAGCAGCACCGCGATCAGGAGCATGATCATAATCGAGTTCAGCGCGCCGCCGACGCATCTGGCAAGCATTCTTTTAAATTCCCCCATATTTCCCGCCTCCCGCGCATTTCTGTCATTTAGAATAACGCATTCGGCGCGAAATTATCCTCTTCCCAATCAAAAATCCGGCGGGAAGAAATTCCCGCCGGACAAATCTCATTTCTGATCCCAGGGATTCGGGATGTAATCGCCGCCGCGGCACCACTTCAGATACGAAAGCGCGTGCTTCTGCGCGGTGGTTTCCCATTCGCCGCGATACACCGGATCGTGATAGCCCTCGACGCAGATATCGCCCGCATAGCCGCCGAGATGCAGAATCGTGAACACGTCGCGCCAGTTCGTGTCGCCGAAGCCCGGCGTGCGCTCGGGCGCGTAGCAGTCCGTATCGCACAGCACGCCGTTTTCGCGAACGTACGCCCAATCGACCGACGCGTCCTTGCCATGGACGTGGTAGACCTTCCTGACCCATTTGCGCAGCTGCGCGATCGGATCAATCAGCTGAATCAGCTGGTGCGCCGGCTCCCATTCCAGGCCGATGGAATCGCTGGGAACCTCATTGAACATCGCTTCCCACGCGCGCGGATTGATCGCGATATTGCAGGTCGCGCGCTGCCAGCAGCCGCTCATCGGGCAATTCTCAATCGCCAGGCGCACGCCGCGATCCTCAGCGCGCTTCGCAAGCTCTCGATACACCTCGCCGAAGCGCGTAAACGCCGCGTCGATCGGCTGGCCCTCGAGCGCGCCGGCAAAGGTCGAAACGGTCTTTGCGCCGTAGAGATGCGCGCAATCGATCGCCTTTTCGAGGTTGCGCAGGTGATCCTCATGCTCCAGCGCGTTGCAGTAATAGCCCAGCGTCGTGATTTCCACGCCATGCTCCTCGGCGAACGCCTTCATGCGCGGGCCCTGCTCGGCCACATCCACGCCGTGATACTCCATGTGGAAATTGATCGACATGGTTTCAAACCCGAGCTGCATCAGCGCCGGCGCCCAGCTTTCGGCGAGGTGGCCGGGAATGCAGGTTCCGATGCGAATCTGAGGATATTTCATGGAAGCTCTCCCCCTTTTATTATGGATAATTCATCAATTCGATATGCGCGCGGAAAATCCTGCTAAACCAGAACCAGCTCCGAAAGAAATACCGCCGCGCAGGCCACGCCCGCGACCGGCAGCAGTCCTTTGCCGCGCCACGCCATGATCAGCGCCGCCGCAAAGCCGATCCACGCC
>CAKTUS010000134.1 GCA_934621485.1 uncultured Clostridia bacterium
CCATGTGTGGGTTTTCCGTCACCGGTTTTCCGGACGGTGGACAAGCTGACGCTCCGGAGCGTACCACAACCGGATTTTTGGAGCATGGATTTCCAAACTGTCACAGGGGATGAAATTCATACCCAAATCAATAAGAAATAAATCAACGCTCAATATAGTCATCCATCAATCCTATCAATACTGGTTTTGATGGATGGGATAGGAGGATTATGTCACAGAAGTTTTTGAAGTTTACAAGCGAGAGCTTGTCGGCATCCTACATACCGTTTCCACGGTTTTTGATGGAGGATAGTCTTGCCGGGCTGTCCAACGATGCAAAAGTGCTGTATGCCCTGATGCTGGATCGGGCGAGCATTTCAAAAGTCAACGGTTTTCTTGAAACTGACGGCACCATCCGAATTTACTTCACCGTGGAACAGGCGCAGAAGAAGCTGCACCGCAGCCGACAATGTGCGACGCGGATATTTCATGAGCTTGAGTTCAGCGGTTTGATCTGCCGAAAGAAACAGGGGCTTGGAAAACCCGCATTGATTACGCTGAATTATCCCTCTAATGCGAAGCTGATTCAGCCGAAGAAAGGTAGCTCAATATTGTCCGGATAAAGGTCGAAAACGTGGCATTTTTCGCCCCACAATCGGCGCGAAAACACAGGGGAATATCTTTTCCTTACAGCAACGCCAAAATGGGCTTATACGCGCTACAGAAGCGATAAAGGAGGTACTATGTGAACGCAGAAAAAGCGAATATTCAAAACAGCATGGATGCAGCCGAAATTCCGGAATACGTCTTTGAATCGCTGGCACGGAGTCTGCTTCCGGTAATTCAGAAGTACTACGAAAGCGAAGACGGCAAAAAGGCATTTGCCGAATGGAAAGCAAAGAAGATTTCGGACGATGCGTCTACATAAAGAAACCGGGAGGATTGCCATGGTCGGCAGTCCTCCCGGTTTTTCATTACCAGTTTGCAACTTCTTCCATAAAAACAATAAATCTGAACCCATGGCCAATCGGCACAAGGCTCGGATTCGTTGTTTTTGGTGGAGCATAGGAGATTCGAACTCCTGACCCCAACACTGCCAGTGTTGTGCGCTACCAACTGCGCTAATGCCCCGCAACAGAATGTATCTTATCATACTTTTCACACTTTGTAAACCCTTTTTTGAAAAAATTTCTGTTTTTTGAGAAATCGTTTTCTGCCATCCTGAACCCGGCAAAAAAGAAAAGAGGCTTAAGGATTTCGTCGAAAAGCCGCAGTCAAGCCGGCCGAAAGAATCCTCAAGCCTCAGCAGCCGAATAACGCCGCTTTTTTCAAAGCCTGCCAAAAGCATGGCGGAGAACGTTAATAAATGGTTCCGGTAAAGCGCAGGAGGGTAACGGCAGGGGTATTGAAAAGCCGGCCCTTTAACGGGTAGTATTCGCTGGCCCCCACGCCGGGGGAAATGTACTGATTGATGGAGTTAACGCGCTGCATGCCCATAATAGCCTCATCTCCGGGAAACCAGCCTATATCCGGCACATACACCGGCCCTATGCCGGGCAAGCGCCACTGGCCGCCGCAGTAATGGCCGGCCAGCAGCAGGTCGATGGCGCGAAAGTTGCACACCTGGCTTTCGTCCGCCCATTCAATACTGGTGCGGATATAGCCCTTGTCCAAAGGCGCATGGGCCACGGCAATCTGCATATCGGTGGAAAGCATTTGCTTTTGCGCCTCCACCGTGCGAAGCATGGCGTCCAGGCGGTAGCATAGGGCGCGGTAAGCCGCGCCGCCCTCCACCTCGTATTGCCGGCCTTGAGCCTCCATGGTTTCCTTTTGAATTTGCAGGCTGGCGGCGCTGCCGGCGGCGTCCATGCCGTACAGGCTTTCTGGCACAAACCAAACGGTCTTTTTTCCTGCCGCCTGGCTGACCGGCGCATCCAGAAAGACGGCTCCGGTTTGCTGCGCGGCGCGCACCCAATCGCTCAGCGCTTCCGGGGTGCCCCTGGGGGTGGAGGGTGCGGCGGCCGGGTCGTCATCGCCCGCAATGAAGTAAATGGGCGCGTTCGGCTTGAGCTGCTGAAGCAAATGAATCAGCGACAGCAGCGGTTCAAAATCGCCGCTGCTGCCCACCATGTCGCCCGTCAGGACCGCAGCGTCCCAGTTTTTCCCGTTTAACGTGCTGCGCCAAACATCGGTGTTGCCGCCAAGAGACGAAGCATGCAGGTCGCTGATGTGCAGCACGGTAAAACCCTCGTACGCCCGGTCCAGCCCCATGACGGAAACGCGCTCGTTGAGCAGCTGCACCTGGTTGTTGATGGCCGCGTTATATAAAAACGCCGCCGCGCCAATGGCCAGCGCCACGGCCAGCAGCATAAACAGGCATCCCAGGCCGTTTCGTTTCGGTTTTTCCGGTACAAAAATGTATTCCGCCCTGCGCCTTGCCATAGCCATCCCTCCTACCTGCTTCTTATTTCATCATAGGAGAGCCGTCACGGCAAGTCAACAGCCTTTTTCTAAGCAAAGCCTAACACTTTTGAGCAAAAAGCTTGATTTTTCTGAACAAATCGGCGTGGAAACGTCATGCAGATGTAAGAATTGTAACAACCGGCACATATTCGCAAAAGACGGGGCGGAGCAGCGGCCTCTAAGCGCCGCAGCGTGGAAACGGATCTGCTTTTCCGAGCGGCAAACGAAAATGAGCGAAACAACCGGCAGAACCGAAAACGCCCCGCCCGCCTGGTAATACGAACAGAGTCAGAGGGAAGCGCGGCCCCTCTGACAACGCCCTCTACGAGAGCGCGCGTCCGTGCACACGGCTACGTTTGTT
>CAKTUS010000135.1 GCA_934621485.1 uncultured Clostridia bacterium
TGTTTTCTACAATTCTCCAAAAACATGGCGCTGCCGCGCAAACGCACGGCAGCGCCATGTTTTTTTCTAAGCCGCGCGTTTTTGAGGGACAGCGACAAAGAAAGCTCACCCCCTTCGCCTGCAAAGCTTTGTTATCCAAACCGGGTATTGCAATTTGTTTGCAACTATGATATAGTAAAAGAGTCATGGGATTATAGCTCAGTTGGTTAGAGCGCCACGTTGACATCGTGGAGGTCATAGGTTCGAGCCCTACTAATCCCACCATACAAAACCGCTTGAGCCGTAAGGGCTTGAGCGGTTTTTGCTTGTGCGAAAAGACGACCTCTTTTCCTATTTGGGGGCAAAGTGCAGGAAAGGTGTGCTTGGGCCCTTATTTTGTGCGGCCAAAGCCTTGCAGCGCAGGTTTTTGAAAAGAAAACCCGTTTATCTGTCTTTCCTGATTCTTCCTTTCCCGTTGCGCCGCGGAAACCGCTGGCGGCAAAGAAAAAAGTCTGCTATAATGACAATAACCCTATTAGGCAGGAGGAAAATGGTTTGAACGCAAAGCCCTGCGGCCCTATTACCGGCTGCAACCTTTCCCGGCTGGAAAGCCTGGACCGGCCTTTTGAAACGGATGACTTTGGCTATCTGCGCCCGGTTTTTTCTCGAGAGGAAACCCTGCTTTCCTTGGAACTGGCCGCCATGACCTACACCCTGTCGGTGGAACCCTGGATGGCCGCCGGCTGGGATGATTTTTCCATTCAGGTGGACGACCAGCTGCAAAGCGGCCTGGTGGTGCCTCACAGTGCCAGCGGCCAGCGCATGCGGGATATAATGAACAACCTGCGCATGTGGCGCATGAAGGCCGCGCTGCGAGAGCGCAACCCCATCTCTCAGGTCATGAGCGCCCTGCGCCAGCGGGAACGAAGCGATACGATCAAGGCGGTCTGTATGATGCACCCGCTGCCCGGCGGCCGCTGGCTGGCGGCCATCGGCTTTATGGGAACCGGCAAGCGGTTTTACGACTGGTTTTCCAATATGCGCTTCACCACCGAGGGCGGGTTTCACAAGGGGTTTCATCAGCTGTGCGACTGTTTTGAAAGCGGGCTGGAGGACATTGTGTTTCCCCGCACGGCCCGGGCGCTGGAGCTGGGCCGGCTCACCCTGGGCGATGTGCTGCAGGAACTGCGCAGTCCCAACAGCCGTTTCAAGCTGTGGATGGCCGGGCATAGCCAGGGCAGCGCCGTAATGCAAATCTTCACTCATCGGCTGCTCACCGATTGGCAGGTGCTGCCGCAAAACGTGGCCGGTTATGGCTTCGCGTCGCCCACCGTGGCCACGGGGCAGGACGTTGCCGACCTGGCGGCCTATCCTCTGATGCACCTGCTCAACAGCGACGATGTGGTCACCCGGGCCGGGGCCAACGCCCATCTGGGCTTGTGCCTGGAATACCCGGCAGGCGACGCCCTTCGCCAGGCGGTGTACGACCTGAGCCCTTTGCCGGCGGATGTGGAAGCCCGCCATATGCTGCAGCCCTTCTATGAAGCGCTGACCGATACGCCCTCCATCCTGCTGCACATGTCGGCGCTGCTGGTGTGCCTGGCCCAGGAAAAGGGCGAGGACGGCCTGGATAGCCTGATGAGCCGCCGCTGGGCCATTCCCATGGTGGACCGCATGCTGCTTCAGGCCGGCGGCAAGGCCATGAACCTGCTGAACGCCGTTTTGAAAAACGCCAGGGAGGGCTATCGCGATTTAACCGGCCACCCCATGGATTCCAAAGCCCTTTCTCAATTGTGCGACCGTTTTCGCCCGGTGGTGCGGGCTTTGCCGGTGCGCCGCCTGATGGCCGCGCTGGCTTCCCTGATGATGCCTCCCCACCACATCAATCATGAGCCGGACCATACCCACGCCGCCTATGTATGGATTACGCAAAACGGGCTGGACAGCCTGCGGCCGTTTGTGTGGCAGATCCGGCAGCAGGGCCTGCCGCAGCGCCGCTATGTGCAGCCGCCCGCCAGGACGGCGCGCCGCCGGGGTCTGCCGCCCATGCGCGGCGCAGCCCGCCTGTCCTACAGCGCAGCCCGGCGTTCACACTTGCAACATTCCCGTCCGGCCGCCAGAAAGGCAGGATTTTCATCCGTTGATATGGAAGGGATAAGCAACCCCGGATTTTTCACTATGGGAGGTAAATAAACATGCTGAAAAAAATGTTTGCCACGCTGCTGTGTCTGTGCCTGCTGGTATGCGCTTTGCCCGCCATGGCTCAGGAAGCCACCGCTTTGCCCTTTGGCCTGACTTTTGCCATGGGCTGGGAGGAAGCGGCCGCCGCGCTGGGCGATCAGGCGCAGCAGGAGCCCTGGGAGGAGGACGGCGGCGAAGGCGTCATCGGCTCCATCTGGCTGGAAAATTGCGATTTGGGCATCGGTACGCTGAAGGCCAGCTACCTGTATCTGGACGTCAACCGCAACAACAGCGCCCTGCAACCCAGGCTGTACGATATCATCTGCACGCTGCCTACCGGCGACAATGCCATTGCGGCCTTCCGCGATGCGCTCAGCCAGGTGCAGGCCGTGTACGGCGCTCCGGACAGCGACCCCTTTGATCCGTCCGGCGTGGAAAGCTACGTAGAGTTCGGCGCGCTCAGCGCCAGCTGGACCAAGGACGACGTGCGCATCAGCCTGAACATGCAGCGCATGTACGGCGACAGCCTGACCCTGGACTTTGCCAACCGGCGTTGCTACGATGAGGCCGATTTGAAGTAAGGCGGGGTG
>CAKTUS010000136.1 GCA_934621485.1 uncultured Clostridia bacterium
CCCTATGGGCAGATTAAAGAAGCCGTCAGCCATGGTATCACCGAGATCTGGGAGCTGGCGGATTATTTCGATGTTCCCTGCAGCTTCATGCAGCGCGCCGTGGAGTACTATCAGACGGCGATCGTATAAAAGGAGGAATCTTGTTATGGAAAGCGAACAGATCAGCCTGTTGTCATCCGAAACCGAAAAAAATAAACCAGAGGATACGTTTTTATCCTTCTTTTCGCTTTTTCAGCAGGAGCTTTCTCAAGAACACGATCAGAAGGATACCTATCGTTATTCGCCTGGTTCCTCTGGAAATCAGTGTTCTGTTTTCCTTTACGATCGTATGTTTTGCCGCCTGAAAAAGCTAAAAACAAAAACCGTCATTTCTTTTCCTGAATGGCTGTTGGCAAATGACAGCCGCTTTCCGTTTCAGAAACCAGAAGCAAAAGGCAGTGAAAACGCCCTGTTTTTTGATTTTGTTTTCGATCAACGCTTTGAATCAGTTGCCTTCCTCGATTGGAGTAAGTTAAAAAAGAAAGAGATTTTTCGCGCACTTGGCGATACAAGTTTTGCCTGCTGCTCGGCATTTATTCGTTGCTCTGACGCTCGCGAATGTCTGCATCAAACAGATATTTACTATAATCATTGCTACTATCGTGAGAATCTGGAAGCAGGACGTATCTTTTACGGAAAAAATAAAAACATCTAGGAGGGCATTATGGACTTTCTAGCTATTGACTTTGAAACGCCAAACAAACGCAATGACTCCGTCTGTGCGTTGGGCGTTACGCTGGTCAAAAATTCCGTGGTAGAGTTTAACCGTTTGATTCTCATCAATCCTCACGCTCAGTTCGATGAGATGAATATTTCCATTCATGGCATTACCAAGGCATCTGTAAAAGACGCGCCTGATTTTTCGGAAGTCTGGCGCGAATACGAACGGTATTTCCGGCATTATCCTCTGGTGGCTCATAATGCCACTTTCGAAAAAGGCGTACTGCAAAAGGCCGCAAAGCGCTGCGGCATTCAGCTGCCGAAGTTGGATTACTATTGCACCATGCGACTCTATGAAGAGAACTTTGGGCTTCATCAATGCTCGCTGGATAAGCTGTGCGAAAAATATGATATTGCCTTAGAGCATCACAATGCCAGTTCCGATAGTCTGGCTGCCGCTCAGTTGATGCTCCTCCTTTCCCAAAGCGAAGAAGTGGCACTGCACACGCTCGACTGTGGTGAAGCAGCATACATTGCGCCGCAAAAGCCCAAAGAAGATTTCTATCGTCTGCATCCTTCCTCCCCGGAAAACCTTGTTCAGCCGGAATGCTGCTATGCGGACGATGCTGAATTGCACGTTCCTTATCATGTTTTCTGCTTTACTGGAGAAATTCCTGGTATCAGCCGCGGGGATGCTCAGAACTATATCCTCCGGCATGGAGGCAATGTCACTTCATCTGTATCCAGAAGAACCAATTATCTGATCGTAGGTCAGGAGGATTCCTCCATCGTTGGCGGTGCAGGCGGCAAATCCTCCAAAATTTTCAAAGCTGAAGAACTGGCTGCGCAGGGTGCCGTTGTCAAAATCATCCGCTGTGAAAAATTTGTTGAGCTTTTCAACGCGCAAAATGCAGACGAGTAAATCAATGGCATTGTCTATCCAATGATACCTGATGGCAAAAGGAGTCTTTCCATGTATTCCACCGCTGAATTATCTACCCGCACCGGCATCCCCGAAGCGGTCCTTGCCCAAATCGCCTCCGCCGGCCGCCGCTTTGCTACCCGTGTGGTGCTGTTCGGCTCCCGGGCCCGGGGCGATCACCGGCCCCTGAGCGATATGGACATCGCCTTTTACGGCACCGATACCGGCTATCTGGCCTTTGCCGAGGCCATGGAGCATCTGCCCACGCTACTGGAATTTGACTGCGTCCATATTACCGAACATACCTCACCGGAGTTGATCCGCAATATTCAGAAAGAAGGGATCCCTCTCATGAGCCGCGCCGCCGAAAAAACCGCCCAGCTGCAAAACGCTGTCTCCCGCCTGAAAGAAGCCATTGCCGAATACGAGCAGACCCACAGTCAGACCGTCCGGGACGGCGTTATCCAGCGCTTTGAGTTCTGCGCCGAATTGGCGTGGAAGGCCGCTCAGGACTATCTGGAGGAGCAGGGCTATCTGGACGTTCACAGCCCCAAGGCCGTCATGCGCAAGGCCTATCTGGAAGGACTCGTTACGGACGAACAGGGTTGGTTGTCCCTGCTGGATGCGCGTAACAAGACGTCCCATCTGTATGACGATGAAGTAGCCGATCAGGTCTATCAGCAGATCGACGGCACCTATCTGTCCCTGCTGGACACGCTGGCGGGAAGGCTGGAGCGCTGAAGGAGCCTGTCCCGCTATTTTCAGCCTGTTATCTAAGGAGGCTCCCATGCCCAAACAGAAAGACGGCCGCTACCGTAAGAAGATCACTATTCCCGGCGTAGGCGTCAAATATGCCAGCGGGACCACCCGCCGGGAACTGGAAGAAAACGCCCGGCGGATCCGCGAAAAGTTCATCGACGGCATTGACCCGCGAAGCGTCACCTTTCAGGAGCT
>CAKTUS010000137.1 GCA_934621485.1 uncultured Clostridia bacterium
ATGTGAAAAAGTATTATCCCGAGGTGAACGCCTTTGTCAAGCCGGAAAAATCGGCTCTGGGCAAGCGCTGGGACGCTCTGTACATGGAACTGACCAACGTGTTCCAGCAGGGCGCGGGGGTCATCTTCGGCACGCTGGTCACCCGGGACGCCGGCATGCTGAGCGTGTACGGCGTGTATCACATGGTTACCGTAGGGCTATGGGGCGTATTGAAGATGGCCACCACGGGCATTTACTCCATTTTCGGCAACCTGATGGTCAGCGAAAAAAAGGAAAGCTTCCAGCGGGCCTATGCCGATTTTGAGTGCCTGTACGACATGGCCGTTACCGTGCTGTTTGGCGTGGCCACGGTACTCATTGTGCCCTTTGTGAATTTGTATACCCACGGCGTGAAGGATGTAAACTACAACGTGCCGCTGCTGGGCATGCTCATCATCGTGGAGGGCCTTACCACCCATATGCGGATTCCCCTGAACCTGATGATTTCCGCCAGCGGCAAGTTTCGGGAGGTGCGGGGGCAATGCCTGGCCCAGGTGCTGACCACCACGTGCCTAAGCGTGCTCTTGGGCCTTGCGCTGCTACCCTACGGCCCGGAGGCGTCGCTGTGCGGTATTCTGGCGGCGGTCAGCCTGTCCAACGTGCTGCGTTCCGTTTTGCTCATGCGTCTGGTGCCCGCGCAGATTACCGGACTCAGCTGGAAGCCCAGCGCCCGCCGAAACCTGCGCATGTTCCTCACGGTGGCGCTGATTGCCGCGCCCTGCCTTTTGCTTATTGACCCTCCGCGGCGTTTTTTCACCTGGGTGATGTATGCGGCCATGCTGGTGCTGTATTCCGCCGTTATCACCCTGGCGGTGAACTGGCTGCTGGACCGAAAGACGGTTGTTTCGCTGTTTAGCCGGGGCAAATATCTGGTGAGCCGTTTCAGTGGCCGGTAAGCTGTAAAATTTGCACAAGCTGCGATCGAAGCCCACGCCTGTGTGGTATAATCGTTTGGGAAACAAGTGGAAAGGATGCAAGCCATGAGAAAGTTGTTATCGGCAATGCTGAGCCTGTGCCTGGCGCTGTGCCTGACACCGGCGGTTTGGGCGGAGGAAGCGTCCGGGGAAGCGCCGCTGGACGAAGCCGCGCTGGAAGCCCAGGGCATTGAGGTGGAGGGGCTGGCCGACGGGCAGGAGGAAAGCGCCGCGGCTGCGGCCGGCGACGTGGCGGATATTACCGGCATGAAGCCGCTGTACACCACCCGCATCAAGCCCTTTGTGGCCAACGGCACCTCCATTCGCATGCGCGCCCGGCAAAGCGGCGACAGCGAGGTGGTTTGTGCCATCGACGCCTGGGAGCCCATTACGGTTTATGCGGTATACCCCTCCTTTGTGCTGGCGGAATACAACGGCTATGTGGGCTACATTATTCGCACCTGGGTGGATGAAAACATGACCACCCTGGACCCGGAGAATACCCCGCCCTACGGCGTTGTGCCCTCCCAGTTTGTGGCCACGCTGACTGAAACGGCCAATATTTACAGCGCCCCTTCTCTGGAATCCGACGTAAACAAAATTCACCCCAGCGCCGGCAGCAAAATTGCCATTCTGGAGTTTGTGGACGGCTTTGCCAAGGTCATCTGCTGGCGAAACTACGGCTACATCGACGCCCGAATCCTGACCGACCTGACGGTGGTGGCCCAGGGCGACGAGCCGCTGAGCGCTGACACGCCCATCGCCGCCTTTTGCAGCTTTTTTGAGTACAACACCGGCAAGGAAGGCAACGAAGGCCGCTGCAAAAATATTGTGCGCGCCTGCGAACTGATGACGCGTACCTTGCAGCCCGGCGAATCCCTGGATTTCAACGGCCAGATTGGCCCCTACCGCAAATCCAACGGCTATTATCCAGCGCCGGTGCTGATTGACGGCGGCAGCCAGCTGGGCTATGGCGGCGGCACCTGTCAGTGTTCCTCCACTCTGTACAACACCATTCGTCAGGTGCCGGGGCTGACCGTGCTGTTCCGCAGACCCCATGGTCCCGGCTGTGCCAAGTATCTGCCCATGCACCAGGACGCCGCCGTTGGTAATTCCTCGCTGAATCTGGTGTTCCGAAACGATTGCGATTATCCCATCCGTATCGTGGCCGAAAGTACCGGCGAAGGCACGCTGTGTATTCAAATTTTCAAGGGCGAGTGAAGCCCGTTCAGAGCGTCTGCGTTTCCGGAACCCGGAAGCGCAGGCGCTTTTCGTTTGTCAAAAAAGCGAAGGCGCAGCGGCTGCTTAAACATGGGGGGCAGCAGCCGCAGTCCTTCCTTGTTTCATGCCCCACCTGCGGGCACTAACCGCCTATGGCGGTTGCGCCCGCTTCCTACCGGCAACTGCCGG
>CAKTUS010000138.1 GCA_934621485.1 uncultured Clostridia bacterium
GGGTGGAGCAAAACGCCGGGCGGTACGGTTGACGCGGACGCGCGCAAGGCAGTGATCTTTGATCGAAATGTCTACGCCGTTTTCAAGGCGACGCTGCGGAAATACACGGTTCGTTTCTATTCTATAATGAAAATACGCTTCTCCAAACGGTGAAAAACGTCCCCTACGGCACTGCGGCCGCTTATACAGGAGACACGCCCGTTAAGAAGAATGTGGTTGAACCTTCGCTCTATCCGTTTAAACGCTGGGAGCCGTCCCCGGATCAAATCACGGGCGATACCGATTGCTATGCACAGTTTGATTCTCCCATGGAACTGAAGGAGATCGAAGATGATTGGGATGCCATCATCGCGAATATCCAGAATGGCAGTTATGCGGAGAAATACAATTTGGGGAACTATAAGCCGCTGGATCTGGGCAAGGAAGGCATTGTTAATATGCAGCTGGTAGCGAAAAACGACGACACATTGGCGGATGGCAGCGGAACCGTTGCCACCACATGGATCGCTATTGAGCTGTTGAAAACCGCTGTCTACATGAATTCTGCTTACGACAGCGCCACCAAAACGGGCGGCAGCATCGGCGGCTGGGAAGAATCCAGGCTGCGAAAGTACCTGCAGGATACGATCAAGCCTCTGATCCCCGAAAATGTACGAAACAGCATCAAGGCCGTGCAGAAGTATTTCACTGGCTTCAATTCGTCGTTGGAGCGTTTTGAAGGAATGTGCAACGATGAACTGTGGATTCCGTCTGTGCGTGAAGCCTGCTATGACCGTAATCGGATCTCAAAGCCGGAACAGAATGGACCGCGTTACTATGTGATTTTCAGCAACTTTGGAAAATCCGTCAAGTACTATAATGGCCACGCGAACTTCTATTATCTGAGAACCGCGTATAGCGTGGACGATATCTACGCTGTTTCACCGACCAATACCAGTCACCAGCCCTATGTGGATGCGTGCCCCTCGGAGATGAGCAGTGAATATATGCCGCGAATTGCACTGGGCTTCTGCATCTGAAGCACAACTCTTCTATAAGGACGATTGTCAAAAAAAGCAATCGTCCTTTTGATATACAAAAAACTCAAGGAGGAATCTGACAATGAAAGAATTCTGGAACACCATTCAACTCGTTTTTGCCGCTGTGGGCGGCTGGCTCGGCTGGTTTCTCGGCGGCTGCGACGGTCTGCTCTACGCGCTTCTGGCGTTTGCGGCAGTGGACTATGTCACGGGCATCATGTGCGCCGTGGTGGATAAGAAATTGTCCAGCGCTGTGGGATTCAAGGGCATCTTCAAGAAAGTCCTGATCTTCACGCTGGTAGGCATCGCCAACATTGTGGACGTGCAGGTGCTGGAAACCCCCGGCGTTCTGCGCACGGCGGTGATCTTCTTCTACCTGTCCAATGAGGGCGTTTCCATGCTGGAAAATGCCGCCCACCTGGGACTGCCTGTGCCGGACGCCATCAAGACCGTACTGGAACAGCTCCACGACCGCTCCAATACTACGACGCCGAAGGGGGATGAGTAATATGGCTTACACGAACAGCCCTCTGGCGTCCTACACCAAACTCAGCCCGAACCACTCCGGGCGGCGTACCCACAGCATTGACCGCATCACGCCTCACTGCGTGGTGGGTCAGTGCAGTGTGGAACGGCTGGGCAATATTTTTCTGCCGGCTTCCAAGCAGGCAAGCTGTAACTACGGCATTGGCGTGGACGGTCGGGTTGGAATGTATGTGGAGGAAAAGAACCGTTCCTGGTGTTCTTCCAGCAGGGAGAATGACCAGCGGGCCGTTACCATCGAGTGTGCCAGCGATAATACTGAGCCTTATGCTTTCAAGGAGGTGGTGTACCAGCGGCTTATGGAGCTTTGCACGGATATCTGCAGGCGCAACGGCAAAACGAAGCTGCTCTGGCTTGGGGATAAGGCGAAAACGCTGAACTATACTCCGAGGTCTGACGAGATGGTATTGACCGTCCACAGATGGTTTGCCAACAAAAGCTGT
>CAKTUS010000139.1 GCA_934621485.1 uncultured Clostridia bacterium
GCCTTGCCCTGGATTCGCAAGGTGCATTTCGTTACGTGGGGACATCTGCCGGCATGGCTGAATACAGAGCATCCCAAGCTGCATGTTGTTCGCCATGACGCCTATTTACCCAAAGAGTATCTGCCGACTTTTAGCGCCGGGCCAATTGCGCTGAATGTACACCGCATTGAGGGATTAGCAGAGCAATTCATTTATACCAATGACGATTGTTTTTTTATCGATCGCCTGGAAAAAGAAGAATTCTTTCAGAAGGGTTTGCCTTGTGACTTTTTGCATGTTCGACCCATTACAGAAATATGCACAACCCAATTTGGCTATGTGTTGTGGAATAATATCTCCTGCCTTAATGAACATCTCAGCCTTTCAGAGTGCTTGAAGAAAAATGAGTTGCTTTGGTTTCATCCGGTATACCCGGTGGATATCAGAGAAGATAACGAGATCGTCAGGCGGTTGCACCGTTTCCCCGGATTTGATAATCCCCATCTGCCTCAAGCAATGCTGAAAAGCACCTATGAAGAAGTGTGGAAGAGGGCGCAAGCTCGTCTTCATTTTGCAAGTAAACAAAGATTTCGTTCATGGTCATGTCATATAGAATGGCTCATGCGCGACTGGCAGCTTGCCACCGGGAAGTTTATCCCCAACATGCGTAGAGGAAAATATATTGCCCTTGGCGCGCCGAAGGAAGAACTGAAAAAAGCCCTTCTTTCCACAAAGCATCCCATTGTGTGCCTGAATGAAGGGGAAAAAGAGGTGGACTTCCTTTCCCGCCGAGGCTATGTTCAGGCCCTGTTCCAGCGGGTTTTGCCGGAAAAATCGGCCTTTGAAAAGGATTGAGGTGAATGGCTGTGAAAAAGCTGGCCCTGTTGGCTCCGCCAAGGCCGGAGGACGCGCCGGATGGCGGAATAACCGCGCTGGTGCGGCAGGCCATGGAGCCGTTTTTTGCCTGTACTGTGATTCACGAAAAAGCGCCGGCTGGCCTTTGCCCTTCGGCCCCTTTTGCGTATGAACAGGATGAGGTTCCCTCCTATACCCAGCGCTGTTATCTGGCTTGGCGGAGGGCGGGCCCAATGGCCGGGGAACGCTGCGACGCGGCGCTGGCGCTGGATGGGCTGCATCCCTGGTCGCTGGCGGTGCTGGACGGGCTTTGTGCAAAAAGGCGCTATGTCTGGCTGCAAGACCTGCCGGAGGATTATTTGCTTGCGGAGGACGTTCCCTTTTTCCTGGAACGGTACGCCGCGGTCGCCGCGGTGCTTTGCGCCAGCGAAGCTGTATTGGAAAACTTTGTCAGCCTGTTTCCGACGCTGGCCCATAAGGCCGTCTTGCTGCCGCCGCCGCTGCCTGCGCAGCGGTACCGGCAGCTGGCGCAAGCGCCCTGCGATACCCAGTGGGAGAGCGGCACGGCGGATATCGCGGCGGTTTGCCATCTGGATTGCGACAATGCCGCGCAAACGCTGCCGGCCCTTGCCGCAGTGTGGAAGCAGCGGCGGCCTGAGCTGCGCTGGCACGTGATGGGCGAAGGAGCCTGGCGGGACCGGCTGGTGCAGAAAACGGTGCTGGCGGATGTGTGCGATGTGCTGGAGCCTGTGGACGCGCCGCACAACCCGGCGCCGCTGCTGGCCCAGGCAAACGCCTACCTGGCCCTGGAGGAAGGGGGCGACCCGGAGGCCGAACGGATGGCTCGGGCCATGGGAAAGCCGGTGCTGCGCCTGCCGCTGACGGAAGAAGCGCTCAAGGCCGTTTTGCCGGGCAGGGGAACGGCGGTTTTTGTCGAATGGAAGGAACGGAATCACCTGAAAACCATTTTGGAAAGCGAGGAGGAACGGTTATGAAAATCAAGGAAGGATTTGTGCTGCGCAAGGTAGGGAAGGAACAGGTTGTGGTGGCCATCGGGCCTGCGGCCGCAGCGCTGAACGGGCTGATTAAGCTGAACGCAAGCGGCGTGCTGCTGTGGAAAGCGCTGGAGC
>CAKTUS010000140.1 GCA_934621485.1 uncultured Clostridia bacterium
GAGCCGCAGGCGAGCTTTTTGGACGGCCTGAGAAGGCGTTTCGCCTTCATTCGCTGCGGTAGCGCGTCAGCATCCGGTCTGCGGGCTCCATGCCCATTTCAGCCTGGTCGTGGGCGTACTCATATACGGAGGCCATGCCCGTTGCATCGGCATGCTTCTCATGCTCGGCCTTGCTCGTTATAAACTCGGCCTGGTGCGTCGGCAGACCGGCGTTGCCCTTGCGCGCCGCTGCAACAGGGAATTTCACGCCGCCGTTCGATGCGCCGTGCGACAAATACCGTGCCCCTGGCCCTGACAACCCCGGCATTGACGCGGCGGCAAAACCCTGCTATACTGTGCAGCAGTTATCGCTCCTCGGGGAGCAAGCTTTTCCGTTAGAAGGAGGATTAGCAACATGGTTGAATCCCGTTGCGGCCTTTTGTGCAGCGAATGTCAGTATCGCGATATCATGAAATGCGAGGGCTGCCTGAAAATCAAAAAGCCTTATTGGGGTAAAAGCTGCCCCATCAAAAGCTGTGTGGAAAGCAAAAACCTGGAGCATTGCGGCCAATGTCAGCGCTTTGCCTGCAAGCGGCTCCATGAGTTTGCCTTCGACCCCGCCACCGGCAGCGAGGGTACCCGCATTGAAACCCTGACAGAGTGGCAGGCGTTGAGTCCCCGCGCTCCTCAAAGCCACAATGAACCCGCTCAAAGCGAAAACGAGTAATCAAAGCGGCAGCGCAGGCTGTCTTTCAAAAGCTCGCCGTCAGGCGAGTTTTTTTTGACAAGCGAGCTCCTAACGGGGTCGTTCCGCATAGAAGCTGTCTGCGATGTTTTGACGAAAACATGACAGGACCGGCAGGCTGCTTTTGTTTGCCCTATTTTGCCGCGGAAAACAGGCCCTCTCTTTTGGCGGAACTGCCGGTTTGGGTAAAGAAACGAAAGCGGCGCTGAAAAACGAATTGAGCGCCTGCGGCCCGCTCGGCGGCGCAAACGCCGGCAGAGGCTTTCCGGCGCTGACGTGCGGCTTTCCAAGACCGGCTTTCCATATCGCAGCGTCCCAATCGGCATGAAAAACAGCCGCGCTGAAGAAGGCTTGGACAACGGGCGATGCGCCGGATTTCAAAGGCCTGTCTCCCAATAAAGCCAAAAAAACTTTTGAAATTTGACAAATACTTGACAATCGTTTGCACTCATGTTATGATACTCAAACAGGATTTGAGATCCGAAAAATGAATCCCGTATCCGTGCAAACAAACAGAAAGGACGTGTCCCCTTATGAAGAAACTGTTGGCCCTCCTGTTGGCCGCCATGATGGTTCTGGGCCTGTGCAGCTTTGCCAGCGCCGAGGAAATCGACCCCGCTCTGATTGAAGCCGCCAAGGCCGAGGGCGAGCTGGTCGTGTACGGCTCCTGCGAGGAAGCCTACCTGATCGCCGCCTGCCAGCACTTTGAAGAACTGTACGGCATCAAGGTAAGCTATCAGCGCCTGTCCACCGGCGAAGTGGCCGCCAAGATTGAAGAAGAAAACGGCAATCCCTCTGCCGACGTATGGTTCGGCGGCACCACCGATCCCTACAACGAGAGCGCTGCCAAGGGTCTGCTGGAAGCCTACGAAGCCAAGAACGCCTCCCACCTGGTAGGCCCCATGTATCGTGATGCCGACGGCCAGTGGTACGGCATCTACAAGGGCATCCTGGGCTTTATGGTGAACACCGAGGAGCTGGAGCGCCTGGGCCTGGAAATTCCCAAGGGCTGGAATGATCTGCTCAAGCCCGAGTATCAGGGCCTGATCTGGATGTCCAACCCCAACACCGCCGGCACCGCCAAGCTGGTTATTAACACCATGGTGCAGATGAAGGGCCATGACGAAGCCATGCAGTACTTTGTGGACCTGGACAAGAACATTGCCCAGTACACCAAGAGCGGCTCCGGCCCCTCCAAGAAGGTGGGC
>CAKTUS010000141.1 GCA_934621485.1 uncultured Clostridia bacterium
AAGGGGAGGGGCGGTACGCTGCCCTATGCGCTGCTGATCCTGCTGCAAAGCGTGCTGTACGGCTTCGGCACCCCCCTTTCCAAGATCGGCTTCCAGAGCATCACGGTGCTGTGGTGCCTGGGCATCCGGTTCTCCGGCGCTGCCGCGCTGATGCTGCTGTTCGGACGGCGCACCGTGCGGACGCTGCGGGCCGCGCCGCTGAAGGCGTGGCTGCCCTGCAGTCTCGCCATGGCGGCCGCCTACGCCAGCTGCAATATGGCGCTGACCCGGCTGTCCTCCTACACCGTGTCGCTGCTGCAATGCACCCAGCCCATCCTGACGGCAGCGTGCTCGTACCTTCTTCTGCGGGAGCGGCTGACGGCCGTGGGCCTGACCGGTGCGGCCATCATCGTGGTGTGCGTGGTGCTGGAAAACTGGCAGAGCAGCCGGATACACACTTAATTGTATAACGCGAGACCGATCCCGGAACGCTGATCATCGGCGCTCCGGGATTTTCTTTTTGAGAAACTTTCCGCCGTTTGGTTTGGCGATTTTTTCACAATCACTGTCGTTTTTAGTCAAAAGGTTGCTCCACATGACCGTTTTTGTGACAATTTCCCGTTGGGGTCATCTGTGAAAAATACACAAAATCATTCGGTGAATTTCTCTGCCGCAGGGAAAATTAGGGGTTGCAACCGCCCAAAAGTCATAGTATACTCACAAATGTGGATCGTTAAAAGTATGTCAAACTGTCCACCATGTTTAGGAAAGTGAGAAAGGAAAGTAATCACTATGGAAAAACGGTATACTCTGCCCGTAGCCATCGCATTGGTGGTGGGCACCGTCATCGGTTCCGGCGTTTTCTTCAAGGCCGAAGCCGTCCTGACCAAGACCGGCGGTAATCTGACTGTCGGTATCCTGGCCTTCATCATCATGGGCGTTGTCATGATCATCAGCGCCTGCACTTTCGGCGTTGTGGCCCAGAGCCACGAGGGCGTCGAGGGCCTGGTGGGCTATGCTGCCGCCTCCTGCGGCAAGACCTACAGCTACTATGTTGGCTGGTTTATGGCTGTCATTTACTACCCCTCCCTGGTGTCCGTGCTGAGCTGGCTGCCCGCCCGCTATTTCGGCGTGCTGATGGGCTGGGACGACGCCGTGGTCGGCGGCCGCACCATGATGCTGGCCGGTGTGTTCATGATCGTCACCTATACTATGAACGCTCTGGCGCCCAAGCTGGCCGGTAAGTTCGCCATCGCCACCACCATCATCAAGCTGATCCCCCTGCTGCTGATGGCCGTCGTGGGCACCATCGTGGGCCTGGCCAACGGCATGACCGAGTTCAACTTCTCCAACGTCGTCACCGAGATGCCCTTTACCGAGGGCCTGTTCGGCGCCATCGTGTCCCTGGCCTTCGCCTTTGAGGGCTGGATCTGCGCCACCTCCATCGGCACCGAGCTGAAGGATTCCAAGAAGAATATGCCCCGCGCTCTGCTGATCGGCACTCTGATCGTTGCCATCGTGTACGTCATCTACTACGTCGGTCTGGCCGGCGCTGTGGAGTCCGAGGTCATGATGGCCGGCGGCGAGGCCGGTGCCAAGATCGCCTTCCAGAATATCTTCGGTCAGATCGGCGGCGCTGCCATCTTCGTGTTCGTCGTCATCTCCTGCTGGGGCACCTGCAACGGCCTGACCATGGCGGTCACCCGCGGCATGTTCGACCTGGCCGTCGAGAGCGACAGCCCCAAGCTGAAGATGTTCAAAAACGTCGACCCCACCACCAACATGGCCAGTAACTCCGCCGTGTTCGGTCTGCTGGTCAGCTCCCTGTGGCTGCTGTACTTCTATGGCGGCGCCATCATGGAAGGCTTCGGCCCCTTCAAGTTCGACTCCTCCGAGCTGCCCATCATCACCCTGTACGCCATCTATATCCCCATCTACAT
>CAKTUS010000142.1 GCA_934621485.1 uncultured Clostridia bacterium
GCTGGATGTGAAGGCCAATTATGTAACCGATCAGGGCTATCCCCTGGGCAGCTGGCTGTATGAACAAAAGCGGCGATACCGGGCGGGAACGCTTAAGGCCGAACGCTGCCAGGCGCTGGAGGCCATTGGCTTTGCCGCGCCATTGGAAAATACGGACAGGTGGGAACGGAAAGCATGATTCAAAGGAACCAACGGCTGCTGAACCGGCTGAACGCCCTTTCGGACGCAGGGCTGGTGCTGCTCAGCTATTTGCTGGCCACTTGGCTGTGGCTGGACGTGATCAGCCGGGATCAGGTGAACCTGGCCCATATCCGGGGCCTGCGCAGCGGGGCGCTGGTGGCGGCGCTGATTTATGCGGCCTGGACGGTGCTGCTGCTGTGGAGCTTTCGCATCTACCGCACCAGCCGTACCCATCAGGCCCGGCTGCAAACCGGGCGGATTCTGGCGGGCAATGCCATCGCCCTGTTAACGGCGGCAGCCGGGCTGTACCTGTTCCGGCTGCAGGACTTCTCCCGAGGCGTGCTGGCGGTGTATTTCGTCGTCAGCAGCGGGGCGCTGGTCGCCAAGCGGGCGGTGCTGCAGGCGGTGTTGCGCTATGCCCGTTCCCGCGGGTACAACCTGAAGCACATGCTGGTGATTGGCGGGGGCGAGATGGCCCGGCGGTACATCCGCAATGTGGAAAGCCGGCCCTGGCTGGGTATTCATGTGGCCGGCTGCTTTCCCCCGGACGAAGACCTGTTGAGCAGGCTGGAAAAACGGCTCCACGGCGTGGGCATCGACGAGGTGATTCTGGCGCTGGAACCGGAGGAAGTGGGCGTGACCCAGGATGTGATCGAGGTGTGCGAAAAGTGCGGCACCAAAATCTGCGTCATTCCCTTCTACAACGATGTGATTCCCACCCGGCCCACCATCGATATGGTGGGAGAAATCAAGCTGATTCAGCTGCGCACCACCCCTCTGGACGATCCGCTGAACGCCTTTGTGAAGCGGGCCTTTGACGCGGCGGTCAGTTTGCTGCTGCTCGTCCTCCTAAGCCCGCTGTTTCTGGTCTTATCCATTGCCATTAAGCTGTCCAGCCCCGGGCCGGTTTTCTTCAGGCAGGAGCGCATCGGGCTGAACAAGACGCCCTTTGTCATGTACAAGTTCCGCAGCATGAAAGTCAACGACCGGCAGGACACCGCCTGGTCTACCAGTGCGGACGACCGGCGCACGCGGATTGGCGCGCTGCTTCGTAAAACCAGCCTGGACGAGCTGCCCCAGCTTTTCAACACGCTGAAGGGCGACATGAGCCTGGTAGGCCCCCGGCCGGAAATTCCCTACTATGTGGAGCAGTTCCGGGAAACGGTGCCCCTGTACATGGTCAAGTACCAGGTGCGGCCCGGCATGACAGGCTGGGCCCAGGTGAACGGCTACCGGGGCGACACCAGCATTCCCGCCAGGGTGGAGCATGATTTGTGGTACATCGAGAACTGGTCCGTGGGGCTGGATTTGAGGATTCTGTTCAGGACCGCTTTTGGCGGGATGGTGAATGGGGAAAAGCTGGAAGTTTCAAAGCCGTCGGATCCATCCGATACGGCGGCCTAATACGAAGGAGGGGAAGGCTCATGACCGTCAGCGTAATCGTGATGACGCTGAACGCGGAAAAAACGCTGGACGCGCTGCTGTGCCGTCTGGAACAGCAAACCCTTCCTCCCTGTGAAATTCTTGTGGCGGACAGCGAATCGGACGATGGAACGGCGAAAATCGCCGCCGCCCATCCTTTTGTCAAATGGCTGACGATTCCCCGCAAAACCTTTGACCACGGCGGCTCACGGCATCAGGCGTTTTTGGCCAGCTGTGGTGATGTGGTGTGCTTTCTGACCCAGGACGCTTTGCCGGTGGATGAACG
>CAKTUS010000143.1 GCA_934621485.1 uncultured Clostridia bacterium
GTGTGACACTTTGCCGAAAGCTGCGCCTTCTTGCCCCTGAATGCCAAATTCTGTTTATCAGTGGTTACGAGGATGTGGAAAATCTTCGGGCTGCCATTGAACTGTCTGCCATCAGTTTTATTCGCAAGCCCTTTTCGATTCAGGAGTTAGAAGAAAAACTGCTGCTGGCTGTTCAAAAATGCATGGCAAATCGAAAGCAGCTTCGGGAAAGAGGCCTGCTGGTCCAAAACCGCCCTGCCATCGAAAGCGCAACTGTCCGGGCACTGATTCACAGTACGCTGGACGAACGCCTTTGGGATAATCTGCAGATGCTGAACGTCATGCCGGAGGAGGGGTTTCAAGTTCTGGTGTTCAAAGCCCGCAATCGAATTGACACGGTGCTGAAAAACCGTTTTTCCAGCGCTTTGGACGCCAGCTGTCAAAGCCAGAAACGGCTTTTGTATCAGCAGGATGAACAGCGCATCATCGCAGTCATTTGCGGGGCGGCGAAGATGCATCCCTCATCCCCTTTGCTGTTTCAGGATCAGCTGGAAAAAGAGATACGGTCGATCAATCAGCAGGGAGCGCCTGTTTTGTGCGCCGTCGGCCCGATCGCACTCTCAGCAGAAGAGGTAAGGCGGTCTTATCAGTGCGCGCTGAAGCAACTGGAATCCCTGTTCTTCGCTTCCTATGGGACTACGGCATTCAGCCGTCTGCATACGTCGGAAACCGTTTCGGCCGCACAGCCGCCGGACGTGGAACCGTTTCTTCAGTCCGTCAGAGAAATGGATGGGGCAGTGGCTTACCGCCGGGTGGAGGAAATTTATCGAACGCTTCAAAGCGAGCAAAGCGTGCCGGTTAATCGCATCCGGGAGTTGTACCACTACATGTTGTTTACGCTGAGTCAACAGGAACAGGCTTTTTTTGCGCCGGATCATCAGGGATCGGACTCACTCTGGACTTTGGTGGAGCAGGCGGATACGCTGGAAGAGCTCCAGCATCTCTTGCTGCAAAAGCTGAATGTGATGTTGGAGCCGGAAAGTGATTCCGGCGATACGAGCCGGACGGTGTGGCAGGTGCTGAAGTATATTCGAGAGCATTTGTCTCAGCCCGATCTCAGTATCCTGCAGGTAGCCCAGCAGGTCTATCTGACGCCGTCCTACCTGAGCAACCTCTTCAAAAAGGAAACGGGGCAGACCGTTGGCAACGCGATCCTTCGGATGAGAATGGAGGAAGCTCGCCGGCTTTTGCCCGATAAGTCACTGAAGCTATATCAGATTTCGGAAATGTGCGGTTATCAGGATCCCAACTATTTTGCCAAGCTGTATAAAAAAACCTTTGGAATAACGCCAAGTGAATCCCGTGAGAAAAGAGGCTGAAGGATGAAAGAAGGCCGAAAACGTTTTTCCGTTTTCCACTCCCTGCGGGTCAAATTCCTGCTGGTTTTTACGGTGTTGCTGCTTCTGTCAGATCTGGCAGTGCTGGTGTTTTTTGGCTGGCAGGCCTATCGGACAAACCTTATTCGGGCAGAGAATGAATTGCAGGTTACTTTTGAACAGACCTATAATTATCTGCGTTCCGTGTTTTCAGCCGCAGAGTATGCCTCGGATACACTCTATCAGAGTAAAGCCGTTCTGGACTTGATTGATTCAGGAGGGATGGGGGTAGATCCGGGGGATGAATATCGTAACTGGAGGGAAGTAAAGAGCGTGCTTTCCATGCTGGAAATGGGGGAACGCTCTGCCAGAATTTATCTTCCGGATGATTATCGTTATGCGGAGAACGACGAATCATTAATTCCCTTAAGCCGGCTGCCTCAAGGGGTGGATGAGACGCTGCCGCGGGGAGAACAGGCCGTTTGG
>CAKTUS010000144.1 GCA_934621485.1 uncultured Clostridia bacterium
AGCCGCCTCGTCAATGCGTGCGATTGCTACCACCTCTGGGTGTTCGAGAAGGGCTTTTCGCTTCCGTTTGGCATCCATCCAAAGGACAAGAAAACAGCCCCTGTCAATCGTGGCAGCACACGGATGCGCTGTGTCACAAGCGATGGCCGTGAGATTAGCATGAGAGATATGCTGGAGAGCCATGGAGCCATCAGCGTGGCTCAAGATGCTTATATTGACGGTATGGCTTCTTTCGTGGCAAACAATATATTGAAAGGGTGATTTTGAAATGAAAATGTCTGCTATCCCGAGCTATATCTCTGCTGATTCTGCCATTGAGATTCTTAGCAACTATTCAGAAAAACTCTCACTTAACAATGATCCAGAAGGAGCCGATTTCGTTGACAGCATCCTTGATTTCTTGAAAGCTCACCAGATTTCTCAAAAGAAGGTACTCGCCAGCGTAGAAACGGTCTATTTGGTCGAAGAGCTCAGGTCCCGCACAGATGTTGTCACAACGACTTATGTAGAGCCGTATGACACTACCAGCTTCAATGTCGAAGGGCCGGCAGTTGTTCTTAAAGTTATCGACTAAGGAGGGACTCCACATGATTATTATTGGATACCCTGGAATAGGGAAGAGCTCATACGCGAGATTCAAGGGAGGACGGCATACCATCGACCTTGAGAGTAGCTGTTTTGTCAAGGGTGACAACTGGGCCGTGTCGTACTGCAATGTTGCAGTTGACCTGGCAAAGCAAGGATTTGATGTGCTTGTGTCCTCTCATGACGCAGTGCGCAAAGCGCTCATGGCATCTGGTTACGACCGCATTTTTGCTGTGTACCCGTCGCTGTGCATCAAGAAAGACTGGATTTCACGCCTTGAGGCCAGGTATAAAAGGACCAAGCTTGAGAAAGACCTGCGTTCTTTGGAAAGAGCCCGGGCTTACTATGAGGTTGATATCACCGCTCTCAAGAATGATTCCATGAAACTGCGCGGATTCTATGAAATCCGCAACTATGATTACGAACTCGGCGACGCCGTTGAGCAGTTCTATGACACCTACGGAATTTTGATATGAGAGGGGGGAGTATCATGGCAAAGGCAACTGAAATATGCGGGAAGTACACTACCGCAAAGATTTTCACCGAGAATTTTGATATGGCCGCATACAGCCAAATAAAGCAGCTATGCGACCAGTCCTTCACAGATGGGTGCAAAGTAAGGGTCATGCCGGATGTTCACGCTGGTGCCGGATGCGTCATTGGCTTCACTGCAAATCTCGGCCAAAAGGTCGTGCCTTCCATCGTTGGGGTGGATTTGGGATGTGGGATGTTGGTCGCAGGGCTTGGGAAGGTTGACATCGACCTGTCTGAACTTGACCGTATAATCCACTCTAGGATACCCGCCGGGAGAAACGTGCACGATTCCAGGACGGACCTGGACTTCGGGATTTATGATTTGCGCTGCATCTCACACCTGAAGAATCTTTATTGGATTCTCCGCAGCATGGGAACTCTTGGCGGCGGAAACCACTTCATTGAGTTGGATGTGGACGATGAAGGCTGTAAATATCTCGTCATCCACACTGGCAGCAGGAATCTTGGCAAGCAGGTGGCCGAGTTCTATCAAAACCTTGCCATCTCCAACTTTTACGGGAGGAACAGGAAAAAAGAAGCTCGGGAAATCCTTATTGACCGTCTGAAATCAGAAGGACGGGAAAAAGACATCTCTGCAGAGCTGGCAAAGCTTCGGCTGGATACCCAGTCGATTCCTAAAGAACTTTGTTATCTTGAGGGAGACGATATGGAAGACTATCTTCAGGACATGGAGTTGTGT
>CAKTUS010000145.1 GCA_934621485.1 uncultured Clostridia bacterium
TCCATATAGCTTACAAAATGAGCAAAGACAATGCCCGGCTCCTGAAGCTCGGGATTCCAGCGCTTAAGCCACTCGAGCGACAGATATCCCTTATAGCCTATGCGGCCCAGCTCCTTGAGCACCGATTTCAGCGGAACGTCACCGTAGCCCATCATCCGGTAAGAGACCTTGCCGTTTACCATGACCGAATCCTTTAAATGGGTGTGCTTTATGCGATCACCCAGGGTACCGACGGTAATGAACGGAACCTCCCTGAAAAAGCGATACGGATGATGAACGTCCCACAGCGCTCCCTTATTTTCGAGCGGGATGGAATCGAGGAATTTTGCGAGCACCGACGATTCGGCGAAAACTCCGTTGGTTTCCATAAGCGGAACCACGCCGTAATCAAGAGCGAATTCGCAAAGCTCGGTATAAAGCGAGCGGCAAAGGCGAACGTCGCAGTCGGAGGGCTCGGCATAGGGCGAGGGCATAACGCGGACATACTTTGTACCCAGCCGCGAAGCCAGCACAATGTAATCCTTCGCCTCGCGCATTGAATCCTCGGCCCTTTGAGGCACTCCGAGCACCGAGGCCGTATCAAGCACCGGTATCTCCATTCCCGAGCGTTTAAGCACAGATAAGGTCTTTTCTATATTTTCATCCGAAAACTCCGGGCATCTCGGAGCGTAAACGGTGTCAGCAATGCCGCGTATTTCAATGCCCTGTATTCCGAGATCTCTTGCCGTGACAAAAATTTCATCAAAGGACCATCCGGGGCATCCGAGGGTAGAAAAAGCTAATTTCATTTCGTTTTCATTCCTTTCACACGTATTGCTTTAAGCCGTTTCTACGGCGGCGTCGGTCTCAAGATGAAGCATGCTTACCGCCATATCGCGCAATTTATATTTCTGGATCTTATTACTCGCCGTCATGGGGAACTCGTCCACAAAGGCGACATACGAGGGCACCTTGTGACGGGCCATGTTATGGGCGACGTAATCCTTGACCTGCTGCTCGGTAAGGGTACGGCCGGGCTTTAAAATTATAAAGGCCATTACCTCTTCGCCGTACTTTTTGCTCGGCACACCGATGACCTGAACATCGCTTATATCCGGGTGAGTGTAAAGGAAATCCTCTATCTCCTTCGGATATATGTTTTCGCCGCCGCGTATTATCATATCCTTTGCACGTCCGGTTATCCTGTAGTAGCCGTCGGGCTCGCGCACGGCGATATCTCCGGTGTGGAGCCAGCCCTGCTTATCAATCACCTGCTCGGTGGCGGCTGGCATCTTGTAATATCCGCTCATTACATGATATCCGCGGGTACAGAATTCTCCCGGAGTACCGTCGGGTACTTTCTCTCCGGTTTCAAGATCGACGATCTTGTTTTCACATCCCGGCAGATCGCGGCCGACGGTCGCAACCTTGTGCTCTATTGTATCGTCGGCATTCGACATTGTACAGCCCGGTGAGGATTCGGTCTGTCCGTAAACTATGGTTATCTCGCGCATGCCCATGCGGTCGATAACCTCCTGCATGGTTTTTATCGGGCATGGCGAGCCGGCCATTATTCCGGTGCGAAGATGTGAAAAATCGTATTTATCAAAATCGGGATGGCCGAGCATGGCTATAAACATTGTCGGAACGCCGTGCACCGCCGTGCATTTCTGCTCGGATATGGCCGACATGGTCTTTACGGTCTGGAAATACTCCACCGGAACCATCGAAGTGCCGTGCGATATGCAGGCCATCATGGCGAGTACCAT
>CAKTUS010000146.1 GCA_934621485.1 uncultured Clostridia bacterium
TTACCATAGACCCTTGGGGCTTTTCCCCCGACTATGCAAATGAAGGAGAGCAACGAATGGAGACACAGGAACGTTCCAGAATGTTGGGTACGATGGAAATGGGAAAACTGGTGCCCAAGGTTTCCATTCCCATTATGATCAGCATGCTGGTGCAGGCCCTATACAACGTGGTGGACGGGATTTTTGTGGCGAAGTACAGCTCCGCCGCCCTGACCGCCGTTTCGCTGGCCTATCCTATCCAGATGCTGATGATCGCCGTATCCACCGGTTTGGGCGTGGGCTTCAACAGCCTCATCAGCCGCAGGCTGGGCGAAAAACGGGCGGAAGAGGCCCGGGACGCGGCCAAGAACGGTATGTTCACGGAACTGTGCGGATACGTGCTGTTTCTGGTGATCGGCCTGTTTTTTGCCAGGCCGTTCTTCAAGCTTTTTACGCCTGACCCGGAGCTGCAGGCGCTGGGCGGCGAATATCTGAGCATCGTATGCATTTTCAGCTTCGGCCTTTTCTTCGGTATCTGCTTTGAGCGCATGATGCAGGCCACCGGCAACACGGTGCTGTCCATGGCGACGCAGCTGACGGGCGCGGTCATCAACATCATTCTGGACCCCATCATGATCTTCGGCCTGCTGGGCTTTCCGGCCATGGGCATTGCAGGCGCGGCCATCGCCACCGTCATCGGTCAGATCGGCGGTATGACGCTGGGCCTTGTGCTCAATCAGGCGAAAAACGTGGAGCTACGCCTTCATCTCAAGGGCTTCCGCCCCGATAAGACGATCCTGAAGGGCATTCTGGACGTGGGTTTCCCCAGCATCATCATGCAGTCCATTTCGTCCGTGATGAACGTACTGATGAATATGATCCTGCTGGGCTTCGGTGCGACGGCTGTCAACGTGCTGGGGGTGTATTTCAAGCTGCAGTCCTTCGTATTCATGCCGGTATTCGGCCTGAGCAACGGTCTGGTGGCGATTTTGGGCTACAACTACGGCGCGCGGATGCGCAAACGGGTATATGACGCGCTCAAGGTGGCGCTGATTTGGGCGGCTGCGATCATGCTGCTGGGCACGGTGGCCTTCCTGCTGATCCCCGAAACGCTGCTGAGCCTGTTCGAGGCCGGAGACGCCCGTGATTTGACCGCCATGGGCGTGGTCGCCCTGCGGGTCATCAGCCTGAGCTTCCTCCTGGCGGCGGTGGGCATCACCATTTCCACCTTGTTTCAGGCCGTGGGGAAGGGGTTCTACAGTCTGCTGATGAGTCTGTGCCGCCAGATCATCGTACTGCTGCCTGCCGCGTGGCTCCTGAGCAAGACCGGCAGCGTGGACGCGGTATGGTGGAGCTTCCCCATTGCGGAGCTGTTCTCGTTGACCCTGTGTCTGGTCCTGTACCGGCAAGTGGATAAAACCATGCTGCAAAAGCTGTAAAGCAGCTTTAAGACCCGGTGGAATTGTTACGATTCCGCCGGTTTTTTTCCGCTTTGAAACGATTCTTCAAAAACTTTCCCAAAAATCCAAAAAGGCTTTGACTTTCCCGGTCAGGTGGCCTATAATGTTGGCGTTTACGCCGGATGTAACGGCAATCCCCACGCGACGACCTCAATGGAGTTGGAGGTTTCT
>CAKTUS010000147.1 GCA_934621485.1 uncultured Clostridia bacterium
GGTCTTACTCCCGTTGAAATCAGAAGCAAGACCGCGTTATTCTATGAAATTCTACGATAGCCCCTTATTTTTCTGTCTGTTGCTTGGGGAACAGTCCAGAGGGCGGCAGCCCTCCGATTTTCATTCCGAAACTGGCGGCGTGTACGTCGGTTTCGGCTGCCTTGCGCAGCAAGGCTTTCCTTACGCTCTTTGCCGCCCGGCGAGCCGCAGGCGAGTAGGCAAAGAGCGCTTCTCGTCACAAAAGATCGCCGTCTGGCTAGCTTTTGTGACGGCTTGACCGGAGCAGCGAATACCGCCCCGGTTTTGTGCTATTGGTTCAGCTTCTCGACCAGCACCCAGTTAAAGCACTCCACAGCGCCGCCCAGAGAAGCCAGCCGCTGCAAGTTCTCAGGCCGATCGCGATAAACCAACGGCTGCCGGCGAATGGCCAGCATTCGGCGCATTTCCGCCTCCATGGGGCACGGCCGGTCTCCAGCGCTCATTCCCCCGCCGCCGTTTTGAAAATGATCTCCCCGTTTTTCAACGTGTAAAAGCCGCGTGCGATATCCAACAGCCAACCGCAGGAATACAGCGTCACGCCGGTTTGACCGCCATACTGCCGGATGGTTGCCGCATGCAGGGCGATGGCATGACGCAGCTGCTTCTGCGTGGGACGGGAAAACATGCCACGACGTTCCCGTCCGTGCAAGAGCCGACTTTGCTCCAGCCATTCCAGCCAGGGCAGCGCGTTAAAGTCATATTTCACCTTCGTCCGCTGGCGGCCCAGTAGATCACCGTTTCAGGCGCTGCTCACGAAAGGCCGTTTTCGGCAGGGTTCCTCCCTCAAAGCGGCGATCATAAGGGCTGAACGGTTCTTCAGCTGAAAGGCTTTGCCGGAGTCCCACCAACTTCTGCCCTGCTGCGACGTAACAGGCTTATCCGTCAGACAAAGCAAACTGCTATCGCTCCATTCCAGGCAGAAATCATCCATCGTTACCGAGCCGTACAGATACAGAGAAGCATGGTTTGTGCCGAGGATTTTTGCGATACGGCTCCGCATCGTTTCAATGGCATTATGCAAGCCCTTTTCCTCCTTCTCAGCCGCAAACGGCAGACGCTTTCTCACAGGTACAGGAATGATGGCGAAAGATTGCGCCATCCGCCGCTACCCGATGCAGCACGCGAAGATGCCGCTCAGGACGTCCCCACGAGCATCTACGGTATGGAATGCAAAGAGGAAATCATCCAGTCGGGAGGTTTTGTTGTTGCAATCCTCGTGCAAAAAAAGGTTCCCGGTCGATTCATGAATTTCGTCAGGCTCAGCATGTCATTGGTGATGAAGACAAAAACCAGCTTGCCCTACGTCTTGCTCACACGCCTCTCCACGCAGCGTCTTTGATCTTCCTGCTTTTTCAGGAGATATAGCCGCTCCATCAGCAGAACGATATCAAAACTGTCGCACGCGTAGCGGCTCAGGTTTAAGGCGTTTCCCTGCTGCAAATCGACGAGGTCATCCGCCGTTAATTTCTTTTGAAAAGCGTGCAGATGGTTTTTGCCAGTTCCAGCGCCGATACCGATCATCCTTTTGGCTAAAATGCAGCTGTATTCCCCTGCAC